>JBBSUB010000061.1:0-19002 GCA_038235345.1 Chitinophagales bacterium
TAATTAATTGAATCGCATCAAATTTTCCACGAATAGATATATCATTTTTAGATGCCATTCATTCCTCAAAAAAAATATTTTTTTTTGTGCTACTTTTATCCGCTCAATCATGTAAATAATAAATAACTCACCCCTAAAATGATCCATAATTTTAACGCAGGGCCATCCGTACTTCCTAAAGAAGTATTGGAGGAGGCATCAAAGGCTATTCTGAATTTTAATAATAGTGGTTTATCGATTCTTGAAATAGGCCATCGAACGCCGCTTTTTGAATCCGTTATGGACGAAGCCCGTATGCTTGTGCGTGAACTCATGAAACTGGATGATGACCATGAAGTGCTTTACCTCCATGGAGGTGCTACAGTACAGTTTATGCAAATCCCCATGAACTTATTGGATGAAGGAGAAACCGCGGCTATTGCTGATACAGGTGTGTGGAGTACGAAGGCAATTCAGGAAGCAAAGTTTTTTGGGAATGTGGATGTTGTATGCACTTCCAAAGAAAGGAATTATAAATTTATTCCCAAAGACTTTACCATTCCTGATCATGCAAAATACCTGCATGTTACCAGTAACAATACCATTTATGGTACACAATGGCATCATTATCCAAAAACGTCCATCCCGCTGATCGCTGATATGTCCAGCGATATTTTTAGCCGGGAAATTGATTTTAATTCCTTTGATCTGATCTATGCCGGTGCCCAAAAAAATATGGGAGCAGCCGGTACAAACCTGGTCGTGGTCAATAAAAATATTCTGGGCAAGATCAAACGTCCCATTCCTCCTATTATGGATTATGAGCAACACATCAAGGCCGGAAGCATGTTGAATACACCACCTGTTTTTGCCGTGTATGTGAGCATGCTCACGTTGAGATGGTTAAAAGAAAAAGGTGGCGTAGCTGCGATGGAAAAATTAAATAATCGGAAATCTGCTATGGTTTACCAGGCAATAGATAATAGCAAAATTTTTAAAGGAACCGTGGATAAAGAAGACAGGAGTAAAATGAATATTTGTTTTGTAACGGAGGATGCTTCAATCGAAAAAAGATTCCTGGATTTCGCTGATAAGAATAATATTTATGGCATAAAAGGCCATCGTTCATCCGGCGGATTTAGAGTATCTGCTTATAATGCGCTGCCATTAAGCAGTGTGGAGTATTTGGTGGGTAAGATGGAAGAGTTTGAAAATGGGGTGTAAATATTTAAAGGATTTGTTTTGAGAGTTTTTCTCTTAAGAATTACTGGATATTAATTGAATTTATTTAACCCTCCTTTAATCGGGTTTCATTAGGATTTTAAGTAATAAAAAGGTAAATTCGTTTTATGGAAATTTCATTAAATAACGCGTCATTAATTGTAAAAGGAAATTTATCGGATGATATGTCTGATAAAGAGTTCTATGATTTTTGCCAGCAAAATGAATTATTCAAGATTGAACGGGATGAAAATAAGCAAATCATAATTATGCCGCCAACCAATACGAATACCGGAAGAACCAATGGGAAGTTGTTTTTTGAGTTAGAATTATGGAATAGGATAATGAATCGTGGTGTTTGTTTTGATTCATCCACTGGTTTTACTTTGCCCGATGGTTCTGTGCGTTCTCCGGATGCAAGTTGGTTAAGTGCAGATAAATGGGATCAATTAAGTACAAAAGAAAAAAATGAATTTTCAAGAATATGCCCTGATTTTGTCATTGAATTAAAAAGCAAAACAGATAATCTTCAGACCTTAACAAAGAAAATGACCAAATGGATTAAAAATGGTTGCAGATTGGCCTGGCTCATAAACCCGGAAAATAAAACAGTGCAGATCTTTAGAGAGAATGGAACAGAAGAGATGATTCAGGATTTTGATAAAATACTTTCAGGTGAAAATGTTTTACCTGAGTTTGAGCTAAATCTTAAAATATTAGATTAATGATTTCGAATTTAAATTCATAAAAATAGACAGATATCATTTTTCTCAAAAAAATTCAATATTAAAAAACCCGCCTCTTACTTTGGCGGGTTTTTGTTTTCAAAATTCAAACTAAAACTAAAAGAGAAACTCTTATTATAAATTACCTATTCTTATTCCAATATTATAAGGTGTGAAATTCAGATCATTTTTAAAAATAGATTTAGGAGAGTAAGTACCGTAGAGATTAATAAATCCTAACCCAACTTCTCCAATGTAAGAGAATTTCCATTTATCCAGGTCGTAATCGCCGCTGTTTTTCTTTTTTCCTCTTTCACCGCTAATTTGTTTATTACGACTGCTATACAAATAACCCATACTCACACCTGCACTAAGTTTTAACGCTTGTCTTGAATTTTTAGGATTTGTATTAAAATTGATCATCAGGGGAATCGTTACATAATCCGCAGCTAATTTATTTTTAGAGAAACTAATGGAATCTCTAAAAATAAAGGCGTGTGAAATATTCTGAGAAGGATTGTATGGATTCAAACCGCCTTCATCAAAACTGATATTACTCTTAAAACGATAGTTGTTCATTTCAATTCCCAATCCGTATTTAAGGTTCACATAATGCTGAACCAGGTTCATTTTTTGCATAAAAAGCCATAAGTTCACATTGACAGATTTACCCGATCTTAACTTTAAATCGTTTGCTCCCAGATCAGGTGTTCCCGGATGGTTCACAACCGAACCATTAGCAGTTGCTTCTGCATAGTCTGTATTGTCTGTCCAGTTGGAAAAACCAATATCCACAATCCAGGAGGAAGTGGCAATAAAATTCATTTCTTTTTCTTTGCGTTTATTCCCTACCGTTACAATAACTCTCTTATCACTCTCCGTTTTGTTTTTCAAAATGATCATTCCTCCAATACGGATGGTATCATTATCTCTTTCCACTTTTATGGAATCTCTTTGAACCCTTACGGAGTCTTGTTGGGCAAAGGAGGTGATGCTAGTGCATAGCACGGTCAGGATTAAAATTGCTTTTTTCATTTTCGGGTTCTTTAATGTACGTTTTTTATTTTATTATATAGATGTGCTATCAGGCACGGAGTAAAAAAGGAATTATTTATTGGAAGCAACCTGGCCAACTTCTATCTCAAAAAGACGTTTGATCGGATCGTTCCTTTCAGCAACTCTTTTTAACTTTTTTAGAAAACCACCAACCTTTGTTTTCTTGAATTCATCTGCCGGTACATTATAAAAAATGTAATTTTCGGATGATTCTTTATTAACATCGAGGTAGACGACATTTTGAGCAGAGTTGTTTTTTTCTATCGCCCGCATAGTAATATCTATATCCGCATGCGCAATTTCATTTGAACGGATGATATCATCGGCAGATATCTTTTTTTGAGGAATTTGAGCGATCATTCTTTTATTCTCTTCTGCGTTCTTTTTATTTTCTTTCCTGCTTTCTATTCTTTTTTCAGGCTGAATGTTGTTTGATTGTTTTGCCTCATTCTTTGCAAGAATTTGTTTTTCATTTTTAGCGGAAACTCCTGCCTTCTTTTCTTCGATAATTTTTGCTTCCGGTTTTTTATCTGCTACTGCTTCCTTTCGAATTGCTTCCTTTTTCTCTATTACAGCAATTTCCGCCTTATCCGTTTTGCCGGGTATTACTTCAGGTGAATCCTTCAGAATGATATTCGTATCCCGAACGTTTGGCTGTTGTGCAATCTGTGGTTGAATGATATCTCCATTGAAATAAGGAATTGCTATCCAAAGACCGAAACCCAACACTGCGGCGGCTGCCAAAGAACGGAATAGAATAATTCTTCCTGTTAATCGAGCATGTACATTCCGTAATAAGGCTTTTTTATCGGGGAAAGAAATCGAATCTCCCTGAATTTTTGCCTGCCCGATCAATAAAAATTCTTCTTTTAATTCTGCATGTCTTTCAAGAAAATCAATTGTTGTTTCTTTCTGCTCTTCTGTTAACTCTCCGTCATGGTATAATACAAAGATCTCCTCGTAATTCTGTTCATGTATTAATTCTACTTCGGCTGATTTCATTAAGAAGGATTTGTCTAAAATTTGGAAGGTTTCATCCGGTTCAATGATGGTACTATTGATCATATCAAACTCTTCCTCCAATTCTGGATTATCCTGTATAAATTGTTCCACTAGTATTCTATCCTGCGGTGATAATTCATTATCAGCATACAGTAAAAGGAATTCTTCGTAGTTATGTAAATTGATGTTCATTTCTAAAGCACATTTTCAGGTTTCACTAAATAACTTTTCAATTGTATTCTGGCACGGTGCAGATAAACTTTTACCTGGCTAAGGCTTAAGGCAGTAATGACCGCGATCTCATCGTAAGAATATCCCTCATAATCTTTTAACAGAACAAGACTCCTTTGTGTTTCACTTAATTTGTAAAGAGCCTCATTCAAAATCTTTTTTACATTGCCTTGCGGTTGGTATGTCGTTTTTGTAGAAAAGGAGAAATCATTCTGAAGCGTCACTTTCTTATTTTTACGGATCAGGTCAATCATTTGGTGGTAAGCAACCGTAAATAAATATGATTTACTGCTTTCGTTTTCTACTTTATCCCGGTTGATCCATAATTTTTCAAAGGAAGATTGTACAACATCTTTCGCGTCTTCTTCATGGCGTAAATTTTTTAAAATAAACCGGTACACATTATCTGCATAAAGGCCAACGCATTCGTTATATTCTTTCTCTGTCATAAAATCAATCAGTAAAATTAAGATTACATCCGCATTATTTAGAGGTTATACGCATGGAGGGAATGAAAAGTTACAAATCTTTAAAAAAAAATCCAATGCAAAATTAATTAGTAATTATTCAATGCTCAATAAGATATATTCTGATTGCATTAATAATAAGATGAATAAGGTTGGTGAGTGTACGGATTGTAATCTCTTCTAAGGTTGAAGACGGTTTAAATCAATCGCTGATCTTCCAAAAATTCGGCAATGTTTATAGTTCCTCTTTTATATTTTTTTAGATATTGATCATAAAAATGAAACCTTAGTAGTCCCTCTATAGGCGCGCCGATGTTTCGCTAACAACAACTTTTGAAATACTCTCTTCAATTCGTGAAATTGGTGCCTAAAATTCGTGTTTAATATATGTAGTTGTATAGAAGAAAATATTCCGGATTATTATAGGCCAACCTTATTACTTATTTTTGCGATAATAATAGTAGTTTCATTTTAATCGAAAGGCCTTGCCATCAAATTCTATCAGTTAACAAGCTAAAAACCATGTGACAATTCAGGTAAGATGGTTATTTTTTTGAATAGCCTCCAACTTTAGCTGGAGGATTAAAGACAAGTATCACCAGGCTTTAGCTCAATTTTGTTTTTAAGTTTTTTTATTTTTTATAATTTATTTCCTTAGGTTCAAATACCTCTTTTCTTTTAGGGTAGAAAAACACTTTGATCATCAATAGAATTCATTTCAACACAATCGTTTGCCGGAGTTGTACGTCGCAAAGGAAAAGCTATCATTTTTAAAGTAAGTTTGCACAAACAAAAATACTCTTAAATATGAACCAGAAATTCGCGGAACGCATCGGAAAAGAAATAGAAGAAATTAAAGAAGCCGGACTTTATAAAACTGAACGGACCATCACCAGTGACCAGGGAGCTGAAATTGAGGTTGGTGGAAAAAAAGTTTTAAATTTTTGTGCGAATAACTACCTGGGTTTATCTGCCCATCCAAAAGTGATTGAAGCTGCAAAGAATGAAATTGATGAACGTGGTTATGGACTTAGCAGTGTTCGCTTTATTTGTGGTACTCAGGATATTCATCTTGAATTGGAAAAGAAGATTGCGGAATTTTTAGGAACGGAAGATTCGATATTATATGCTGCTTGTTTTGATGCAAACGGTGGAGTGTTCGAACCATTATTTGGGGCCGAAGATGCCATCATTTCTGATGCATTGAACCATGCAAGTATAATAGATGGTGTTCGTTTATGTAAGGCACAGCGTTATCGCTACGCGCACAATGATATGGAAGACCTGGAAGAACAATTGAAAGCAAGTCAGCATTTGCGCAGCCGGATCATTGTTACTGATGGTTCTTTTAGTATGGATGGTACTATCGCACAGTTGGATTTGATCTGCGATCTGGCGGATAAATACGACGCTATTGTCATGATTGATGAATGTCATTCCACCGGATTTATAGGAAAGACCGGAAGAGGAACACATGAATACCGTGGGGTAATGGGCAGGATAGATATTATCACCGGTACGCTTGGGAAGGCTCTCGGTGGCGCAAGTGGTGGATTCACTACCGGCAAAAAAGAAATCATCGAAATGCTACGTCAGCGCAGCCGGCCTTATTTATTTAGTAATACAGTAGCTCCAAGTATTGTTGGTGCATCTATAGCGGTGTTTGATATGTTGAGCCAGACAACTGATCTGAGGGATAAGCTGGAATACAATACAAAATTTTTCCGTGAAAAAATGACTGCTGCTGGTTTTGATATTAAGCCTGGCGACCATCCGATAGTTCCCATCATGCTGTATGATGCAGTCATGGCCCAGAATTTTGCAGCTAAATTATTAGATGAAAATATATATGTAATTGGATTTTTCTTCCCTGTAGTAGCAAAAGGACAGGCAAGGATTCGTGTACAGATAAGCGCGGCCCATGAGCAAGAGCATTTGGATAAAGCGATAGAAGCATTTACAAAAGTGGGAAAAGAGTTGGGTGTACTGAAATAAAGAATATTTATTTAGGGAAGGTTAGAAAATTGAAACCTGACCTTTCTTAATTTTACAGGATAGAAAAGTTTGGGGTTTGAGATTTGAAATGGATATTCATGAATTCTCTTACCAAAACTACCTAAAAGGAATATCCTTTAAAAAGGACAATCTGCTCGAAACAAAAACTATTATGACAGAAAACGAAGCAACCTTTCAGGCGAAAGCAACCATTAAAAGCGCTGACCTTGATCACAGGAGAAAAATAAATTTCAACATTGGTAAATACAATGCGGCGGTGCCTGTGGGCAAAATGCAGTTTGCGGATAATAATCTTGTAAAGGAAAGAGCAAAGAATATAAAATGGCGGGCGATTGAAAATCTTCATGAGCACCTGGAGCAATTTGAAATGCAATTTACAGCCCGTGGCGGGAAGGTTTTATGGGCGCAGGATTCACAGGAAGCCCTGGATCAGGTTCTGCAAATTTGCAAAGAAAAGAATTGCAAAACAGTGGTGAAGAGCAAAAGCATGGTGACAGAAGAAATACATCTGAACAACTTTTTGGAAAAGAACGGAATAGAAAGTGTGGAAACGGATTTGGGAGAATATATTCAGCAGTTAGACGGAGAACCTCCCTACCATATCGTCACTCCGGCAATGCATAAAAGCAAGGAAGATGTAGCAAAACTATTTTCAAATAAATTAGGAACCTCTCCCTCACTTACACCGGAACAATTAGCTCTTGTAGCCAGGGAAAAACTGAGAGAAAAGTTTGTGCAGGCAGAAATTGGAATCACCGGTGCGAATTTTATTATTAGTGATATTGGCGGAATCGCTTTAACAGAAAATGAAGGAAATGCACGCCTGACGACCGCCTGGCCTAAGACACACATTGTGATCGTGGGAATAGAAAAGATGATTCCCTCCATATCCGATCTGGCCTTGATGTGGCCGTTGCTTTCAACATATGGAACGGGACAAAAAGTAACGGTGTATAGCAGCATCATTTCCGGGCCACGCCAACCCGGCGAAACAGATGGACCGGAAGAGATGTACGTCATCCTTCTTGATAATAACCGTACAAATATTTTAGCTGATAAAGTACAGCGTGAAAGTCTTTACTGCATCCGTTGTGGCGCCTGTTTAAATGCTTGTCCTGTGTATAAAAATATTGGTGGCCATACCTATGGAACCACTTACAGCGGACCTATCGGAAGTGTGATCACGCCGAATTTAAATGGCATGGAAGAATTTAAACACCTTAGTTATGCGTCTTCTCTATGTGGAGCCTGCACAGAGGTTTGCCCGGTAAAAATAAATATTCATGGCTTGCTCCTGGTAAACAGGGCCACAAGTGTGGCAGAAGGAATAACTACTTTTTCAGAAAAAATGGCCTGGAAGATATGGAAAGTCGCTTCCTTGAGAAGAGGCATGATGAATATGAGCAATGGTAACCTGAAAACAAAAGTGGTCAATATGTTATTTAAAGATTGGAATAAGCACCATAGCCCACTTGAGTTTAGCAAAAAAACATTCAATGAAATGTGGAGGGAAAAGCAGAAACTGAAGTAGTTTTTTCTTTTAGGTTTCCAGTGCCAAATATAAATATCGGTTTTTTAAAAGATTCTCGCTTTTCTAAAAAAGAAAAGGAGATACAAAAAACCAGATACAAAACTATATTTCATCCAAACGGAAAATATCTTTTACACGAACCCCTTTAGGCGTCATTTGTAAGGAGCAGCATTCAATTTCCTTATCATGTTCAAAATATAAAATGTAATCGCCCTTGCATGCTTCTTCCAGGAAGGACTTTTTCTCTTCCAGAGTGAATAATGGACGTGTATCATATGCCATTACATAGGGAATAGGTAAATGGGCCGCGGAAGGTAAAAGATCTGCCATGTATATAATGGTTTTCCCTTTATAGGTAAGTTGAGGAAGCATCATCGCATCTGTGTGTCCATTCACAAAACGAATCTTGAATCCGGGCATGAACTCTACTCCTTCTTTATGGTCAATGAAATGAAGCTGCCCGCTTTCCTGTATGGGTAAAATATTTTCTTTTAAGAAACTTGCTTTTTCCCTGTCATTGGGTTCTGTGGCCCATTGCCAGTGATCTTTATTACTCCAGTATTTTGCATTTTTAAATGCCGGAACAAGTTTATCTCCTTCTTTTACAATAGATCCACCGCAGTGATCAAAATGCAGATGAGTTAAAAATACATCGGTGATATCATCCTTTAAAAAGCCATGATTGCTTAATGATTTTTCCAGTGTATCATCACCATGAAGATAATAGTGGCCGAAAAACTTTTCATCCTGTTTATCACCCATTCCATTATCGATCAGGATCAACCGATCTTCATGCTCAATCAATAAGCATCTCATCGCCCAGCTACACAAATTATTATCATCTGGTTCATTCAGTTTTTGCCACATACTTTTAGGAACTACCCCAAACATTGCTCCACCATCTAATTTAAAATGCCCTGCGTTAACCGTGTATAAATTCATGAGATTTTATTTAAAATGATTCGTTAACTACTCAGGCTATACTTTCAAAAATTCTTCTGTATTCTGTAATTTCAGATCCGGATTTTGAAGGGCCAGCCTGTTGTCTTTTTTTTGTTTTTGTAAGGCCGAAATTAAACCAAATAATCCTATCGTAAAAAACACCATGAGGGATAACACAGAATTTCGCATGCTGCCGGTAAGTTCTTCAATAAAGCCAAAAGCAGAAAGACCAATTACGATGGCAACTTTTTCTGTAACATCATAAAAACTAAAAAAGGATGCAGTGTCGCGGGTGGCAGGCATTAATTTGGAATAAGTAGACCTGCTCAGGGACTGAATACCACCCATTACGAGACCTACAGCTACGGCAATTAAATAAAAGTGATATTGTGTTTGCATGTTATAACCCGCTACACAAATTCCAATCCACACAAGAACGACACCTATTAAAACCTGAAAATTTCCATACATCGAAGAGAACTTCGCCATTAAATGCGCTCCGATTATAGCCACTAACTGAATGATCACTACAGTAAGGATTAGGTTAGTTGAAGGTAGATTCAAAACTTTACTACCAAAATTTGTCGCAGCAAGCATCACCGTTTGAACGCCCATGTTATAAAAGAAAAAGGCAAACAGAAAGCGTTTCAAAACCGGCATTTTTATTAATGTCCTGAAAACTTTTCTTAATTCAATAAATCCTCCGGAAAAAATATTCTTAGCTTTTGCATTATTATTTTGAGGCTTACTTTTTGGCAGTCTTTTAAAAGTGATCTGAGCAAAACCTATCCACCAGATCCCTACAAGCAAAAATGTCCATCTCACGGCTTCTCCGGCACTGTGTAAAAAGGGGATCTCATTCCAGAAAACAACCAAAGCAAAGCCAACCATTTGCATTAGAACGCTCCCTATATATCCATAGGTAAATCCTTTCGCACTAATGCGGTCACGATCTTTTTCCGCAGCTATTTCCGGTAAATAGGAATTGTAAAAAACCAGGCTACTATAAAAACCAAAAGCCGCTACCATCATACAAATGATACCCCAGGTAAAATTTTCCGGCGTAAAGAAATACAGGCCGCTACATGCCAAAGCGCCAACGGTACAAAACACCTGCATGAATTTTTTCTTATTCCCTCTGTAATCGGCAATAGAAGACAGCATGGGAAGGGTGATAGCAACGATCAGGTAGGTAAATGCAAGGGCATAATTATATAGAGCAGTATTGACAAATGTTCGCCCAAAAAAAACAACCTGACCATTAAAGGGAGAGGCCATCGTCATTTCAGTGTAATAAACAGGAAAGAAGGTGGTCGTGATGACTAGGTTATAAACCGAATTAGCCCAATCATACATCGCCCAACCCCGGATTACTTTTTTACTGGCAGTTTGCATTTAATTATTATGAGTGCCCAAAGTAATAAAAAATATATAAAATAAGGGTTTCTAATTTTTGTTGGGAGCATTTTTATAAGTCACATCGCCGCTTTAAAAGTGTGTGTACACCGTACACGGCATTTCGACCTTCTTTATGAACACACCAGCCCGCGACAATTTGATATGCAACTTTGTTTTAAAACCTGCTTTCTTAAATTTTTGTAATTCATAATGATCAGAAAAGCCTCTATAAATTGCCATATTCCAAAATGCTGTTTCTTGTAAGTTCAGGGCAATACTGATTAGTTGTTGATAAAAAGACATATAGCCTCATGATCTTCGTCAATATTTTTGAGTATTATGCTCATAAATTATGAATGTCGTATGTATATATTTGCGTTAGGATTTTATGGTTTAATAATTCGGGTGATCAAAAAGAATTACCGGGAGGCATGTTCAGGAAAAAGGTAGGATTAAAAAAGATGTACAGGAAGGTTTAAAAGGATAATTGACATTTCAATTTCCTTGACCTGTCAGGTAACCCGAAGTCGTTTTCGCGATTAACAAAGGGAATCATTATAGTATTAAATTTTTTAAATTAAAGATACAATCATGCAATCTACCCCAAATGAAGTGGTTGAATTCAAGCGGTTACAGCAGAATTTCCCGGCACAATATGAATCCTTTTACTTTGACAGGATGTCAAAGGAAACAGTTATTATTATTCCCAGCCTAACCCTGGACCGGCAAATATTGATTAAAATTGATGGGATCATTCACTATGAGGAACGCCTGCTTTGCTTGTTAATGCTGTTACGCAGACCAAATACCCATGTTATATATGTGACTAGTATGCCTGTTCACAATATAATTATGGGTTATTATTTACACCTACTTCCGGGAATTACCAGTTACCATTCCCGCCAGCGCCTGACTACCCTGAGTTGTTTTGATGCGTCTGATAAATCGCTTACACAAAAAGTTTTGGACAGACCGCGATTAATCGATCGAATTCGTAAAGGCATTCCACAGGGATATACAGCTCACATGGCTTGTTTTAATGTAACCGAAGCAGAACGTTCGCTGGCGGTTAAATTGAACATACCTATTTATGGCTGTGATCCTGACCTGCTTTACCTCGGGACAAAAAGCAATAGCCGGAAAATTTTTAATGATTGCCAAATTAATATGTCACCTGGCTTTGAAGATATTCATTCGGAAGAGGATATTGTTCATTCTTTGGGAAAGTTGAAAAGAACATTTCCAGCTCTGAAAAAAGCTGTGCTAAAATTAAATGAAGGATTCTCCGGTGAAGGAAATGGCGTATTTTCTTTTGAAGGACTACCAGTGGATGATCAATTGCATAGCCGCATAAAAGACCTGCTTCCAACAAGGTTGCAAATTGTTGCGAATGATTTGACTTATGAAATATTTATGGAGAAATTCCGCGCGATGGGCGGGATTGTGGAAGCATTTATAGATGGTGAGGTAAAATTCTCTCCCTCCGTGCAATGTCTGATTGACCCCCTGGGAAATACAAATGTATTTGCTACGCATGACCAGGTCCTGGGCGGCGAAAATAAGCAGGTTTTCCTGGGAGCACATTTTCCGGCGAATATAGAATACGCCATAAACATCGGCCTTTTAGGAAAAAAAGTAGCTGAAAAATTAAAGGACCACGGGGTGATCGGAAGATTTTCAGTGGACTTTATTTCTGTAAAAGAAAATAATGAATGGAAGCACTTTGCTATCGAGATCAATTTGAGAAAAGGCGGAACTACCCATCCCTATCTTATGTTACAATACTTAACTGAGGGACATTATGAGCCCTCTACTGCCATATATCATACTGCTATTGGTCAACCCAGGTATTATTTTTCGTCAGATAATCTGCAAAGTGAATATTATAAAGGCCTGACTCCCCATGACCTGATAGAAATAGCCACTGCCAATGGTCTTTTATATGATGGCAGCATACAGCAAGGGGTTATTTTTCACATGATCGGAGCCTTATCTCAATACGGAAAATTAGGGATTTTATGCATAGGGGCCACGCCGGAGATAACCACTTCACTCTATCATAAAACTGTTGAGGTATTGAACCGGGAGAGGCATACATAAGAAATGGCAAAGCAGCATGAGCTTGAAATTCTTATATCGTTTTTTATGTCTCGGCAGGCAAAATGATTTAAGCTTTAGGTAAGAAATAAGTAATGCAGATTACCTTGAGCCGGGCAATCCTGGCAAATTATTTTCCAAACAGATCATCCAGTTTTCTCTTTTCTTTTTTTGTCGGCCGTCCCTGTTTGCTTTGCCTTTTGCCCGTATTATACACAAAGGCGGAAGATTGAACAGACTCAATATTCTCAGGCGGTGTCAGATCAAGATAATGTTTGATAGCTTCCTCATAGCCTTTGCGTGTGTGTAAAAGCGAAACAACTTCTATAACCCATTTTTTTTCAGAAGTCCTGATTTCATATTTATCACCAATGTTAACTGTTTTTGCCGCTTTCACATTTGTTTGATCAAATTTTACTTTCCCACTGCCGCATGCGTCTGTTGCAAGCCGGCGGGTTTTAAAGATCCGGATGGACCAGAGATATTTGTCTATTCTTAATTTTTCTTTTTCAGCCATACCCAAATTTATTCCTAATTTTAAAACTTGTAAAATAACTCATCTGTAAACATACTAAAAATGCAAAGGCAATTTAAAGTCATTTTAATCATCATCATCATTTCCTTGTTTGCTCCACCATCTTTTTCTCAATTTAAAGAAAAAGAAATTAACTGGACCAGTGATGGAACAGCTTACCTGGAAGTTAATAACGGGAATATTGTCAGAAATGAGTTGCCGTCAAATAAACAAACAGTCGTAGTTACGCAGGCACAACTTACCCCAAAAGGGGCGGCAAAGCCTTTGAGCTTTTCTATTTATGAGTTTTCTCCTGATTATAAGTCACTACTTATATTTACAAATACTGCCAAAGTTTGGCGGTATAATACCCGGGGCGATTATTGGATACTAAATATTCCTTCAAACCAATTATTTCAGTTAGGAAAAGGCCTTCCTGCGCAATCCCTGATGTATGCGAAAATTTCCCCGGACGGGAAATTTGCGGCGTATGTAAGCGGGCATAATATTTATTCTGAAGATTTACAAACACATAAAATAACACAACTAACTACTACAGGTACACGTAAATGGATTAATGGCACTTTCGATTGGGTGTATGAAGAAGAATTTGGCTGCCGGGATGGTTTCAGATGGAGTCCTGATAGCAAGCGGATCGCCTTTTGGGAAGTTGATGCACGGCAGGTAAGAGATTATTATATGTTGAACACAACGGATTCTGTTTATTCTCAAATTATTCCGGTGGAATATCCGAAAGTTGGAGAACCACCTTCCCCGGTAAGGATCGGTATCATTACCCTGGAAAATGGAAAAATAGACTGGATGAAAATGCCCGGTGATCCGCAACAACATTATATTCCACGCATGGAGTGGGCGGATAATTCTTCGGAAATTGTCTTACAGCAACTAAACAGGAAACAAAATGAAAGCAGGCTTTTTTACTGTGATGTGAATACAGGAGCTGCCAAACTTTTTTATACAGAAAATGATAAAGCTTTTATTGATATTAAATCCAGGTGGAACGATGATGATCCTACCGGTTGGGATTGGATCAATGGGGGGAAAGATTTTCTCTGGGTCAGTGAAAAAGATGGTTGGCGAAGTATTTATTCTATTAGCCGGGACGGCAAAAAAGAAACGCTTGTTACCAATGGGGCTTATGATATAACCTCCATCAAGTCAGTAGATGAGAAAAACAAGCAGGTTTATTTTATGGCTTCGCCAGATAATCCTACCCAATTATACCTGTTCAAAGCATCGTTGGATGGAAAGGGAAAAGCAGAAGCTCTTTCACCTTCGACTTTAAAAGGAACACATGATTACAATATATCTCCCGGGGCAAAATATGCACATCATACATTCTCTAATTATAAAACATTTCCCGCAGTGGAATGGATCACTATGTCCACGCTTACTGCTTTGGACAAGAATAAAAGCATCAGTGAGAATTTACGGGTAAATGAAAACACGGATATTTCTTATTTCAAAGTAACTACGGAGGATAATATAACCCTGGATGCCTGGATGAAAAAGCCCGTGAATTTTGATTCCACCAAAAAATACCCGGTTGTTTTTTATGTGTATGGAGAGCCGGCATCGTCTACGGTTATTGATAGTTATGGTGGCCACAACAATTTTTTATTCAATGGCGATTTGAGCATTGAAGGGTATTTTCAAATTTCTGTTGACAACCGTGGGACACCTTCCCTGCGTGGGCGTGAATGGCGTAAATCAATCTATGGGCAGTTAGGAAGATTAAACATTCGTGACCAGGCGATGGCTGCAAAAAAGATCCTGGAGAAGCCCTGGTTTGATAAAGATCGTGTGGCAGTTTGGGGTTGGAGTGGTGGCGGATCATCCACGATGAATTTAATGTTCCAGCATCCTGAAATATATAAAACGGGTATCGCGATAGCTGCCGTAACAAATTTGCTCTTCTACGATAATATTTATGAAGAAAGATACATGGGACTTCCTCAGGAGAACATGGAAAATTATGTAAAAGGATCTCCGATCTATTATGCAAAAAACCTGCAGGGAAATTTACTTTTTATACACGGAACAGGCGATGATAATGTGCAGTACGATAATGCGGAGGTGATGTTAAACGAGCTTATAAAGTATAATAAACAATTTGAGTTTATGGCCTATCCAAATCGTTCGCACGGTTTATCAGAGGGCGAAGGCACCATGAAGCATTTAACGACACTATATTCAAATTATTTGAGGAAACATTGTGCTCCGGGGATGAAAAACAGAAATTAGCGGGATGGTTTTTTTAGGTTCTTTCAAAAAAATGTAAATAGCTTTTGGGTAAATTTTATTACTACGTACCGAGTTCGACAAGCTATCTCTGACAGCTAACTGAAATGCTGGATTTATAATGTTGAAAGTGAATGTTATTTGGAGCGTACGTGGCAATACTCAAACCGCCTTAATATTCCGGCAGATTTTGCTGAAATATTAAGGCGGTTTATATTTTTCTTAGAAGGGCTTTGCTTTCCTATTTGGTATACATCTTTTTTAAGATGGATTGTAACTCAGTTACGGAAGCATTCTTTATTTTTTTAGAAGAAAATATTTCTTCTGCATTGGAATCCTTATCATAAAATGCCTCGTTAAATTTTGAATCTACATCTATAGCAGAGCCACTGATACTAATGCCTGCAAATAATCCCTTGCTTCTGGAATAAGAATACACTTCAGCTTCCATTTTGTAATCAGTACTGGCTGATGAGTTTCTGCCTTCGGGTCCTACAGTTACAGAAACGTCTCCTCCTAAGGTGAAACTACCTTTTCCTATGTTTTCCAGGGTATTCGCGTGTTTAAATATTAATACAAGGTCCACAGATTGTATACCTGCCTGAAATCCAATGCTTCCGCCTGTGATGGTAATAAAAACCGGGTTACTCCAGCTACCGTCTGAATGCTTTACCATCGCAATTCCTTTTCCTCTTCTACCTGCTACTACGAAGCCGGCATTAATTAATTTTGGGACGATGATAATTCCCTCTGTTACTTTCAATAACTCCTGCGGAATATTTTCTTTCATTTTACTGAAATCTTCCAGCACTTTAGAAGATGCATCAATTTTTTCCTGTTGTTTTTCCTGGGCATGAAGAACCTGGAAGGAAGCCATCATTAGAACAAAAAGCATAAAGGAGCGTTGCATATTTTTATATTTAATTGTATAAATTTGATTGTAAAAGTTCAATCAAGTTGAGTTTACAACATTAGTGCCATATGGAAAATTCCTCCCATCCGGAAGCATAAACTTTTCCCATTTTAAATTAGGAAAATCTGTAAATAAAAAAAAAGCCATCCCATAAATGGAACGGCTTTTTAAAGCTATTTTTAAATAATTGATGTATTATTCAGTAGCAGTTTTGTCCTCAGAAGATTCTTCTGATTGTTCAGGACTTTCTTCAGTTTCCTGCACAGGTGCAGACTCTTTTACCGGCTCAGCTTTTTTTACAAAAAGAGGGCGACTGGCAACTTTGTCTTTTTTGTGCGTCTCCTGGCGCTTAGCAAATTCCTGATCATGTTCTGCACTCCAGGTGGTAAATTTCTCCATTGCGGCTGCTTCATCAAACAGGCCAAGAGAAACACCACGTAACAGATGCTTAAGGTATAATACACCTTTAAAGCTCAAGATACGACGAACAGTATCGGTTGGTTGTGCACCTTTGTGCAGCCATTCCAATGCTTTTTGACGATCAACCTGAATTGTAGCGGGAACAGTCAGAGGATTGTAAGATCCTAATTTGGCGATAAATTTACCATCGCGGGGGCTTCGGGAATCAGCAACTACTATAAAGTAAAATGGTCTCTTTTTCGAGCCATGACGTTGCAATCTCATTTTAACAGCCATAAAAAATAGAAATTTTTTGGGGTTGTGATTAAATAGGTTTATTAAAAAGGAAAGCGAAGATAGTAAGTTCTTCAAGTTTTGCAAAATTAATTACTTTAAAATTTCAAACTTTTATCATTACCAGTCTTTTTACCCAATTGAAACATTCTGGATAGGTTGAAGCCAAAGCGTATATCACCTTCAAAAAACTGTCCGGTTGTTTGTGTAATAAATGCTCTTTCATTCATTCCGGTGGCATTAGAAAACTGAAGTTGGAATACATGGCCGCCTGTTTCAATGTCCACACCAATCGAAAGAGGATCGGTAAAGGATGTATTTTGATGGCCAAAAGGATGGTGATAATCAAAAGTTAATGCCGTCCTCTTGCTTAATTTAAACCTTCCTCCACCACCTAAAGCAAAAATAGTTTTATCATCCTCTTGGGATAAGGGCTTATTGGAATGAACGATTATCGGACTTATTTGTAAAGAAAAGGCAGAACTAAATTTCCGGCCAGCAATAAATTGAAAATAATAGGCGCTCCGATCAGAAAAGGATGCCTTTTCCGGCGTAAAGACAGGTTCAGTCCATACAGTAGTGCCGGCTGCCAATACGATAGAAACCGGGATGCTATTTTCTCCCTTTGTTTGTTGTAATATTCTTGTTTTTACAAAGGCATCCAATTCTTTTCTAAAAGTGCTGCGGCCAATTCCCAGCGTGAGGTTATTTGTAATGCCATAATCAAAACTCATACGCATAGAAGCGGCATCTAAGCCAAAAAGTTGTTTTATCCCGTCGCTGACAAACCCAAAGCGATGCATGATCCTGAAATCAAGATTTCTTTTTGAAAGCATTTCAATGGAATGGGCATTGATTACCCTGGTTGATTTAAATGCCCCTGTAACCTTTTCAGAAATTGCCATACTATCCGCAAGGCCACTCAACATATCCTGCCCCTTAGCCAAATTGCAGGGAATCATAAATAATGAAATAATCAACAGTCTTTTCATATATTCTTTTTTAACTGAAATAAAAACTATCTCCCGGGAAAAGATTTATAATCCGGAACATATACCTTAATTTTTATCTGCTTGCTAATATTATCGGCAACGATACCAGGGATTTCGATATTAAAATCTGCGGGGGCAACGGTAAACTCTGCTTTTGCGCTAATAATTTTATCTTTTACTAAAATGGCTGCAGGAAAAGATATAGTCCGCGTAATTCCGTGAATGGTAATATCTCCATTTACGGTAATGATATAGTCTCCCTCCTTTTGCAGGGGAATTGTATTTGATTCAATAATTCTTCCTTTAAAAATGGCTTTTGGATATTTGTCACTTTCCATATAGTTTTCATTAAAATGCTGCTGCATGAGTGCTTTTTTAAATTCAAATCCTCGGATTAATAAAGAAAATTCTAATTGACCTGTACTAACATCCCAGGCAGTAACCACATTGTTGTTGCGCGCTTCAATATCTTCCAAAGGTGCGCTGGAAAAGAAAGAAATCTTTGCTGATTTACTGAAAAGCCTTACCTGTCCCTGCATAAAAATGGGAAGTAGAAAAAGCGGGATACAAAAGAATAATTTCATAATGACTCTTAGTTTACTATTACACATCTATTCAGTTCTACATCCATCAAATAGCCCGCACAAAAGCCTTTAATAGTGATAACCTGATTGTTTTTATATTTTTTACTTCTTGGAATTTCGGATGATGCAAGTGTACAATTGATTTGATGTATAAGATTCCCTGTTTCCAAAAGCACGCGAACAAGCGTATCCGCTTCATTGTATATTGAAGATATAACACCCGTAACCTCAACAACTTTACCTGAATATTTTTCATTACTCATCTTTTCATCATTTTCAAAGGCATTCATTAATTGAGCTGCCTTCAATTTTTCTATAGGATTAATAACGGACAGGTCTGCCGGTGCACGGGTATATTCTTTGAATAAATATACCACAA
>JBBSUB010000062.1:0-18630 GCA_038235345.1 Chitinophagales bacterium
TTAGATCAATTTTAGATACCAAATAATCAAAAAGAAAGCAACGTCAGCCAGTTTTTTTGTAGGCACAGGTCGCGATCTGTCCTTGAATAATTAAAGAATAAATGATTCCTCCTGGTTTTAAAATGCCGTTAAATCTCCGGTTTTATTTCTATCCTAAATGAACAATCGTTTAATAACGATCAGGCAACAGGCCGGGAGGCCTGCGCCAGAGGACAGCTTTTATGTCGTATCAGAATAAAATTCTTCCGATAAAACCTATTAAAAAGAGCAGGTAATTTTAGATCAATTTTAGATACCAAATAATCAAAAAGAAAGCAACGTCAGCCAGTTTTTTTGTAGGCACAGGTCGCGATCTGTCCTTGAATAATTAAAGAATAAATGATTCCTCCTGGTTTTTAAAATGCCGTAAAATCTCCGGTTTTATTACTATCCTAAATGGTCAATCGTTCAATAACGATCAGGCAACAGGCCGGGAGGCCTGCGCCAGAAGACAAACTCGTGTAATTCGTGTGAAAATTCTTGTTTATTATCTAATTAAATCATGAAGTCTTCTCCAATTAAACGCACAAGAATTCCTTGAGTAAAAACGAAATCCAGAAGCATAACGGTAGCATAACATTGCCATAACGTTCCGGTAACATGAGAAGATTCTCTTTGCAGCATCAAAAAACAAGATGAACTATGAGAATTTATGTGACCCTTTTTACAATGCTTTTTCTTTCCCTGAATGTTTTTGCGCAGCAAGGAAAGGTTGAAGGAAAAGTAGTTGATTCAAAAAATAATACGCCTCTGCCGGGAGCTACCATTACAGTAAATGGAAGTGCAATTGGAGCCATTACAGATTTAGAAGGAAGATACACTCTTGTGATAAAAGTAAATGAGGAAACAGTTTTAAAGATCTCCTCCTCTGGCTATTCTACAAAAGAAATATCCGGTATTAAGGTTCGGGCAGGAGAGGTTATTTCCCTGAACGTAATCCTTGAAACTTCCGCAAAAATGGAAGAGGAAATCGTGATCATCCGCACGACCCGCCGGCAGGAAACCACAGCAGCGCTGATTGCTTTCCAAAAAAATACGAATACTGTTTCGCAGGTTATTTCTGCTGAAAGTATTAAGCGCTCTCCGGATAAAAACACCGGCGAAATATTAAAACGTGTTCCGGGAATTTCTATCCAGGAAGGGAAATACATCATCGTAAGAGGGCTGAATGACCGGTATAACCAAACCATGCTGAATGGTATTTTAATGGGAACAACAGAACCAGACAGAAAAACATTTTCTTTCGACATCTTCCCGGCGGGAATGATTGATAATATTATTATCAATAAAGCCTTTGTGCCTGAATTTTCCGGTGAATGGGCCGGAGGAATGGTTCAAATAAATACGCGGGATGTACCTGCAAAAGATTACCTGAATGTGTCAATAGGAACAGGCTTTAATACCCAGACCATTGGCCAGGATTTCTATACCTACAAAGGAGGAAAGTTTGATTGGTTAGGCATGGATGATGGCTATCGCGCTATACCGGAAAGTCTTCCCTTTAAATCCTCCTTCAAACTTATGGACCGTAAAAACAAATCAGCCTTGGGCAAAGAGTTTCAAAATGTCTGGAGTGCTGAAAAATCGAATTCAACTGTTTCACCACAACTAAGCCGGACGTTTCAATTGAGTGGCGGAGTAAATAAAAATATTGGTAAAGAAAGTAAATTAGGCGTAGTAATGGCGCTCAATTATAATAAAACCAACAAAAGATCAGATTATTTAGTCAATCGTCTTTTCACGGTTGCGGATGAAATTGCAGATATTTCTTACGACTACCAGGATAAAAAGTATAGCCGGGATATTTTATGGGGAGGACTTGCAAATTTCACCCTTCAATTGGGAAGAGATCATAAAATTTCGTTCAAGAATTTATTCAATGTAAACTCTACCAACTATGTAACGGAAAGAAGTGGAAAAGATTTTGATTTTGTACCCGGAGCCGGGGCAAATGTAAGGGCAACAGAACTTGCCTTAAAGTCAAATATCTTTTTCAACGCGTCCCTTTCAGGAGATCACAATTTTCCGGCATTAAAAACAACACTTCATTGGTATGGCAATTTCAATATCCTGGATCAATACATCCCTGATCAAAGGAGAATTGAATACATACAGGAACCGGAAGCAGGAGCGCAATATAAACTACTGATTGGCGCTTCACAAAGTTCTCAAAAATCCGGTAGCCGCTACTATGGTTTCCTGAATGATTATAACTATACGGGCGGATTAGACATTACCAAATCGTTTGACCTGTTAAATCAAAAACAATCTATAAAAGCAGGCTATTTTTTACAGGTAAAAGACCGCATTTTTGATTCCCGCCCGTTTGCAATTTTCCTGCCATCCAACAACCCGGATTTGATTGTGCTTCCTGCGTATAAAGTTTTCAGTCCGGAAAATTTCGGAGACGGAACAGATAACAAGTTTGGGTTCAATGAGATTTCGGGTGACCAATATCGTTATGTAGCCAATACGATTCTAAATGCAGCTTTTATTCAATTAGAAAATGCTTTTTCAAATAAACTAAAAGCGACGTTTGGCTTAAGAGTTGAAAATTACGACCAGGTAACGGGCAGTATGAAACAAAGTGATCATCGCCATCTGCATAAGGAAGTGATTGATTTTCTGCCGGCATTGAATTTGACTTACCAGTTAAACAACAAAACCAATATGCGCCTATCAGCATCTCAAACTGTTATCAGGCCAGAGTTTCGGGAGTTAAGTGATTTTGCCTTTTACGATTTTGACCTGGGTGCAACGGTAACAGGGAACAGATCACTGGAACGCACGCTGGTAAGAAACCTGGATCTGCGATACGAACTATATCCGCGAGCGGGCGAATTGTTTACTGCCGGCTTATTTTATAAATACTTCAAAAACCCGATTGAGTTATTTTATAATCCTGCTTCAGGTGGCGCAAGCACATTTAATTATCTGAATGCCGATAAAGCCTATAGTTATGGCGCAGAAGTGGAGTTAAGAAAACGTCTTGATTTTTACGATGCGTTGAAAAACTTCACAATACAAACAAATATATCCTGGGTGTATAACAGGGTAACTAAAAGTGACGCAAAACTGGACAGGCCAATGCAGGGACAAAGTCCGTATGTGATCAATGCTTCCCTTCAATATGATTTACCTGCACACGACATTAGCACAACGCTTCTTTTTAACCAGATCGGAGACAGAATCTTCTACGTGGGAGGAAATGATTTCCCACCGGTAACTGAAAAACACCGCCCCCTTTTGGACTTTCAAATTGCAAAAAAGATCCTGAAAAAAGCAGCTGAAATAAAATTAAATGTCAGCGATATCCTGAATACAAGCAATCTCTTTTACCTGGATATGAACCTGGATAGAAAGTATAACAGATCTATTGACGCATTGGCTATCCAACGCAAATACGGAAGCACCATTAGTTGCACATTTTCTTATAACATCAAATAAACAATCATTTATTAAGATCCTTAGCTAACATTAAAAAAGGATTGAGAAACCATCCCCGAAAAAAATTAAAAGGGAATTAAAATTTAAAAAAAATGAAACATTCACCAATGAAAAAGAAATTAATTTATTTCTCCCTCATCGCTCTTCTCACAAATGTGGGATGTAGAAAAATACAAGTAGATGGAGGGACAGATAACCTCAACCCCGGAACTCCATCCGAAAATGTAATTTTAGAAGGCCGTATTACAGAGAACAAATTACTGAAGGCAAATTACACCTACAAACTTCGTGGGCTGGTGTACGTTACTAACGGCGCAATATTGACCATTGAACCGGGAACTAAAATAGTCGGAGAAAAAAATAAAATGGGCGGACTGGTAATTACCCGGAGTGCGAAAATAATCGCTGACGGAACTGCAGAAAAACCCATCGTATTCACGTCTGAAGAAGCAAATCCCCAAAGAGGTGATTGGTCAGGCATCGTACTTTTAGGGAATGCACCAACCAATGCATCTTTTAACGGCCAGGACGGAGTTGGCGAAATTGAAGGAGGTATTAACAACAGTGACGGATTAGGATTATATGGACTTGGAAGTAGCTCCAACCCGGCAGATAACAGTGGAATCTTACGTTATGTTCGCATTGAATACGCAGGGTACGCTTTCTTACCGGACAAAGAAATCAACGGCTTAACATTCGGTGGCGTAGGTAATGGAACTATCATAGATCATGTGCAGGTTTCTTATGCCAATGATGATTCTTTTGAGTGGTTTGGTGGTACAGTAAATTGTACACATCTTATTTCCTACAAGGCACTTGATGATGATTTCGACACAGATAATGGTTATTCCGGGAAAGTTCAATTCGGGATCATCATCCGCGATTCCGCCGTAGCAGATATTTCAAAAGTGGAAGGTTTTGAAAGTGACAATGATGCTAACGGAAGTCAGTTAAAACCTCAAACCAAAGCGGTGTTTAGCAATATCACTGTCCTTGGGCCAAAGGCAGAGTTAAATAATATAGGAAACAGTTTGTTTTTAGCCGGAGCACAGATCAGGAGAAATTCTTCTATGTCTCTTTTTAATTCCATTATCATGGGTTGGCCTACCGGTATATTAATCGATGCCAGTAAAGGATCTCCGACAGATAAAAACCTTGGTGAAGGATTGAATATTCAAAATAATATCATTGCCGGATGTACCTTACCGGTAAAATATGCAGCCAGTTCTTCCCTGCCTACAGGAGCTACTTCCGAAAGTATTCTTACCTGGTTCAATACACCTGCTTTTGGAAATACTATTGTAACAAAAAATAGCGACGTGAAATTAGAAGATGCATTTAACTATGCTAAACCTGAGGTAAATCCTAAGGCAGGATCCATTGCCTTGACAGGTGCTGCCTTTTCTAACAATCTATTAAAAAGTGGATTTTCGCCAGTGAGTTATCGTGGCGCTGCAGGCCTAAACGATACCTGGTATAAGGGCTGGACAAAATTTTAAACACCAAAGAAACTCAAGAATCAATTTTCAACAGGATCTTCCTTTAAACAAAACCACCCCGCATTATTCCTGCGGGGTGGTTTTGTTTAAAGGAAAATTATTCGGCCTTATTTGAAGGTTTACTCATAATTGTCTGAATCGCATTCTTCGCAAAATCTTTCAATACCAATCTTCCACTGATGGCAGCTCTTTCTTTTAATAGTTGATCCCAGTCTTCTGTACCGCGCCAAAATGCCTTTTTTAATTCAGACAAAGCTTCGGGACTCGAATGCGCCAGCGCATTGGATAAGCGCTCAATGGAGTCATCCATATTGCTAACAGATTCATGTACTTCGGCGAAAAGACCCTTCTTTTTTGCCCAATCAGAATTCCGCCACATGGTGGCGTCCAATGCCAGTTGACTATAAGCCGAAGTACCAATTTTACGTTCAACAGCCGGGCCTACTACAAAAGGACCGATACCAATAGCCAGCTCACTTAATTTCACGGAAACTCCTTCTACCGCTATGGCATAATCTACCGCTGAAGCAATGCCGACTCCGCCACCAACAGATTTTCCATGGATGCGTCCAATGATTGGTTTGGTACATTTCCGCATCGCGTTGATCACATTGGCAAACCCCATGAAAAAATTCATACCTTCTTTTTCATTAGAAACAGCGGCCAGTTCATCAAAACTTGCACCTGCACAAAAAGCACCTTCCCCGGCGCTTTTGAGAATGATCACTTTTGTATCATGCGTGCCTGCATAATGAATTTCGTGCGCCAGCTTATCCAGCAATTTTGCAGGCAATGAATTGCTTTTCGGATGAAAAAATTCAATCGTCATGATTCCATGCTCTGTAGATGATTTCACATAACCGTCCGGGAAATTTTCTGTCATATTATAATGCGATTTTTTTTATTTTTATAGATTATTTTATGCTTCTTTTTTTCGAACCATGGTCAGGATAGTTGCTACGCCAATTAAAGGCTCTTCTGTTTCATCCAGAATTTCAACATACCATTTCACAATTCCTTTTGGAATATCACTTCCTTTCACAAAGGGAACATCCGGATTTGTCTCCTTCAATTCCTGTGCTACCTTTTCTTTACAGGTAAAACGAATAAAAATTTCCGTTCCGGCATACACGGGTTTGGTAAATCTTAATTCGTCAATTCCGTAATTTAAAAGTACCGGATTTTTTTCGTAGCTATCTACAAATAATCCTGCTGCAGCACTCATTAAAAAATAGCCATGGGCTACCTGCTCTTCAAACATGGTATCAGAAAAATCTGTTCTTTTTAAATGAGCGTAAAAATGATCGCCGCTCAAAGCTGCAAAACGATCGATATCCGCGGAGGTAATTTCTCTTTTTTCTGTAATTAACTGATCACCGACCTCCAGTTCTTCGAAATATTTTTTAAATGGATGTTCCTCTGTGATCTTTCCGGTGGCATTCGGTTGATATACACTGGTAATAGCTGTAAGCATATCCGGGGAACCCTGCACGGCTACACGCTGCATGTAATGTTTCAAGCCACGCAATCCGCCCATTTCTTCACCTCCGCCTGCTCTTCCCGGGCCGCCATGCGTGAGCATGGGTAACGGTGATCCATGTCCTGTACTTTCTTTTGCGCAATCCCTGTTCAGAACTAAAATACGTCCGTGGTAAGTTCCTGCTCCAAGCACAAAATCACGGGCAATCTTTTTATCGTTGGTAACTACAGAACTGCACAAACTCCCCTTACCTAATTTTGATAACTTTATTGCTTCTTCAATCGTTTTAAAAGGCATCATGGTGCTTACCGGTCCAAATGCTTCCACATTATGTACCGCTTCATCCGCAAAAGGATTTTTATTCACCAATAAGAGCGGGCTCATAAATGCCCCGGATTCATTGTCCGCATCGATCAGTTCCACACTATCAAGGCTACCATACATAATTTGAGAAGTTGCCAGAAGTTTCTGGACCCGGCCGCGCACCTCTTCCCGTTGTATTTGACCTGCCAGTGAACCCATTCTAACTTTTTCATTTGATGGATTTCCGATAGCTGTTTGAGCAAGTGCCTTACTTAATGATCTAAACACATCATCCATCTTATTATCATGCACAAAAATGCGGCGGATAGCAGTGCATTTTTGCCCGGCTTTTGACGTCATTTCCTTTCTGACTTCTTTTATAAAAATATCCCATTCCGGCATATCGGGCGTTACGTCATCGCCTAAAACAATGCAATTCAGCGAATCTGCTTCCAGGTTGAAGGGAACATTCTGACTTAATACATTTCGATTTGATTTAAGCATCAGGCCTGTTGTAGCTGAGCCTGTAAAAGTGATCACATCCTGGGAGGTTGTATGATCGATGATATCCCCGGCGCTACCGCAGATTAATTGCAGAGCACCTTCAGGTAAAATTTTTGAAGCAATTATTTCCCGGACGACTGCTTCCGTTAAATAAGAAGTAATCGTGGCCGGCTTTACAACTGCGGCGACCCCTGCCAATAAGTTAACGGCTATTTTTTCAAGCATTCCCCAAACAGGGAAATTAAATGCATTGATATGCAGTGCGACACCCTCTTTTGGTAACAAAATATGTTGGGCAGCAAAACTACCTCCTTTACTTAGGCCGACATGATCTCCATCAAGTGTAAAAATTTCATCCGGTAATTTGCGTCTTAAGGATGCATTCGAAAAAAGGTTTCCGATACCTCCTTCTATATCTACCCAACTGTCCATTCTTGTGGCACCTGTTTGCTCACTTACTTTGTAAAAGATTTCTTTATGTTCCAATAGATGTAGTGCAAGTGCTTTTAACATCCGCGCTCTCTCCTGGAAGGTCATTTTTCTCAGGGCAGGGCTACCATTTCGCCTTCCATATTCCAATATGGAAGCAAAATCCAACCCTTTTGTTGTAGCCGATCCGATTACTTTTCCTGTTACTGCATGATATAATTGCTGACCTTCTCCATCGCCCTCCACCCAATTTCCAATAATATAATTTCCAAGTTTCATTTTAAATCGTTTTATTTTTCGAATAGCACGAATTTAAAGGAATTGTATCAGGAAGTTTCAAGAGGAGTTTTAAAACGAGAATTTATTAACACAGAAGAATTGAGAGAAAGTTATCTGAAAAAAAGCGGGAAGAATTCTACCCGCGAAATATTATTTTAAAAACTATAGTTGTCCTTTAAATTCCAATGATCATCATTGGTAGATACGGTAGAGTGTTCTTTATTCCCCGAAAGAAGTTAATTGAAAGAGTAAACTTAGCAATTGTCTCTTAATTTTATTACATCTATTTCAGCGCAAAGTCTATCAAATACGTCATTAATATCTCCTTCTCCCTTTACGACAATTGCCCTATTTACTTTTTTGTAATGATCAGCAACTGCAGCAGTTTTATTTCTATATTCTACCAGCCTGGCGCGAATTACCTGCTCGTTATTATCATCTGAACGGCCACTTGTTTCACCGCGCTTCATTAGTCTTGAAACTAATTCTTCTTCGCTGACTTCCAGGGCGATCATCACATCTATGCAACTTTGCTTCTTTTGTAACAATTCATCCAATGCATCAGCCTGAACTGCGGTCCGTGGAAAACCATCAAACAAAAATCCACCGGCATCGGTATTATTATCAAGAGTATTATTGATCATTCCAATCACAACATGGTCAGGTACCAGACTTCCCATATCCATTAAGATTTTAGCCTCTACCCCAAGGGAAGATCTTTTGGCTATTTCACTACGCAATAAATCACCGGTAGAAACGTGTTTTAAATTGTATTTCGCAATTAGCTTTTCTGATTGAGTTCCTTTGCCGCTTCCCGGAGGGCCAAATAATATTAGATTAAACATTTTCTTTAAAAAATCCTGATGAACTCCAAATATAATGTATGGAAGTTAAAAAATACACGCATAATAAAAATAATTATTCCTTTTCTTTATAAATTATCAAAAAAAGATTCTAAAAAATAAAGATTTTATTATGTATGTCATATGAAAATATACCTAAACAATTTAATTCGAATAGCTTATTGTAAGAAACATTATCGTCCTACAAAAGCTCTTCTCAGGAGTGCTACGATAAAAGTAAAAACAGCAGACCCAATGATTGCCCAAAGGATTGGGAAAGGTTTCCCATCAATATTTACGGCAAAAAAACCGGGTAAATCCATTTTATCTGCTATCCAGAGTCCTATATAGGCTCCAATAAATCCCACCACAATGGAAACAAGGCAACCACCAAGATTATAGCCTGCTATAGCCTGACCAATACCACCACTTATTGCAGCTATCAATAAAAGTAACAGGAAACCAAAAAGTGTCATATAAAAGTTTTATGTGGGTTAAGTAATAAACTTTTTATGCATAAGCCATACCAATTAAAGAAAAATGTAAATGGGACAGTTATTGGGCAGTAATCAATTCTCTATTTAATCGCAGGAAAAATTCCAGATCCGTTCAATGATTTCAGAAAGCTGTCATATAGGATTTAAGGAAAATGAAGGTTAATTTTGTTATGAAGTCTTTCTTGAAAAGGCTTAAAAAGTTATAAACATAATTTATTTAGTTTATTTTAGTTCTTGGTGCCATCTTTGCGTATCCAAAAAATAGATTTTAGAAAATAAAGGGAAATTGGAATAAGATGAATGCACAACCCAAACAAAAATATCTGCTCACAAAAAGGATTGACCGATTTTTTATTGAATTTAATTCAGGCTTTAACTTTTTCATCCGGTTTTTTAAAGAGTTAGTTAAACCTCCTTTTGAATTTAAAGAAATTATCAAGCAATGCTATGAGGTAGGGTATAAATCACTCTTCCTGATCACGCTTACTGGTTTCATTACCGGTCTCGTATTCACAAAACAGTCACGGCCTTCTTTGGAAGAATTTGGTGCTTCCTCCTGGATTCCATCCTTGGTGGCCATCGCAATTATTCGAGCATTGGCTCCTTTGGTAACAGCATTGATCTGCGCGGGGAAAGTAGGTTCAAATATGGGTGCAGAATTAGGCTCTATGAAAGTAACTGAACAAATAGATGCGATGGAAGTTTCTGCAATCAATCCTTTTAAGTTTTTAGTCGTAAGCCGGGTAATTGCCACTACTTTAATGATACCTTTACTAATGGCTTATACAGGTTTTGTAGCCCTGATGGGAGCTTATCTGAATGTGCATCAAAACGAAATGACCAGTTTTGTTGCTTTCCTGCAAGCTTCTTTTGAAAAAATATCTTTCCTCGATATTTTTTCTTCCATATTTAAAAGTGCTATTTTCGGATTTACCATCGGCATCGTCGGATGCTATAAAGGTTTTAATGCCAGTAATGGAACGGAAGGTGTGGGTAAAGCAGCGAATAGTGCTGTAGTACTTTCCATGTTTTTAATTTTCATAGAAGAAATCCTTATCGTT
This sequence comes from Chitinophagales bacterium, assembly GCA_038235345.1. Lineage (GTDB taxonomy): Bacteria > Bacteroidota > Bacteroidia > Chitinophagales > Chitinophagaceae > Ginsengibacter. Next base: position 10,381 of record JBBSUB010000062.1, read on the forward strand.
CAAATTATCAATAGGTACCGCTAAGTATGGAAAATAAAAACGATAAAAACAGTCTGATCCACATCAGAGATTTGTATAAATCTTTTGGTGATAATCATGTCTTGCAAGGGATTAACCTGGACGTTTATAATGAAGAGAATGTGGTTGTTTTGGGAAGGTCAGGTATGGGGAAATCAGTATTAATAAAAGTCATCAGCGGACTTCTGGTTCAGGACCGGGGAATTGTACAGGTTTTAGGAGAGGATGTAAATAGTTTAAAACACAAAGATTTACAAAAATTACGCCTGGAGATTGGGTTTTCTTTTCAGAATAGTGCTCTTTACGATAGTATGACTGTACGGGAGAATTTAGCTTTTCCATTGGTTAGAAATAAAAAACACTTAACACGGGGAGAAATAACCAATGAAATAGAGTCCGTTTTGGATGATGTTGGATTACTCCAAACAATTAACCAAATGCCTTCGGAGCTATCCGGCGGACAAAGGAAAAGAGTGGGTATAGCACGTACATTGATCCTGCGACCAAAAATTATGTTGTATGATGAACCTACTTCCGGCCTGGACCCAATTACGTGCATTGAAATAAACGAATTGATCAATCACGTGAAATTAAAATTTCACACTACATCCATTATTATTACACATGACCTCACGTGTGCCAAGATGACGGGGGATAGAATTGCTATGTTATTTGATGGAAAGTTTTTGAAACAAGGTACTTTTGAGGAGGTGTTTAAGGATGAAGACGAAAGAATCCAGGATTTTTATGAATATAATTTCGTTAATTAATGAATAAATTATAAACTAAATATAGAAGTGATGCGAAGGATTTCTTTAAAAACGGATTTTTTGCACTAACAAAAAAATAAATTAAAATGAGGTCTACCAATAGTAATCGTGCTGTAATCGTTGGAATATTTGTCGTTGTCGGTTTAATCATTATGGTTTTAACGATCCTTACCCTGGGTTCTCAGCGTAAAACATTTGACAAATCTATTACCGTTACTGCTTTTTTTGATAATGTAAACGGTCTCCAAAAGGGCAATAATATCTGGTTTTCCGGCGTAAAAGTCGGCACCATCAAGAAAGTGTACATTACAGGAAAAGGCCATGTAGAAGTAGACATGAGTATTTCAACAGATGCACGCCAATATATCCGTAAAGATGCAAAAGCTAAACTAAGTACCGATGGATTAATTGGAAGTAAGATCATTGAAATTTATGGAGGAAGTTTAAAAACGGAGGAGATTGAAGAGGGCGATATCCTGTCGGCAGATATTATGTTAAGCACAGATGATATGATGAACACTTTGGCCAAGAATAATGATAACTTTCTGGCTATCTCAAATGATTTGAAAGTCATTACAGGCCGCATTTCAGAAGGAAAAGGATCCATTGGGAAGCTTTTGAACGATGAAACACTGGCAGACCAGATAAATGCAACATCAGTTATGCTACAAAAATCAGCAAAAAACCTGGAACAATTAACGGCGAATGTTTCCACTTATACAAATAAACTCAATTCAAAAGGTACGTTACCAAATGACCTGATGAATGATACAATCATTTTTAACCGGTTACGCATGACCGTTAAAAGCTTACAGGCAGTTACAGATTCTTCAAGAATTGCTATTAATAATTTAAAAATAGCAGGCAATACTTTAAATGAAGGACTTCAAAATAAAAAAGCTCCATTAGGAATGTTGTTAAGTGATGAACAGTCTGCGGATAAAATTAAAGGAACATTAAATAATCTCCAGGACGCCAGCAAGAAATTGGATGAGAACATGGAAGCTCTTCAACACAATTTCCTGCTGCGCGGATTCTTTAAAAAGAAGGCAAAAGCAGACCAGCAAGGCATGCGGGTAGTTTTAGATACGGTCGTTTCTAAATAGCTGGTTTTTTCTCCGGAAGATCAAAAGCTTTGGTTTCATGCTCAAAATGTCCTTTATGTGAACCATCGCAAAAAGGCTTATTTTGAGATCTTCCACAACGGCAAATAGATATTAATTCACGGCCTCCCAGACCATATGTATTTCCATCTTTATCAACTATTTCAAAATCGCCCTCAATTAATAATGATCCATTATTTCTTACTGTAATTTTTGCAGACATACTTTTATGTGGTTTTCGTGATGGCGCAAAATAAGGAATTTAATCTTGGTAAATGATTGCAAAAATCCGGGAGCCTAAAGAGCAAATTAATTCGGCAAAATATAAAAATTTTTCCAGCGTTTAATAAATTGCAGGCAAATTTAAAATCCGGAATATTAAAAGATCTAATTGAAAAAATATTGGTGCGAAAGGATTTCCAAAAAATATGTACAGGCATTTGTTTAAGAAAAGTTATAATACTGGTCAAACTAACAAACAACATTAGGAAATTTTAATTAACGAATTCAGGACACTGCTATTAATTATCTTCGAAAAAATCGACAATCAGGTGAAAAGGTTTATACAGCTTCTTCTTAAAACACTTCTTTTTGTAACTTCTCTTTTTTTGGTTGGGTACATTGCTATTGCTGTATATATCAATGTGAACAAGGCTGACATCGTTAAAAATGTAACCGCTAAGATTGAAAATGAAATTAATGGCAAGGTGACCATCGGGGATATAAGTCTTAGCTTTTTCAGAAACTTCCCCAGGGTTGCCGTTCTTTTAAAGGAAGTGGAAGTCACAGATTTACAATTTAAAAATCACCATTACCCATTCTTTAAAGGAGAAGAGGTTTTTGTACAGGTGGACATTATGAAGCTTTTGAAAAAACAGTTTTCAATGAAAGGCATCAAAATAGAACATGCACAATTTTATGTGTACACAGATTCAACCGGCTATACAAATGGTTATTTATTTAAATTAAAAGAAGATTCCGCAAGGAGGGCCTCCCTTTCTGAAGACCATATAAGTTTAAAAAGAGTGATTCTCAAAAACGTTGGGTTAACCATTGATGATGCAGAAAAAAACAAATTATACGACCTGCTATTTGACAGGCTTGCTGTAAATATTAATAACAGCGACTCCGCGCTTTTGCTTTCTGTTAAAACAAATTTATTGATCAATAAACTTGTTTTTACTATTGGGGGCAGGGAGATCTTAAAAGACCACAAGGTGGAGGGAGATTTTGATCTGGTTTATAATAAACAACGCGAGGAATTGCATACAAATAGTATGGATTTAAAGATTGGCGGGCAGCCTTTTAACCTTGATTTTACCATAGATATGAAATCTCCTGCACCTAAATTTCAATTAAAAGTAAATAAGGGAAGTATTCTTTTTGCAGATGTAAAGTCATTTTTAAATAGTCAGGCCAAAATAAAATAATCAGTCTGCTTACAGAACGTTAATTATCCTAAAAGGCCATCAATTATTTTTACATTTGGAATATAAAAAACAACATATTTCATGATCTCGTTAAAACATATTTTCCCCGCCTTTTTCATTTCTCTATTTATTCTGGCTTCAAATTCAAGTCAGGGTCAACAAGTAAATAACTGGACAAAGGACCAATTAATGGCACCTTCTTTACTGGCGAAAAATCTTAAAGAGAATAAAAAGCTGCCCCTTATTTTAAGTGTTGGTCCAATGGCATTAATTCCTCATTCCATTGATCTTGGTGCAGCGTCAGAACCTGAAAGCCTGGCTAAACTAAAAAACACTCTTTCAAAACTGCCTATCAATACAGGCATCGTAATCTATTGTGGATGCTGCCCTTTTGAAAAATGTCCAAATATACGCCCGGCTGTTGACCTCCTTAAGAAAATGAATTTTACGAATTTTCATTTATTAAATCTGTCGACAAGCATAAAAGCAGACTGGATAGACAAGGGATATCCAACTGTTGATTAATTATTTATTAAAATCTTAAATGTCTCATGATAAATAGGCAATTCCATACTCTTACAATTATCTTTTCACTTCTTCTATTTGCTTCGTGCGATGTTTTTGCACAAATGACTGATTTGGATTATACAGACACCCGCACCAACAGAGAATCCTTTAAAAGATTACAACCCAAAAGTTTGCGTGCAGAAGTAGCAACTTTTGCCCTGGCCGGCATTAGCGAAAGTGTGGGAACTACTCCTTTAAATAAAGTTTCCTATTCCGATTTCGGTAAAGATTTTATGAATTTTGAAGGAGACAGAATAAAAGCATCTGTGAAGATTGCCCCATTTAAAGAGGAAGGACACAAACTGGATTATGATGAGAAATACCTGATAAGAATTGATAAAAAACCCTACTACGGAAATTATGGAAAAATACCCAAGACATACATAAGTGAAGTGACATTAATCGTAGATGGAGACACCATAGCCATTCCATCCATTGCCTATTTTGATCTGTATAATTTACAATTAACCTATTCAGATAAAGGAAGCCAAAAAACAACCAATGCGCTTTACAAATCAACAGACGGAAAACGAATTTATTTCTATCTTTTCTCCAGGGATAATACGGGTAGCTACGAAGTAACCTGGATTTTTGACAATAAGCAATATGTAAAGAGGGTGTTGGATTATGGGATTATGTAGCTGTTAGGGGGTAGCTATTTGGTGGCAGGTAGTAGGTTGAATGTGGCGCATTGAAAATAGTTGAATGCTTCGCGTTGAATTTTGAACTACAAACTCTGAACTAATTATGTGTACTAAAATCTTTCCTTTTTCATGATCAGATTTTCCTGGCAGGATTCAGGTTCCAGGTTGAATGCTGCCAGTTGAAGATATTTGAATTTTGCGCGTTTAACTACAAACTTCAAACTTCAAACTCCAGACAACCCCTAACTTCTAACTGTGCATTCTCACCCTATTAAATACGCGATTCCCTCATTAATTGGCACACACAGATCCACCACTCTTTTTTCTCTAAAAAGTTTCTCTAAAATATCTCTTGCTTCTTTATAATCATTGTGAATAGGACAAGGATGAGATGCAGAGCACCTGCTCAAACCAAGGCCACAACTTATAAAAAGCTCTTTCCCATCAACGGCTTCTACAATGTTAATAATTGGTTGCAAGCGCTGCTCTGTTGTTACAAAAAAGCCGCCTGACGGGCCTTTCATGCTTTTGATAATATTTTGTTTAACCAATGTCTGCAAAACTTTTCCAATAGTATGCTCATTGGCATTGATGTATTCTGCCACTTCTTTAATGGAAGCATTTTCATTGCTTTCAAATTTTGAACATAAATAGATCACCGCTTTTATGGCTGTCTTACATGTCTTGCTGATCATAATTACATATTTAAAAAGTCACGTCCCGCGGGAGAAATTTTTTCGGCGTTCCATGGCGGATCAAAAATGACGTTTACATCCGCGGAATAATCCGGGTAGGACTCATTCAATGCACCGGTCACACCAGATTGTATCGATTCTCCCATCGGACAAAACTGCGTCGTCAGAGTCATTGTGCAATAGATCGTCTTTTTTGCTTCCTCAAAATCAACCTGGTAGATCAATCCCAAATCCACTACATTCAATCCTATCTCCGGATCCAGCACTTCTGATAAATAATCAAGTGCTCTGGAACATTTTTCTTCATCGTTTGTAATTATATTCATGCTTTTTGAGGTTTATGAAAAATCATTTTAAATACATTCGTATTGTACAAAAATGCTGTCAGAATTAATAAAAAAGAACCCATTCTTAAAATCATTCCGGTTTGAAAAAGAATACCGGTTATAAATAGTATAAATCCGCCAATATAAGCCCCTACCATCCATTTAAATACTGTTATGCTGAATAAGTCCTTAGGGTTGGGCGTTTTCCCCATACCCGCCTTCTTATGATAGGTTTTGTTCCATAAAATAAACGGAAGAGTTTTAAACGTCATTCCAAAAATGATGGCGGTGATCCAGCCGAAGAAAATACAAAAGCCATAGGTTAGAATAATGGAAGGGTTTTTTACGGAAAATAAAACCCATATAATAATGGTCAATAAAAAAACAATTGGGATCACCATCATAAAAATGGAAAGCAAAGACATTTTTAATGGCTCATCTACTTTTCTTCTTAACCGGTCTTTATAACATTTGTAACAGAATCGGCCAAATAAAACAATCCCCGCCAGCACCATCCCTACCGGCAAAAGATGCAATAGCGGATTAAAGTGATAAAAAAAGATAACAATGAAAAAGATCAGTGCCATGTTGATTAAACAATATATCCACCAAAGCATTTTCACATTATCGTATTTGGATATCAGGAACATAGGGATCAACCGGGAACCAACGCCCATAACCAGTAGTAAAAACCAACCCACAATACCCAGGTGGGCATGCAATGGAAGGTAATGAAGCGAGTCGAAGGAAAGAATATTATACGTAAAATTGTAGACCAGGAAAAGGCCTATCAAAGTAGTAATAAACAACCAAAGGGTTCCTGTAAAAACAAACACCGCGTGCACATTCTCTTTCTGGCTTTTCATCACACTAAGGGTAATGTTTACCAGGTAAATAAGAATAGCCACATTTATAAGAATAGCTCCCCACTGTGCCTGCCAGCCAAATTGAAAATAATAAAACCCATATACCAATAAGGGAATTCCCACACCAGCTAACACAAAGGAAACATAGCCCAATGGTTCACTATAAATTTTTCGTTCAATAAGTACCGGAACTAATTGATGGCTTGCTCCAAAGATCATCATCGTTCCCCAGCCTAGAGCCATAATATGTGTGATAGCCAAAGTTTCCGGATGAAAATAATGCTGGAGAAATGCAGAGGAAGAGAAAAACAGGAACAAGGTAGCAATCAAAAAAGAGACTGCAGCATATACATAAAAAGGAAGCACCAGGCTGTGTGATGTATTCTTGGAAAATCCCTGGTTTGAAGAAGAAGGAAACATATTACTCTTTAAAGATTAAGAGATGAACCTGGTTTTCACTGATCTCTTTAATTCTGAAATCAAACCCTTTTTCCTTTAACTCAGGTAAGAGAAAAACGGGGATTTTTTTATGATAAACAAATAACGCTTTGTCGTCTGGTAGATTTTCAATGGCTCCTAATATCGTCATCATTGGCTGTGGCATTGGGAGATCCCGCACATCCACCGTTTCCAGGTGACCAGTGTACTTTTCCATATAATTATCCCAACCAACTTCTATGTCGATCTCCTTGTTGATTTCAACAATATTTTCTCCTGCTCTATAAAAATACGTCTCAACCAGGTTTTCATCAATTACATCTACATAAGAATCGAATCCCTGTTTTTTCAACAAGGAAAGTAATGGTGTCGGCTCAAAAGAGTTAATGATTTTAAGCGCGTCACCTTGCTTAATACTTTTAACCGTTTTCACAATCAGAGACAAGGGATCTTCACCTGCCTCAATGACCGGACGCACATCCAGTTCCTGAATCTGATCCGGTTTCAAGGAATTAAAAAAAGCCGGCAAATGAGGTTTCACTTCATTCACCGGTGAATTCACCATATCAATTTCAAAGCCTAAAGGAGCCAACTTTGTAAAAAAATCTTCCACACTACAACCGCTGATCTTTGATGCCATTCCAATGCTTGTCCTTCCTGCCATCAATTTCCTAAGTAAAGGATTGCGGAGCTTTTCAAACTTTGGAGTAAGGCTGATGATCGCTTCAAGCGCATCAGCATTGTGCTTCAGTAATGTGGCTATTTTTGTGTTGGCACTTATAATCATTTTTTATTCAAAATATTGAGGGTATAAATCAACCCGTTGGCTTATTGTGTGGAAAGAACCTGCAAGGGATTCCTTCTTATCCAGGTCTTTCATTTCTTTATTCTCTTTCATTAACGGCTCCAGCCACACGTGCAAGGCATCATGGTCAGCCCCCTTCATTTTACATTCAGTCACCATTTTGCTTATCCCATCTGTGAATTTTGCCTGGAAAGTCTGGTAATCTTTCACTTCAGGATTTGCGTTTGTCTTAAACTGATCTATAATTGATTTCAGATTTGCGACATTTTCATTTGTGCTTACATCTGCTTTCCATTTGGCACCATTATTTAATGAAGGCACACCAGTTGTAAGTGCCGTCGCATCTGCGGGTAATGCATGCTCATGAACGTCTGTATCATGGGTGGCAACAGCATGTTCCTGCTTTGAAGAATCCTCAACAGTAGTTGCAGAATCCTGGGAGTTGCATCCAAACAGTATGGCCGCAGCAAAAAGGGATAATAAAATCTTTTTCATCTAATATTTATTTTCTGTGAGCTACAATATTACAATCAGGTTTCTGAATCTTTTATAACTCCGGATAAACCTGATCCAATGCTGCCTGAAAAA
>JBBSUB010000063.1:0-18561 GCA_038235345.1 Chitinophagales bacterium
TAACTTCAACAAGACTAAAAAAAGTATCAAAACTTCGTTTTAACCTTAATATTTAGAATTTATGAAAGAATTACCGGTTACGGTTAGACGCTCCATAGAAATTGCAGGCTTGTTTGTAGTTGGATTAATTATAGTTGCCGGTAAAATGGTAATCATGCCGTTATTGACAGCGGTCTATATTAGTATTGTTCTTTTACCTGTTTACCGGTTTTTTATCCGTCGCAGGATCCCGAATGTTATGGCCATTGCGCTTTCCGTCTTATTGTTATTTATAGGCGTCGGATTGATTATCTGGTTTTTCTCCGCACAACTTAGCGGGCTAATTACTGATTTCCCCCAGATAAAGAAAAATGTAATGCTTCATGTACAGTCGCTTAGTGAATGGATAAACAGTAAAGCCCATTTCTCTACCGAAAAACAATTAGAAGTATTTAATGAGCAAAGCAGCAAATTGTTGAATAATGCCGGAAGCATGATTGGTGGAACAGTGGCAACTTTTTCATCTGTTTTTATTTTTTTAGGTCTTTTACCAATTTATATTTTCTTAATTCTGTTTTATAGAAATTTATTAATGAGATTCATTTTTTATTGGTTTCCTGTAGAAGAGTACGAGAGAGTTTCAGAAGGTATAAAAGAGACAGAAAGTATTGTAAAGAATTATTTGGTCGGATTGCTGATTCAAATTTGTTATATAACCTTTTTGTTAGGAGGAATTCTTCTTCTCTTCGGAATAAAACATGCACTTTTAATTGGAGTTATTTTTGCCATTTTAAACCTGATTCCTTATATCGGAGCCCTCTTTGGAAACTTAATTGGTGTGTTACTAACACTCACATCTTCCCAGGACCTGGGACCGGTAGTGACGGTTTTAGTGGCAATTGCTGTTGTACAGTTTTTGGACAATAATATTTTAATGCCAAAAATTGTAGGCTCTAAGGTTAAAATAAATGCCCTGGCAAGTATCGTAGGCGTGGTCATTGGTGGAAGCCTGGCTGGAATTCCAGGAATGTTCCTTTCTTTACCGACAATTGCTATCTTAAAAATAATTTGTGACAGGACGGATAATCTTAGGCAATGGGGCGTTCTCCTTGGAGATGAGGTTCCCAAAAAAAATCCCATGTATGTCGCTTTATTGAAACTCCGGTGGAAGAAATTAGGGAAGTCAGATAAAGAGGTTAAGGCGGATTTGGATGCGAAATTACATATCGATAGTGAAATTGTGGATTTTGGGGATGATAAATAATTACCTTATTTTTTTGGGTAAGGTAGAATTTTTACAATTATTACAGCCAATGGTAATATTTTCATGATCTGTATTTCATTGAATGAATTCGCCATTTACTTTTAAAATGGAAGATTAATAATGCTCTGTTTGACTGATAAAAGAGTATTGCCGTAAAATGAATATAGAAGGTATTAATTATTGCTCTTCGCCGGTTATTTTAAATATTTTGTTCCGTTATGGATAGGGAGAAATTTCCTTACTTCAATAAATCTAACAGCTTCCACATTTTCCGTCGTGTTTCTGATGCACTACCATTGTAATTATTAATAATAAACGCGAATGTATATTCTTCCCCACTTTTACTTTTAATAAAACCGGTATAAGAAAGTGCTCCATTGATTGTTCCGCTTTTCATTTTTAGACCATTAATTACCGGGAAGCCTTCCAGGTAGGATGTAAACCAATCCTGTTTTTTAGCATATTGTAATACCTGTACCAGGCTTGCAGTAGTAACGCGATTACCGGGTGAAAGACCACTTCCATCCTGGACATTCAGCGCATCGGATTCAATACCCATTTTTTTCCAAAAATTTTTTACCACAGTCACACCCGAAGATGTTTCACCTGATTGGGCTTCCTGGAAACCCATGGTTTTTAACAGGGATTCACCGTAAAGATTAATACTCTTATTTAAAAACCAAAAGGAGATACTATCCAAAGAAGGGGAGGAGTGCGTATGGAATATAGTTCCGGCAGTTCCTTTTTTACCGGCAGGATAACCTTTTTCAATGTTTTGCGGGGTGCTTTTCTTTAAAGCCGCTTCCAGGGTAATAGCAAGTTGTTCAGCTCCATTTGGCATAGCTCCTGAAATTTTAAAGCTTTTTTCTCCCGAAGGAATAGTCCCTCTTATAAATCCATAAGATTCGTTGAGTGGGCGATAAATATATGCGTTGTCACCACTTCCTTTAGCTGCTGCTGAGGCCACAGGTTTTAAATTTAATCCGGCAACAAATTCCGGTATAGTGCCTGAGATCTCCACTGCACTGTTTAATTCATTTCCTGATTTTAGTAATAAATCGTATTGGTTTTCGCGCCAATTCAGTGTTCTTGCTCCCGCACCATAATAATTTCCAATATCCTGCCAAATCCATCCATTGGGAGTTATCTCTCCTGTCCATAAACTTTCATTTACCAAAACGTTTCCGGTGATTTCGTTTATGCCTTGCTGTGAAATGGCTTTCATGAATTCAGCAACTACATTCTTTTCATTGGATGAGATATATCTCCAGCTTCCGAGTGTCGGATCTCCACTGCCGGTTATTATAATATCTCCATTTAAAATGCCGTTTTCAATTTTTCCATTATAGGAAAGGGTTGTATTGTATTTGAAATTGCGCCCCAATAAGGCATATGCCGCTGCTGAAGTGACCACTTTCAAAGAACTTGCAGGAGCTAATCCTATCTGTGAATTTTGATCAACAATAATTTTGTCTTTAGTATTATTTATAACATAAAGACTAATACTGGCATGTTTAAATGCAGGGTCACTTATAAATTTTGTATAAGCAGCATTAAGACTACTGCTGGTGGTTTGACTATAAACATTTAATGTTCCAAAAAGGAATAACAGGCAGGCAATTTTTTTCAATTGAATCGAATTTTTTATTTTAGGAAAGGCGTAAAATTATTGAATTGTTTTGCAAATTAAATTTTAAAGGATAATAAATTTAAAACTGGAAATGCTTTATTATTCTACTTTAAAAAAAAGGACATGAATAATCTTTATTCTTAAAAATTACAAAATCAATAGGTTAATTTTACAGGTATATAATTAGATATCATGAAAAATGTTTTTGCGTCACTAATCACCATAGGTGATGAGTTATTAATAGGCCAGGTAGTGGATACCAATAGCAGTTTTATGGCCCGGAAATTAAATGAGGCCGGCATCAGTGTGAAACGGCGTGTAGCCATTAGCGATAATTATCATGATATTTATGACACGCTGAATAAAGAATCAGTAGATTCCCAGGTTGTTTTAATTACCGGGGGATTAGGCCCCACTAAAGATGACATCACCAAAGATGCTTTGTGTCAGTATTTTGAGGGAAAGATGATTGTGAACCAGGAAGCGGAAGATAACGTCCGGAATCTTTTTGAAAAAATTTACAAAAAACCGGTTTCAGAAATAAATCTTTTCCAGGCACAAGTGCCGGATGTATGTACGGTTATTCAGAATAAAAGAGGGTCGGCTCCCGGGATGGTTTTTAAAAAGGAGGGTGTTATTTTTATAAGTATGCCTGGAGTACCCTATGAAATGGAAGGTATCATGGAAGAGGTGATTCCATATCTCACAAAGAAATTTGAATTGCCTGTTATTGTGCACAAAACAATTCTTACCGCGGGTATCGGGGAATCTGCCCTTGCTGAAAAGATTGTTGATTTTGAAAATAATTTGCCTGCAGATATTAAACTTGCATATCTGCCAAATTATGGAATGGTACGCCTTCGCCTTTCCTCTGTCATATTTGCCAATCGTCCGGATGAACCAACGATCCTTCAAGAGTTTGATAAACTGAAAGTATTGGTCAGAGATTACCTGGTAACAGATGAAGATGATAGCATGGAGATTGTTTTAGGTAAATTGTTATCATCTTTAGGGAAAAAAGTTTCCACTGCTGAAAGTTGTACTGGTGGAGCAATAGGAGCCCTCATCACTTCTGTACCCGGTTCTTCAGCTTATTTTGAAGGCAGTGTAGTGAGCTATTCATACGGTATCAAAAACAAAATATTGCAGGTAAAAGAGGAGACTCTTGAAAATTTTGGAGCTGTAAGTGAAGAAACCGTAAAGGAAATGTTGACCGGAATTTTAGATAAATTTTCCACCGATTACGGGATTGCCGTTTCGGGAATTATGGGACCGGATGGGGGCACGCCTGATAAGCCGGTAGGCACTGTTTGGATTGCAGTAGGTGATAAGGATAAATGCATGACGAGGTGTTTGCATCAACGATATAAAAGGTCTAAAAACATAGAAGTAACCTCCGTAATGGCAATCAATATGTTGCGGGAATTTATAAAGAAAAGTTAGATTGGTGAATGGGTAAACAGTTACATTGTTGGTTAACCCACGCTTAGAGCTGTTGCCTCACGTCTTTTGCCACTTATTTCTTACCTATTTTATACAATCACTTTTTTATTGCTAATTTTGCGGCAACAATTTAATCATAAATTCTTTTTTATATGAGCATGGTAGATCTGATAATGCCCAAACTTGGAGAAAGTATTGTTGAAGCAACAATTCTTAAATGGTACAAAAAGGCCGGAGATAAAGTGGAAATGGATGAAACTATATTGGATATAGCTACAGATAAAGTAGATAGTGAAGTGCCGTCCACTGCCGAAGGAACGATTGCAGAAATATTATTTAATGAAAATGATTTAGTTCCGGTAGGAGAAGTTATTGCAAGAATTAATACCGGCGAAAATGGTGGGATAAGTGATGCTGCTCCTCAAAAACAAGCTCCGGCAGAGCAAGTGCATGAAGATGCAAGTGTGGTAGAAGAGATTCCTCATTTACCCTCAGATAAAAAGCCTCCAGTGCAGGCATCATCCTCTATTCGTTTTTATTCTCCGCTTGTTTTGAACATTGCTGCCAGTGAAGGTGTTTCTATGAGCGAATTGGAAAATATAGAAGGAACAGGGCAGGATGGAAGAGTTAGTAAAAAAGATATGGTCCATTATCTTGAAGTAAGAAAAAATAAACCTGCTGAAGACCGCTCTGGTAATCAATCCGAGGAGAGATCTGTTGAAAGACCTGTTGTTCAGGCAACTTCAACTCAGGCTCCAAAGCAGGAAGTTCAATTGTCTAAACAAGAATCTCAATCACCAGCTATCTATGGCGGAAATGTAGAAATTATAGAGATGGATCGTATGCGGAAAATGATTGCGAAGCATATGATCGACAGCCAAAATACAAGTGCACACGTAACGAGTTTTACGGAATGTGATGTAACAAACCTTGTTTTATGGCGTGAAAGAGTGAAAAAAGATTTTGAGAAGCGTGAAGGAGAAAAAATCACGTTTACTCCTTTATTTATAGAAGCGATTGTAAAGGGAATAAAAAAATATCCATTGATCAATAGTAGTGTGGATGGTGACCGGATCATAATAAAAAAAGATATTAATATAGGAATGGCTGCTGCTATGCCATCCGGAAATTTAATCGTTCCGGTTATTAAAAACGCGGATCAATTGAATTTGACCGGACTTGCCAAACAGGTAAATGCCCTGGCAAATAATGCCCGGACCAACAAATTAAAACCGGATGACACATCCAATGGAACGTTTACGCTTACCAATGTAGGCACCTTTGGAAGTATTATGGGAACACCTATTATTAACCAGCCACAAGTTGCTATCATGGCAGTGGGAGCTATTAAAAAGCGTCCTGTTGTTGTGGAAACCGAACAAGGTGACAGCATTGCTATCAGGCACATGATGAATATTTCCCTTAGTTATGATCACCGTATCATTGACGGTGCCCTTGGGTCTACTTTTTTAAATGCAGTTGCGAAAGAACTTGAAAATTTTGATCCTAAGAGGAGTTGGTAGTTTAGGTTTTAGTTTTGATGTTGTTTTTTCGAACAAAAATTTCCACAAGAAACCTTTGGCAGGCATCATTACCGATGTACACTCTGTAGTGTTGAGGTGCAGAATACAGAGATTCTTCCTGTTTTGGAATATAAATTTTATTAAATGGAAGATTCAAAAAATAGTCCTTTAAAGTTGGAGGAATCCGTTTGCTGTATTTGTGATACAAATCATGCCCGGAAAATAGGAAGCGGAATGGATTACGAATATCATTCTTCTTCCCAAACATTTTCTGCATTACAATGCGAAAATTGTGGCCTTGTCTATTTAAACCCCCGTCCGGCAATGACTGAATTTGAACGGATCTATCCATCGAATTATCATGCTTTTAATTTCTCAGAGAAAGATTTCGGATTTGTTTTCAAAATAAGAGCCTGGCTGGAATCCAGGCGGGCTTTGAGTTGGTGTAAAAATATTCCGGATAATGCGCATATTCTTGATGTAGGATGTGGAGACGGTTTTCACCTGAAACTTTTAAAAGAATACGGTAAAAAAGAGTGGCAATTGGAAGGAGTTGATTTTGATGAAAGAGCTGTCACAATGGCCCGGAAGTCAGGTTTAACTGTACACCAGGGGAAAGTTCAGACTGCAAATCTTCCGAAAGAATCATACGATCTTGCGTTTATGATCCAAACGATAGAGCATCTTGATAATCCTCCTGAGGTTCTAACTCATATAAATACTTTATTAAAGCCGGGTGGTAAGTTGGTGATTGTGACGGATAATACCGGATCAATAGACTTTGCGTGGTTTAAAAATAGGTATTGGGGTGGCTATCATTTTCCACGTCATTGGAATTTATTTAATCACAATTCTTTAGCAGCTCTTGCAGTTAAAACAGGATACGCAGTAGCATCCATAGAAACTCAGGTGAGTCCTGTAAACTGGGTGTATACTTGTCATAATTACCTCGTGGGCAAAAATGCCCCTAAATGGCTCATTAACCGCTTTACTTTAAAATCTACTTTGTCTTTATCTGTTTTCACAGCACTTGATATGATTCTTCAGAAATTCAAAAGAGGAGCTTTACTAAAAGCAACGCTGATAAAATAACGCTCAGTTTCCAGACAACTCCGAACTCCGAACTCCAAACTATATTTAACAACATAATTAACCTATTTGCTTTTTTCTTCTTCATTTCATTCGTATGTCAGCCATTAAAATCTTACTTTTGCGGCTCTAAAAAATGAAGCAGCATGATAAGTGTTAATAATGTGACTCTTTCCTTTGGCAAAAGAGTCTTGTTTGATGAAGTAAATATCAATTTTGTAAAAGGGAATTGTTATGGAGTGATTGGTGCCAATGGTGCCGGAAAATCTACTTTTATAAAAATTCTTAGTGGGGAAATCGAACCTAATAAAGGTACTGTAGACATTACTCCCGGTGAGCGGATGGCGGTACTAAGGCAGGATCAATTTCAATTTGATGGCGTAACAGCTTTGCATACCGTGATGATGGGTCATAAGAAAATGTGGGATACCATGTTGAAGAAAGATGCCCTTTATATGAAAGAAGATTTCACAGAGGAAGATGGAATGAAAGCAGGAGAGCTTGAAGCAGAATTTGGAGAAATGGGCGGATATACTGCCGAAAGTGATGCTGCTACATTATTAAATGAATTGGGTGTTCCGGATGATCAGCATAATTTAATGATGAATGATATTCCTGCTAATATTAAAGTGCGGATATTACTGGCACAGGCACTTTTTGGAAATCCGGATATTCTATTACTGGATGAACCAACCAATAACCTGGATGTAACAACTATTTCATGGTTGGAAAATTTTCTTGCCGATTATCAAAATATTGTATTGGTCGTGAGTCATGATCGTCACTTTTTGGATGCAGTATGTACACACGTTGCGGATGTGGATAAGCAAAAAATTAAAATTTATACCGGTAACTATACCTTCTGGTACGAGAGTAGTCAGTTAGCTGCAAGACAAGCTACAGATAAGAACAAAAAACAGGACGAGAAGAAGAAAGATTTATTGGAATTTATCGCACGATTTAGTGCGAATGCATCAAAGAGTAAACAAGCAACTTCCCGTAAGAAAGCGCTGGATAAACTAGTTTTTGAAGATATTACCGCAAGTAGCAGAAAATATCCCGGAATTATTTTCAAACCTGAAAGAGAACCGGGAAATCAAATTTTGAATGTTCAGAAATTGAGTAAGAAATTTGAGGGAAAAACTCTTTTTCATAATGTAAATTTTGATGTGGTGAAAGGTCAGAAAATTGCTTTTTTAAGCAGGAATCCTGTGGCCCTAACCAGTTTCTTTGAGATCATTATGAATAGAATGAAACCCGATCATGGCCATATAGAATGGGGAACGACGATCACTTCTGCATATTTACCCAATGATAACAGTGAGTATTTTACAGGAGAGTTGATTTTGTTAGATTGGTTAAGGCAGTTTGTTCCCGACCATTACACAGATGTGGATGAAGATTTTTTAAGAGGATTTTTAGGCAAAATGCTATTTAGCGGCGATGAAATTAAAAAGAAAACCACTGTACTGAGTGGTGGTGAAAAAGTTCGTTGCATGATCAGTAAAATGATGTTGCAAAATCCGAATGTAGTTGTATTGGATGAGCCAACCAACCACCTTGATCTGGAAAGTATCACTGCTTTTAACGATGGAATGATCAATTTTCCGGGTATTGTTCTTATGACAACCCATGATCACCAATTCATGCAGACAACCGCTAACCGTATTATTGAAATTACTCCAAAAGGTATTATAGACAGATTATGCGATTATGATGAATACCTCGCCGATGAACGTATTACGGCATTGCAGGAAGAGATGTATAGTTAGGTTTTAGGTGTTAGGTGTTAGGTTTTAGGTTTTAGGTTTCAGGTATTAGGTATCAGGTGTCAGGTTTTAGGTTTTAGGCGGGATAAGAAATTATGCCTGATTGAATCTGTAGCATTGCAAGTGCGTTTTATCATTTTTTATCATGAAGAAAGAAGATTAATCACTTAATTTAAGGGAGAAATCGCTTAATTTTAATTTGGTTTCAGGTTAAAACCCACTTGTGTTTTCTTCTTTACCCATTAGCCCATCAAATGACTATAACAATCATCATTTCTATTTGTATTCTACTATTGGTTGCCTATACATTTGATTTAACGACCGCAAAAACAAAAATTCCTTCCGTAATATTGCTATTAATATTCGGATGGGGAATACGCCAATTATCTCAATTGGTGGATGTGAAGATTCCCGATCTTACCGCCTTACTTCCTATTTTTGGAACATTAGGTTTGGTGTTAATTGTTTTGGAGGGGGCGCTGGATCTTGAAATGAATAAATCCAAATTTACCCTGGTAAAGAAAACAGTTCTGACAGCCGTTGTTTCCATGTTTGTTCTGGCCTTCGGATTTGCTTTTCTCATGCACAATATTTGGGATACTCCTGTTAAGATTGCCCTGGTGAATGTGATTCCCGTATGTGTAATCAGTAGTTCAGTAGCCATTGCCAGTGCGTCCAATTTATCTGGTAATACAAAAGAGTTTGTTATTTATGAGAGTAGTTTGTCCGATATACTGGGAGTTTTATTTTTTAATTTTATTGCTTTTAATGAACTTATAACCCTCCATTCATTTGCAGAATTTGGCTTTCAGTTGGTTATAATGTTTGTTATTTCATTGGTAGCAACGATTGGTTTATCGTTTTTGTTAGGAAGGATCGATCACCCGACAAAGTATGCTCCTATTATTATTTTGATGATCCTGATTTATGCATTATCTGAAATCTATCATCTCCCGGCACTTATTTTTATCCTTTTCTTTGGTCTTTTTCTTGGAAATATTAGTGAATTAAAAAAGATCAAACCTTTTAACAGGGCCAGCAGAAACAACCTGGTGGATGAGGTGAACAGGTTTAGGGATATTGTACGGGAAGGAGCTTTTTTAATCAAAGCCTTCTTTTTTACTTTATTTGGATATTCTTTTCAGACAGAAGAAATTATTAATCCACAAACACTTGGCCTTGCCTTAATTGTGACAGCAGCCATTTTTTTGATCCGGTTTATTATACTTTATCTTGCCCGCATTCCTATCATGCCTCTTTTATACATTGCTCCCAGAGGGTTAATTACCATTCTTTTATTTTTTGCTATTCCTGCCTATCAGGTAGTACCTATGGTGAATAAATCATTGATTATTCAGATTATTATTATTACCTCCGTGATCATGATGCTCGGTATGATGCTTAATAAAAAACCAGAAGTCAGAGAACAAAAGGAGATAGATGAACAATTAGCTCCCGGTTCGAACCTGGAAAACATGGATTAGTTTGTCTTTTGATTTCAGCCCGGATGAAATTCTATGGGTTAAAAGGAATTAAAATTTACATTTTAAATATAATAATCAAAGCATGAAGCAGTCAACAACGTGCATTTGTTAAGTTTAACATTATCATTTCATTTAAAAGCGAATAAATAAAAATTCTGAGGGTTAATTTGATATTTTTGCCCCTGTTAAATTTTAAACAATAAAAAATGAAGATTATGAAGAAGGTTTCAGTATTATTTGTTGCTTTAGTTTTGGTGGCGACTGCAGGAGTAAACGCGCAAAGTTACAAAACAGGAATTGGAGCAAAATTTTACTCAGGATCCTGGTATGGATCGGTAGGTGGAATTAACATCAAACATTCTACCAGTTCAAATACTGCTCTGGAAGGTAGCTTGCTTTTCTTTAGCGGAGGGGTTGGTGTGGAAGGCCTTTACGAATACCAGGGACCAATTAATAATGCACCCGGATTAATGTATTTTGTAGGTGGTGGTGGCTTATTGGGTTTTGGTAACGGCAGACGTGATAAACATGATGACACGAACTTTGCCCTGAGGTTAACTGGCGGACTTGATTATAAGTTTGCGGATGCACCTATTGCTGTCAGCCTGGGATTAGATCCTTTTTTCAATCTTACTCCAAGTACAGGTTCTCATTTGGCCCTGGGCATTGGTATAAGATATGTTTTGAAATAAACAATAAAATAATAAAAAATTCCCGGTCAAAGTACCGGGAATTTTTTAGGACAGAATACAAATTTAATGCGCCAAAGGATTTTTAAAGTAATTGATTTTTTCTATCCGCCATTTAAGAAATTTCTTCCAATACAAACATTTCGATACGCCGTATGTGGAGGAAGTAACATGGTTTTGGATATCGTACTATTTTATATAAGCTACAACTTTATCCTTCAGAAGAAAGTGTTATACCTTGGTTTCATTGCTATGGAGCCTTACAATGCGGCACTTATAATGGCCTTCTGTATTACCTTTCCATTAGGATTTTTATTATCTAAATATATTGTCTTTAATGGCTCTCATCTACGTACCTATGTGCAACTGGTTCGCTATGTCCTGATAGTGGCAATTAATCTTTTTCTAAATTATGCTCTCCTGAATATTCTTGTTCAATATCTTCACTTTTATCCAACAATCGCCAAAATATTCATAACCGTTTTCATTGTGATTTTCAGCTATGTTTCTCAAAAGCATTTCACATTTAGGACCAGCGGAAGTGAAGAAATAGCAGACTGATATTTTACTTTCAAATTCTCCATTAACGTAAAGTAATCTCAAAAAAAGCTGGGCATCTTGTTATGACCACCTTTTCTTCATAGCATTCTTCGTGCCTTTACAGCAGGTGAATGTTTATTATTTACAAAAGAAATTACATAATACTATTCAAGATATTTTAAAATTTAAATCCAGGATTGCTCCTACGTCTTTATTTTTTATGAGCGTATAGGAGTTATTTTGATTCTTAAGTTTCTTTTCTAAAAAAATTATTGGCACCATATTTAAGAAGAATTGGTTTTAACTAACCTCAAAAAAACTTTATGGACAGCATTAACAAAAATCAGGAAGAAGAAAATCATAAGGATCTTTCCGGAATGGAAGCATTGAAAAAAATAAAAGAACTTGCTGATAAAAAAACGTGTTTTTTTGCTACAGGTATTTCAAGTGGCAAACCGATAACGGTAAGGCCGATGTCTGTTCAAAAAATTGATGATGATGGATTTCTTTATTTCTTAAGTGCTAATGATAGCTATAAAAATCAGGATATTTCCCGTGATCCAAAAGTTCAGTTATTTTTCCAGGGCTCTTCTCACTCAGATTTTTTAACGCTTTATGGTCAGGCAACTATTTCTGAAGACAAAAAATTGATCAAAGAACTTTGGGAACCAATTCTAAAAGTTTGGTTCACTGAAGGCGAAGACGATCCGCGTATTTCAGTTTTAAAAGTTTCGGCCGAGAGCGGTTATTATTGGGATAATAAACATGGAAATGCCATTGCAATGATAAAAATGGCTGCAGGAGCCGTAATGGGCAAAACGATGGATGATTCTATTGAAGGAAATATCCAGGGATAAACTGGAATGATGGAGAGCCTTAACCAGGATATTGTTTTCAAAGAAAAATAAACAGTCTTCCTGTTAATAAAAGAAAACGCTTTAAAAGTATTGCTTGATAAATTTTTGGAAGATTGAAACTTTAATTCTTCAACAAATGGAATCAACCATTTTTCAATCAAACAATACGTTTATCTTTGCAAAAAATTTTTTCTATGAATTTACATGAATATCAGGCAAAAGAATTATTGAAAAGATATAATGTGCCGGTGCAGGAAGGCAGGGCATGCAGTACCGTTACAGAAGCTGAGGAAGCTTACCGGTTTATTAATAGTGAATACGGTAGCAAGTTTGCCGTTATAAAAGCACAAATCCACGCCGGCGGAAGAGGGAAAGGAACCATCCGCGGAAAGGAACAAAGAGGTGTAGCTGTCGCTAAAAATGCAGAGGATGTAAAAACGATAGCAGAGAATATATTGGGTGGTACATTAGTGACTATTCAAACCGGTGAAGCAGGAAAAGTAGTGAACAAGATTCTTGTTGCACAGGATGTATATTATCCTGGCGCTGAAGAAGTAAAGGAATATTATTTATCTATTTTACTGGACAGATCCAAAGGGGAGAACGTGATCATGTATAGCACCGAAGGTGGAATGAACATTGAAGATGTTGCACATGATACACCGGAATTGATCTTTAAAGAATGGGTGCACCCGGGTGGTGGTTTAATGCCGTTCCAGGCAAGAAAGATTGCTTTTAATTTAGGCTTAAGCGGAGCATCTTTTAAAAGTTGCGTAAAATTTGTGACCAATCTTTATAATGCATACGTCGGTTTGGATTGCAGCATGCTGGAAATTAATCCAATGTTCAAAACGAGCGACAGCAAGATCATTGCCGTTGATTGTAAAATGGACGTAGATGATAATGCCTTGATGAAGCATCCTGATATTGCAAACCTGAGAGATACCAGTGAAGAAGATCCAACGGAAGTAGAAGCGGCCAAATTCAATTTGAACTTTGTAAAATTAGATGGTAACGTAGGTTGTATGGTTAATGGCGCAGGTCTGGCTATGGCAACGATGGATATGATCAAATTAAGTGGTGGTGAGCCGGCAAACTTTCTGGACGTAGGTGGTACAGCGAATGCACAAACTGTAGAAGCAGGCTTCAGAATTATCTTAAAAGATCCAAAAGTAAAAGCAATTCTGATCAATATTTTTGGTGGGATTGTACGTTGCGATCGTGTAGCCCAGGGAGTAATCGATGCGTATCAGTCTATTGGAAATATTGAAATTCCGATTATTGTGCGTCTTCAGGGAACGAACGCTGAAGTAGCAAAAGAATTGATTGATAAAAGTGGCCTGAAAGTACAATCAGCTATCCTTCTTAGTGAAGCAGCTGATCTTGTAAATAAAGCAGTAGCGTAATTTTATGGAGCAACTGCTTCGCGTTTGTAAAATTTAAAACCACCATCTACTTTTATTAAAGTACAATTTTTGCACTTTTCTTCAAATTCGGTATTGGTTATTTTTACAACAAAATAAGCAGGCTTCGTAATATTCCCTTTTAATAAAAAATACTCATCAGCCTCTCCATAAACCGGGGAGGCTGGTTTTTTTGCATAGAAATATTGCGCATAACTTCTAAAGCCAACCGGCCAGATGTACACATCTTTTCCCTGCATACTTTCATAAAATTTTATCGGAGCACCCTGTGAATACTGTTCTATTTTAGGTACGACAGCAATGAGATAGAAAAATAGACAAATAGCTGTACTGTAAAATAAGAAAAGAATGCCCCGGCGATTGTTTTTATTCCAGAATAAAATGACTGCAAAAATGATCGCCAGGAAATATACAATACCAATCCAGCTTTCAAAGCCTGTCCAGGCAACATTTACACTCAGGCTCGCAGCAGCAAATGGATCCTTTAGATAGGGTAGTATTAATTCCGGATGACTTGCCACATAAGGAAGAGCGGCAAGAAGAAATGAAAATATAAATCCCATAAAAAGGATCAGGATAAGCATCCATTTTTTCATGCGGGCATTATTTTCCAATAACCATTCTAAATAAACGGTGGCCAAAAAGGCCAATGGAAAGTATGTGAGAGAAGAGTAATGAACAATTTTAGTGGTAGAAAGGCTGAAGAGGATTATTACTGTCCAGAAAAGAGTTTTCATCAATAAAGGCAACTGATCCGGAGAGGTGTTTTTCCGGGCAAAAAGAATCGGTAAGGCCAAAATGGAAATTGGAAAGCAACCAATAAATACCACCACAAAATGATAGTAAAAAGGTTGACCATGACTGGCAACAGGCGTTAGGAATAATTCCGCCTGCACTTCCAAAAATTCCTTTAAAAACCAAAGTCCATTTTCCATAATCTCCGGTCCAAACCACAACAGGCACACTGCTGTGAAAAGAAGCGCAAACATCCCGATCTTTTTTATGGAGGGGAAATTCCTAAATCTTGTCAGGATATAATAAACCAGATAACAAAGCAGAAATACAAGAAGTGCCACAGGCCCTTTCGTAAGCGTTCCCAAACCAATAAAGAGGCCGGCCAGGGCTACGTACATGTATTTGTACTTGAACACTTTTCCCGAAAGATCCATGTACATAAAATAGATTCCCATGAAAATGAAATAATTGAAAACGGGATCTATGATGGCGGATTTGAAATAGATATGTGGCAGGAATGTACCCAAATAAGCGAGTGCCCATATAAAACCAAATCTTGGAGAACGATGCTTTTTGCCGATAAAAAAGAAGGTAACTAATGTAATAATTCCAAAAATAGCATTGGGGATACGTGCTGCGAATTCGTTTATACCAAAAAGGTGCATGGCAGAGGCCTGCAGCCAGAAAAACAACGGTGGTTTCTCCGCGAAAGGCTGAAAGTTAATCTGGACCAAATGATAATTTCCCGTAACAATCATTTCACGGGCGGATTCTGCAAAATTTATTTCATCCCAATCAAATAGATGAACATACCCCAGGTAAGGAATAAAGAAAATGATCCCGGAGAGAATAATAATTATAAGAAATAAATTGCTTTGTTTTTGATTGTTTAGTCCGTGAGCAATTTCCATTTGTAGAGTTTAGTTTTTGTTAGAAAATACAGAACAGATACCCGTAAAACGCCCAGGCCGTAAATGATGCTTCTCTTTAAATTAATGGAAGAAGCTTCTTCAAAATACTTGGTCGGACAGGTTATTTCTGCTATTTCATAACCTTCATAAAAAATCTGCGCCACCATTTCATTATCAAAAACGAAGTCGTCAGAATTTTGCTGGTAATTTATTTTCTCCAAAACATCCCGGTGATAAGCTCTGTAACCTGTGTGATATTCTGATAGTTTCTGATTCATTAACAGGTTCTGGGTTAAAGTAAGAAAACGGTTAGCAATGTATTTATACATCGGCATACCTCCTTTGAGTGCACCTTTGCCCAAAATCCTGCTCGCAAAAACTACTTTATATAAATCGTTCCCGATTACGGAAATCATCGCGACCAAAAGCTTTGGAGTGTATTGGTAATCCGGGTGCAGCATGATAATAATATCCCCGTTCAGTTCGAGCGCTTTATTGTAGCAACTCTTTTGATTACCACCGTAGCCCTTATTTTCAGTATGTTGAATAATATGTTTGATGCCTAATTGCCGCGCTACTTCTACAGAATTATCCGTGCTGTTATCATCTACCAATACAATTTCATCTACCAGGTCACGCGGGATCTCCGCAATGGTTTTACCCATTGTAAGTGCCGCATTGTATGCCGGTAATACCACAATCACTTTCTTATTATTATACATGCTCTGTTATCCGTTTTTATTTTCGCAAAGTAAACGAATAAAAAAGGAAGATAAGACAGTGCAGGTGTTTGATCTATTACAAATGCAACCGTACAGGCAACTTTAGACATTTTTTTTAAAATATTCCTGGATTTTGTCAGCCATGGATTATTCATTCCTGGCCATGCGCGGTGGGCGGTGTCCTCTCCGCTCCCTACAACAGCTTGATCTTTCGTTTCATAAAATGAGTATGAATATGTGATTTTAATAGAAAATCCTCTTTTTTAGAAAAGGGTTTTAAATTGTTCTGCTTAATTTCACACGATATCTATGACTCATCCCTATATAAAGACGCTTTTACAAGCCGTTACTTTAGAAGAAAAAGAACAAAATAACCGCTTTGGATCAAATGGAGTGCAATCATTAAAAATAATGAAGGCCGAAGGATTGGCGCTGCATCCCATCAGTGTTACCCGTAAAAATTTTGGCTATGCGGATTATCCTGAAATTACCTTTCGGCTTCGATTCCAGGTAGAAACCATGTATTTCAGAGATGGAGCGGCGATTGAATGTTTTTATGGAACTGAGGAACCAGTGAAAGGTGTGCTGTTAAATCTGGAAGGAAAAACCGGAGAATTCCGACTTTTTGCACCGGATTTTCCGGACTGGATAGAAGAGGAGGGAGTGGGAATTAAATTAGCCCCGGATCATCGGACGACGGGTATCATGAAAACCGTGTTGAGGGAATTGGAAAGCAAACCTTTTGAAAAATCGCTTTTCGAATATTTACATGATGGGGTGATTCCGAAAAATTATGAAGAACCGGTAACATCGGAAACACTTCATTTTACAAATGGGCGCTTAAATGAAAGCCAGCAAAAAGCAGTCATTGCTATTACGCAAAATTCCCTTGTCACCATTGTGCACGGTCCGCCAGGCACCGGTAAAACAACAACACTCATTGAAGCGGTTCTGCAATTGATAAATGCCGGTGAGAAAGTATTGGTGTCAGCACCTTCCAACGCAGCCGTAGATCATTTTGCAAAGGGTTTAATTAAGCAGGGAGTAAAAATATTGCGGATTGGAAATACCAGTAAAGTAGATGAGCTGGTTTTTAATCACACACCGGAAGGAAAACTGGCGGGAACTCAACAAAAGGAAATCAAGCAATTAAGGGTACGGGCCGAAGAGTTCCGGCGGATGGCGTTAAAATATAAACGAAGTTTTGGGAAATCTGAAAGGGAACAACGTAATCTCCTTTTTAAAGAAGTGAAAAACATCCGCATTGAAATAAAAAAACTCCGCGCTTACAATGAAGACAAATTATATGAAACCGCAGAGGTCATTTTAGGTACTCCAGTTGGATTATATGATGCCGGTATGCAGAAACTCAATTTTAAAACCTTGATTATTGATGAAGCCGGTCAGTGCATTGAACCACTTGCCTGGTGCATCTTTCCCCTGGCTAAGAAGATTGTTCTAGCAGGAGATCACTGGCAACTTCCACCGACAGTTTTAAGTAACGATGCCGCAGCATTAGGGTTAAATAATTCAATTTTAGAAGTAGCAATTTCTCATGTTAAGAATGTGCATTTATTGGATACCCAATACCGGATGCGGGAATCCATTGCCGGATTTTCCGGGGAATATTTTTATAAGGGACTTTTGCGCACGGCGAAACATTTAAATAATCTGGGCGTGCATCTGACGTTTATTGATACAGCCGGATCAGGATACAACGAAGAGCAGGGTAGTGAGGGAGTGAGTTTGCAAAACGAAGGAGAATTACGGATTGCG
Organism: Chitinophagales bacterium; assembly: GCA_038235345.1. Classification (GTDB taxonomy): domain Bacteria; phylum Bacteroidota; class Bacteroidia; order Chitinophagales; family Chitinophagaceae; genus Ginsengibacter. Next base: position 17,836 of record JBBSUB010000063.1, read on the forward strand.
CAAAAGATAATAGGAACCGAAAATATAGATTCGCTTAAATCGGCATTTATATCACCCTATTCCGCTCAGGCTGCCAAGGCAAAGGAACTCTTACCAAAAGAAATGCGCGTCAGTACCATTGATAGTTTCCAGGGACAGGAAGAGGAAACCATTATTTTATCATTAGTAAGAAGTAATGATACCGGAGAAATTGGATTTCTAAAAGATTACCGCCGGATGAACGTGGCTATTACCAGGGCAAAGGAACAACTATTTGTCATCGGCGACAGTGCTACTATTGGGGCGGATCCTTTTTACAATGGGTTTCTTTCGTATATTGAAAAGCATGGGAATTACCGGTCTGTTTGGGAGTTTGAAATGTAGCTATTTTAAATTTAAATCCCAAGGGTTTATTATTTTCAGCCCATCTATATTTTTAAAATCAGCAACATTACGGCTGAGTAATATTAAGTCATAAATAAGTGCTGTGGCAGCAATGATAGCATCTGGAAGTTTAATGCGTTGTGTCCTGCGTATTTCAGCGGTTTTGAATTTTATAGATTGTTCCAATTCTATTACGATGCAGTCATTGACGAAGTTCTGTAATATTTTCAAATCCTTTTCTGTAGCGGTCTTCCAGCAAAGCAATTCTATCTCTGTAATTGCAGAAATAACTGGTTGCTCATCTTTCAATAAATCATCAATGAATTTTTCAGCATCCGGAGGAAATTGTTCTTGCAGATAGTA
>JBBSUB010000064.1:0-18525 GCA_038235345.1 Chitinophagales bacterium
ATTGTGTACTAAATGCAATAAGCAATAAAATTGTACTTAGAGCAGCGGCGGTTGTGAATAACCAGAAAATGTATGTGGACAACTATAAAAAAGCAGCCTAAAAAAGATTTGTTTTTTCCATAGCAATCCCCACCAACCCGCAAACTTTGAAATGTCCCCATCATTATTTTGTACCGGTTAAATTTCCTGTCAACCGTTTTAATTCAAGTTCTGCTTTTAAGTACTCTACTACCACAGCCAAATAGGATTGTTGTGCTTCCCGCAATCCGTTATCAGCCATCAATACATCATTCAAATTGGCAAATCCTTCTTTTTGCTGAAGGATCGTTTGGTCATAAATTAACTGTGCCTGGTAAATTTGCCTGAGACCGGATTCAACGGATCTTTGTGTCACCCGTTTTTGATTATCGGCATTCGCTACCTGCATTGCATTCTGGTCATTTAATAGAGACTGTTGCAATTCATTATTCCTGAGCTCTAACCCCTTTTGATTCCGCTTTATCTGTTGAGAATTCCCATCAAATAGTGCATAGGTAAACTGAACTCCGACAAAACTGACGGGGTGAAATTTTAAAAAATTACCTGGTTTTTTATCATAGCCAAAACCGGTAGTACCATAGGTTCCAAAAAGAGAAACCGTTGGCAAAGCTGATTTCTTTATGATACTCAAATCATTCTTCAGCATGCGGTTTTGCGTTTGGGCAATTTGCAGATCAATGTTCGGTTTGTTACCATAAGAAGGGATTACCTCGTACCTGATCTCCCGTTCTATTTTGATCGTTTTATCCGCGGTAACACCCATGGCAAATTTCAATGCCTGCATAACCTGCTCCTGCATACTTTTTAAAACTTCTTTCTTTGTATTTAATTGATCAATTTGTAACACCACTTTATTTACATCGGTTCCTGTAGCCATTAACTGTTGTTTCAGTAATTGCATATTTCTCAATAATTTTTCAGCATTCACCCGGTTACTATCCACAAATTGAATCTGATGATGAACTATCTGTGCATTATAATACAGGTTTGAAATCTCATAAAATATTTGCTCTTCCGATTTCTTTAATAGAAGTTCATTCAATTCCATTCCTATTTCTGTGGCTTGTATCACACCTTTTATTTGTGGATTATATAAGGGAATGGCAAGCTGTAGATTTGCATTTATATTATGAGGTACACCAAATTGCACCTCCTTAAATTTGCCTTCCGGACCACCAAAAAGGGACATCGGCATAAACTGGTAAGGAAGGCCTATGAAATATTTGTAATCTGCATTGACATTTAGTTTAGGAAGTAATTTACTTTTCGCTTCCAGCTGCTTTTGACTACCTATTGCTATATTATTTCTTTGTATTTGAAGATTTTTATTATGCACTTGTGCTGTATCAAGACAGTCCTGCAATGTCCATACCTGTCCCTGTCCGGATAAGGAAAATATCCACAACCCGATAAAGGTTAAAATCATTTTTAGTTTGTAAGCGTTTACTAACTTTTCCATACAAAAAAATTTAATTTTTTTTTAAGTCTGTGAGCTATCAGCTTTGAGCTGTGAGCCATGAACTGTGAACTACGAACTTTGAACTATGAACTATGACTTCGAACTACGAACTTTGGACTGCGATATTTGCTTATTCATCTTTCGCGCTACTGCTAACAAACCGATTGTAATTGCTATTCGAAAGATCATGACACCAATGGTTTTATTTTCAAACAATCCCCCGATTTGAATATGAATCAATAGCCCGGCAAAGGCAGCGATTAGTATCCAGGTTACCGCACTCAACAAAACAGAGGTCCAGTTTTTGCCTTTAAAAAAGCCGAAGGAAGCAACCAAATACAGGAAGCCGCTTATAAAATTTGCCCACACCACAAATAGGACATAATTCCCTTCTTTCGCTCTCATTCCAAATAGATCCAGGATAACGGATCCTCCGGCAAAAACGGTTAAGAAACCAAAGATCAATAATACCAAAGCGGAGATTTTAAAATAGAGCGTATTCATATCGATAAAAGTTTATTGTAAAATTGTTATAACTAAATACTTAAAATTTCCTTATCCTTTTCAATCATTTTTAAGACGCCGTTCAAAACCTTTGTACCCTCCTTTACCAAATCGGATTGATGACCAAATACTTTCCATTTCATCACGGCCAGACGCATGCTACCCATGACGATTGTCGAGATAATAGATGGACCGGCAAAATCACGAAAACTTCCATCCGCCTGTCCCCTCTTAACAATCGATTCAATTTCCTTTTGCATCATGCTCATCATACCGGATACTTTTTCCATCAGTTCCTTATTAAACTGAAAAATTCCTTCGGAAAAAATGACACTCACGATTGCAGGCTTTTTGGCAAACGTCTTTAACTGGGATTCAAAGATTTCTTTCAACAATTCAGAGGCATTCCTATTTGTTTTTTGAGCAATCTCCGCTACTCTGTCTTTCATTTCCAGCATAAAATAATCAAGGATGCCCAGCATGATCTCATTTTTACTCTTAAAATGCCGGTACAACGCTGCTTCGGACAAACCAAGATCGGCAGATAGATTCTTTATGGTCAATTCCTGTATACCATACTTATCAATACGATTCGTTGCCGCTTCCATGATATTTATTTGCCTTTCCGTAAATTTTTCTGTGTTCATTTTCAAGGTTTACTGCCAGTGGCAAGTTCGATACCGACCGGGTTTAAATAATTATTTTTAATAAATACTTTGCTTGTGCTCATGCATTACATCCACCGTTTTTACCTTATTTCAAAATGTAAGTAAGTATTCACTTACAAATCTAAATCAATTTTTATTACCTTCCAATTTTTTTTTAATTGTCCGGCTTCCGGTGATCATAAATGGAAACGCTAAAAAAAAACGATATCGATCATTTTACCTCCAACTGCATTCTTTCAACGTTCCAACCGGAGATCTCTACGACGACTTTCTTCCCCTTTCCCGGCGTATAATCAATAACAACTATTTTTTCTTCTCCCGGCAAAACAGACACATAGTTGTCACTGTAAAAAGCGGGCAGAATTCTTTGTCTGGTCTCAGCATTCACCATGGAAAGCCTGTTGAAAAAAGCGACGGGATTATCCTTCGCATTTTTAATGGACACCCGAATTTTCCCTTCGGAAATATTGGTGGCAGAAATATCAATTTTACTTTTCTTCATTTGTTGCAATCCCGAATAATTTCCGGTGGAATCCGGTAACCAATAAAAATTATCACTTAATATTTCCTGGTTTTCATCCAGCAATCGCAGGGATAGAAAAACGCCTTCCGCCTTGCCCAATTCTTCCAGGGATTTTTTTACTGAAAGAAATTTCTTTGATCTTGTGGGCTCAATTTCAGAAAATACCTGTGTCAGTAAGGTACTCTTGCCGCGCATATCAATGGCCGTTACCTGCAGCATGATATTATGCCTGGCGCTAAACGTATTATTGGCAATCATCACCATTCCGTCCGCAGGATTATACATCACGTGCAATGGTTCCGATCCTTTGTTCAGCCCATATAAGCCGGCATTCGGATCCAGGTAATAATCGTACATCTGTCCCCGCATGGCTGTCCAGGGATTTTGTGTTTTCCAGATAATGACACCGGTGTACCATTCCCACATGTGTGCGCTGTATCCCTCCACTAAGGCACGATATTGATCATAATTTACCAATTGTGCCTTAGCAGCAAAATCAGTGATATTCCCGGGTTTGCCATACACATTCAGATGTTCTCCATAGCCTATGTATTTATGGTATTTCCAAACAGAATCTATTTCCTTCATTGACTGACCCGGCATAATCCTGTTTTGCTCCGGAATAAATCTTGCCAGTGATTCCATATCTCCCAGGCCCACGGAACCAATTTCCGAATTAAAGGGAAAGTCTTTCTTTTCCCAAAACGTACGTGTATCCTGAATTCCATACGGCCCATCACCATTTCCTCCAACAGCATTAAAAGACATACTGTCTGAATTTGAATAGTCAATAAAATACCTTGTGCCGTCCAATGATGGTAAAATGGAATCCCGCATGGCAACCAATATATTTTCCGGAGGTGTCAGCTCATTTCCTCCACAATACAGGGCAAGGGAAGGATGGTTGCGAATCATTTTTACCTGATCTGCAACCGATGTAAGAAATAAGTTATGATCATCAGGATATTTTCTCCTGGTCCATTGATCATCTTTTTTCATCGGATCCAACCAACGACCATTACAATCGCCTGAAATCCAAAAATCCTGCATCACCATTAATCCATATTTATCGCAGGCCTCATAAAATTCCGGTCGTTCAAGAATAGCTCCGCCCCAAATCCGGATCAGGTTCAGATTCATATCCCGGTGAAACCGGACTTCTGCATCATAACGATCTTTAGAAAACCGAAGCATGGCGTCAGAAATGATCCAGTTTCCACCCTTCATAAAAATCCGTTGTCCATTTACGCGTATTTCCCGGCTACGTGTATCCGCATTCCAGGCAGTTGTGATTTCCCTGATGCCAAAACGTACGGATTCTGCATCGCTGACTACCTGATCCTGAGTTATAAATTTCAGATCAATAGAATACATATCCTGTTTCCCATAACCATTTGGCCACCACAGGCGTGGATTCTGAATTGTAAGATCCGGTAAGGTAAAAAGTATTTTCTCACCGGCAGGAACCATCACTTCCCTGGATATTTTTTGTCCGTTTAATTCATATTGCAGTACACCGGAAACCCTTTTATCAGATGAATTCAATAATTCTGCCGACAGCTTTAAAACAGCCGGAGCTTGTTTTCCATCGGGCATTCTTTTGCCGGGAACGATCGTAACGGCATGCGGATTTTGCAGGTTCACAACACCCGTTTTTTCAATCGTCACCTTATCCCAAATACCGGTGTTGCGATCTCTGACTGGTTGTATCCAATCCCATCCTGCTACATATTGATGCGATACATTCCGGGCGATAGTGCCATCTCCACCTTGCCCGCCATTCGGATTCCCGACAGGATCAGGCGGATAAACAATCACAGCCAGCCGGTTCTTTCCATCCTTCGCCAGCCAGGGAGTGATATTATATTGCTGGCGCAAAAACATTCCGGAAAATAACTCACTGTTTAATTTATGTCCATTTAAAAATACATCACAACTATAATTTATACCCCTGAAATGAAGCCATACCTGCTCTGATCCTACGGGAGCTTTTTCCTTAAAATCATTCACAAACCAATAGGTATAATAATCTCTCCCGGTAGTATAAATATCCGGAATTTGCTCATTATTCATTCCATAAAAAGGGTCCGGAATCAACTTGTTATGAAGCAGCGTAGTAAGGACTGTTCCCGGTACTGTAGCGTCCATAAAGCCCTTTAAAGAATAATCTGCGCTGGAAATTTCTGCCCCATTTCCCTGTACTTTTTTCACATTCATACATTTCCAGTTTCCGGTAAGTTCATAGTTCTTTTGCGCATGTACCGGCAGGTGAAACAGAACGGAGAAGAATACAAAAAAGAGGCTAAATTTCATGTGAGATTTTTAATTTTCTTAATCAAATACTTGTGCAAAAACCATCGAAGATTCATTTAATAAAGAGGAAAACTTTACTTATTCCTCAAAAGAAAGAATCTTTATGAATGTACATTTGAAAAAAGGAAACTCAAAAAAATATTTTTAAAAAGTACTATCGAAAAGAATAAAGCAAGAATTATAATTCAGATCATTGAGCGAAAATCAGGTAGCCAATTATTTCGGAAAATGCAACGTATTTGTGGATTTTTTTAACCCTTATAGAATCAAATCGCTATAATTTAATTTCTCTGAATACTATCATCTTATAAAACAATCACTTATCCTCAAGCATTTTCTGGCAGAGTTTTGAATACAGAAATGATAGAGTTCTTAATTTTAAAACAGCACAAAATGAAAAACTTTATATTCTTTATAGCCGTGCTTCTCGCAGCTATTTGGGTCATTACTTTCATTAAGTATCCGGCCGAATTACCGATTCACATTACTTTAGGCATCGCACTTTTAGTAGCTATTTTCGGAGTGATTAAAATGAAACAAATGGGACATATCCATTAATATTTTCAAAAATATTCTTCCACCCATTTTTCTAAATATTGATGAACGTTTCTATCTTTTTTTCTGGCAAATAGCAGGAAACAAGCAAATTATAAAACCGGAATTTCCAAAAAAGATATCCGTTCGCTAAATTTTATCTGATTAATTTCTTTAACAAGTTGAGCTTTCCTTTATAGGGCGGATATTTCATGCCGGGATCAAACCACACCGGTGTTTTCATGACCGGTTTTGCATGCGTAAAGGTTTCAAATGAATATTTTCCATGATAATTCCCTATCCCACTCCCCCCTACTCCCCCAAACGGTAAATTCGGATTGGACAAATGCCAGATGGTATTATTCACGCATCCGCCACCAAAAGAAACCCGCTCCATCCACCATTTTACACTTTCGTTATTATCAGAAAAGAGATAAAAAGAAAGCGGTTTATCATTTTCCCGGATCATGCCTAACGCCTCTTCTCTTTCTTTGAATGGAATAACGGGGAGCAAGGGGCCGAAGATCTCCTCTTTCATAATGCTATCCTGCATAGAAATATCCGTAAGAATCGTTGGTGCGATGAATAATTTCTCCCGGTTGTATTCACCTCCGGAATATATTTTCCCTGAACCATTCAAATAAGACAAAAGTGAATCAAATCTTTTTTCATTGATGATTTTCCCATATTCCGCACTCTCTGCCGGATTTTTTCCAAAAAATTCTTCTGTATATTTCTTTAATTCAGCAAGCAACGTCTCTTTCACTGCTTCATGTACAAGTATGTAATCCGGTGCTACGCAAGTTTGACCGGCATTGACAAATTTTCCTAAAACAATGCGCCTTGCAGTTGTTTTCATATCCGCATCTGCTTCTACTATGGCGGGACTTTTTCCGCCAAGTTCCAGGGTTACAGGAATAAGATCCTTTGCTGCGGCCTGATATATAGATTTCCCAACATTTCCGCTGCCTGTATAAAAAATATGATCAAAACGAAACGATTCCATCATTGCCGGAACTACCTTACTGCCCTCTCCTTCTGCGACGCTTATGTATTCCGGTGAAAATGTTTTTGTAAAGATCTTTGCCAGGATAACGGATGTGGCGGGCGCACCTTCCGAAGGTTTTATCACGGCGCAATTTCCCCCGGCGATTGCGCCGATAAGCGGCATCACAGCCAATTGGAATGGATAATTCCAGCTTCCGATGATTAAGACAACGCCTAAAGGATCCCGGTAAATGCGTGTGGAGGAAGGAAAATTTAAAAAATTTGTTTTGACGCGTTTCGGATGCATCCATTTGCGCAAACGCTTTAGAGCAAAAGTGATTTCCGCTATCACCAGGCCGGTTTCAGTCGCGTACGCTTCTTCCCTGCTGGTATTTAAATCCGCGTAAAGAGCTGCGAATATCTCCTCTTCATTCGTTTCAATCATTTCCTTCAATAACAAGAGTTGCTTCTTCCTGAATTCATAGGAAATCGTGTGACCGGCATTAAAATATTGACGCATAGAATGCAGGTCAACTGAAAAGGTTTCTTCTTTATTCATACCGGTTTAGATGATTTTATTTAAGCCCTTTAAAAATATGTGCTACTAAAAATTTCATATCACTGATCGCCTGTGTATAATCCACCGTTTGCTCATTTAATAAAATCGCTTTCTGTTCCACACTATGCTTCAACGCGTCACTTATATTTATCAACACAGAGGCCACTTCATTTTCTTTTACTTTTTGAATTTCTCCGGCATTGACGGCATTTTTTATTATATGCGCCAGGAATATTTTTTCGGCCTTCATCATTTCGTCGTACAGTTCAAAAAATGCCGGCAGAATCTTATTTAAGGTTTCGGTGGAAACACGCGTCATGTTCAGGATGTTCTGATAATATTCGAACCTTGACTGCATATAATACCAAACCTGTTTATCGATTCCAATCTTTTTAACCGTTTCTTCCTGTAAAGAACTAAGATATCGTTCTCCTTCACTGACAGCAACTTCCAGGAAAATGCTCTCTTTATTTTTATAATAATAATAGAGAGAAGCTTTGTTGAGTCCGACCGCTTTCGCAATATCATCCAGGGTGGTTTTATCCAAACCATATCTGGTGAAACATTTCATGGCCGCTTCACCAATCTTCCTTTTCGTAATTTGTTTCTTATTCATTCAATTGAAATTTGAAATTAACAAAGTTTTTTAACTTTTCAAACTTTTTAATAAAATAGTTGAAAACTTTAAAACCCAAACGAAACTTTTAATCCGGAATCAAAATTAATTGATTAAAGAGATGATTCATAAAATATCACCAAATAAGGGAAGGGGTTTTAATAGCTTTTTTATTCTTTGGGTTAGTTGAAAAAATTAAGTAATAAAAGAGCTTCCTTTTCCCTCCCTCAAAAAAAACATGAACTCTGCGCAATAAAGCCATTTTTTTGATTTATATTTAGAATAGAGAAATGTATTTCAAATTTGACTAGTTAAACAAAACAAGATGCCCCTTTATATGGATCGGCACGACGTTTCATCCACCGTTACCGCCGAAAATGTTGCGGAATTACATCATCAGGATTTAAAGATTCAACATCTTTATAATTGCCGGGGGCTAACCTACTGGTTTGATAAAAAAAGAAGCACCGCCTTTTGCCTGGTTGACGCACCGGATATACAATCTATACAGGAGATGCATGCCAAGGCTCATGGCGAAGTTCCCAATCAAATTATCGAAGTAGAAGCAAGTATTGTGGAATCCTTTTTAGGTAGAATAGAAGATCCGGAAAAATCCCAAAACACTGAATTAAACATCATCAATGATCCTGCTTTCAGAACTATCATGGTGGCAGCCATTGAACATTTTTCATTAAAGGACTTAGTGGCAAAAAAAACAGACACAGCTAATAATAATTACAGCAAACTTCTTATTGAAATAACAAATAAGTATCAAGGACGACTTGTTAAACAAAAGGACAGTTACTTTCTATTATCATTTGATTCAGTTACAAATGCGGTGTTATGTGCCTTAGAAATTCAGAGATTTTTTAATGAAAATAACAAAAGAAATTCTCCATTAAATGTAAAAATAGGCTTAAGCGCAGGAGCTCCCGTAAATGAAAAAGAAGGATTTTTTGAAGATATCATACAAATGGCAGAACGTTTATCCGCAATCGTTAAAGGGCAAGTTGCCATATCATCTGAAGTAAAAGATTTGTATGAAAGTGAGAACATGAATATTTCTCTATGTAAAAGCCAAATCACCTCCCTTAGCTTAAATGATGAAAAATTTCTGAATTTGCTAATGGATTATATTGAAAAGGAATGGAGCAATCCTGCTTTAGATGCTGGTCACTTTAGCAAATGCCTGGGATATAGTAAGTCACAACTATATCGAAAGATGATTTCTATAACAGGTAAAGCACCTAACAATTTTATAAAACAATACAGGTTAAATAAGGCCCTTATTTTATTGAATAAAAAAAATGAAAACATCTCCGGAATTGCCTATAAAACGGGTTTTAACAGCCCGGCTTATTTCTCGAAATGTTTTCAGGAAACTTATGGGGTGCTCCCCTCCTTTTATATAAAATCGTATTGTCTTTAATATTCCTTTTATCAAATGAATTCGTTTCATAAATAACCTTTCCCAAGGCATTCATTTTTTATAAACCCGTTTACGCATATAATACAATGCTCTAAAATTATCATTAATTGACCTAAATGTACCCCTCTCTGGTCTTATGACTTTGTAGCTTTGGTTCCTAATCAAAAAACTTAAAGTCATGCAAACAGAAATTATAAAAAAAACACTTTTTGAGAGATTGGGAGGCAGATCAGGTATTTCAATGCTCGTTGATGACACAGTTGATGAACACATGAAAAATCCGGCTATAAATGCCCGGTTCTTGCCCTATTTACAAGACCCTGAGAGATTAAAAAAAATTAAACAACATACTGTTGAATTTTTTATCGCCGGGAGTGGTGGCCCGGTCGCATATTCTGGAAGGGATATGGTAAGCACTCATACCGGCATGAACATCAGTCCTGTGGAATATATGCACGTCATAGACGATATTTTCATTGCTATGGATAAACAGTCTATCAATGACGATACTAAAAAAGATGTCCTTGCCATTCTATGGTCACTGAAAAGCATGATCATTTCTAAATAATTAAAAACAAACAAAATGACAAATCAGATAAATAAAATTACCCGAGACGAAATAAACAATTTCTCTACACAATTAAAAGGAACCGTCATCATGCCGTATGATGCATCATATGACGAAACCCGAAAAGTGTACAATGCCATGATTGATAAACACCCGGCGATGTTTGCCATGTGTACCGGCGTGAATGATGTAGTAGCAGCGGTAAATTTTGCAAGGGAAAATCATTTGCTGACGGCAGTCAGAGGAGGGGGACATAATGGCGGCGGACTTGGTCTATGCGATGAAGGACTGGTGATCGATTTATCAGGAATTCGTTTTGTAGAGGTGAATCCTGAAGAAAAGACCGTCAAAGTGGGCGGTGGAAATACCTGGGGGGAGGTGGACAAAGAAACACATCCTTTTGGGTTGGCAGTTCCTGCCGGTATTATTTCAACCACCGGTGTTGGTGGACTAACACTTGGCGGCGGTGTAGGTTATTTATCCCGCAAATATGGACTAACGATAGACAATCTATTGGAAGCAGAAATGGTTTTAGCCAATGGCAGCGTTGTCATCACAAATAAAGATCAGCATCCTGATCTTTTCTGGGCCATTCGCGGCGGCGGAGGTAATTTCGGAATCGTGACCTCCTTTACTTTCCAGGCGCATCCGGTAACCAATGTATTTGGCGGTCCTACTCTTTGGCCGGTTGAAAAAACGCCGGAAATATTAACCTGGTACCAGCAGTTTATGAAAAATGCTCCGGATGATTTGAATGGGTTTTTTGCGACCATGACAATACCTGGTCCTCCTTTTCCGGAACATCTGCATAACAAACAATTTTGCGGAGTGGTCTGGTGTTACCTGGGAGGAACTGAAAATGCAGAGGAAGCTTTTAAACCGATCCACGCCATGAAACCTGTTTTTGAACATACTGGTGAAATGCCTTATCCGGCTATTCAGACATTATTCGATGGTATACTTCCTCCTGGACTGCAATGGTACTGGAGAGCGGATTTCTTTGATGAATTAGATACTGGTGAGGCGAAAGTACATCTGAAACAAAGTTCCAACATGCCGTCAGCCTTGTCTCAAATGCATTTATACCCTATCAGCGGAGCAGCGTCAAGAGTACCTAACGATGCCACCGCATGGGCGTATCGCGATGCGAAATATGCCGGGGTAATTGTAGGCGTAGATTCTGATCCTGAAAATGCCGGTGCCATTACCAAATGGTGCAAGAATTATTGGGAAGACTTGCATCCCTATTCCTCCGGGGGAGCTTATGTCAACTTTATGATGAATGAAGGCCAGAATAGAATTAAGGCAAGTTACCGCCATAATTATGGGCGGTTGAGGAAAATAAAACAACAATATGACCCGCACAATTTCTTCCGGGTAAATCAGAATATTTTACCGGCTAATGAAAATTTAAGCGAATAATAAGATTATGATCAGATTTTTTGAGCGTCAGGCAAAATATAATTCCCGCATAAAAAAAACTTATTACTTCCCTATTAAAATGATGTGTTTAAAATACAGGAAGAATTTACTCCATTATGGTGTATAGAAATCATTTGCATGGATGATTAAAATCACTTTCTCTGTTTACAGGAAGCCTTAACTTTATGTTCTGCTATATAAAGGTATGCCGGGATGTATATCCTGCATTTAATTAAAACCATGATTTATGAAAAAGATAATTGTATTAATTGATTTTTCCGATGCTTCTCAAAATGCCGGCAGTTATGCTGCATCCTTAGCCAGGGAATTTGGAGCGGCGGTCACTTTACTGAATGTAACGCCGCCATCGGTTATTGTGCATGATTCCATGTTCGCCTCGGTGATGATCACGCAGGCGGAAATCCTGCAACAAAACCAGGAACAGATGAACCAGGAAGTTAGTGACCTTTCGAAATTATACGGCCAGGAAATACGCGGAATAGCAATGGAGGGATTTCTTTCGGACAGTATTTCCGATATGGTTTTAAAAGATAAAATTGATCTTGTTGTCATGGGAATGAAAGGGAGAGGGAAAAGCAATTCTGTGTTCGGAAGTTCAACAACTACCCTGATTCGAAAATCTGATTTTCCGATATTAGTTATTCCCGAAGAGGCTACCTACACTTCTATAGAACGTATAACCTATGCATCGGATTTTGATCCTTCCATAGAAATAGACAGGTTTGAAGCTTTGGTAAGAATTGCAGAAAAATTCTCCGCGCCTTTATCCATCCTTCATGTGGAGAAAGATGACCGTTTCACAGCAGAAGAAGCACTTGGGAAAATAAAAACAAACAGCCAGTTTTCCATGCTACAACATGAATTTCATTCAATACGGGAAAAAGATGTCGTAGCAGGCATCAATAAATTCATGGAAGATAATCCATGTTCTTTATTGGCAATGGTCGCACACAAACACTCCCTTTTCGACAGAACCTTCGGGAAAGTTCATACAAAAGAAATGAGTCTTCAAACAAAAATTCCATTACTGGTTTTACAAGGAAAATAATCTTCAAAATAATAAAGCATATAATACTGACAGGAATCATGTGATTACCTGATAGTGATTCTTTTAATATCCTGTATATAAGAATATTTTTAGGCCTAATAAATAATCATTATGCAGAAAATTTTAGTTCCAACTGACTTTTCAAAAAATGCTACAAAAGCCATTACCTACGCTTCAGAAGTGGCGCAAAAAACGGGTGCAACTATTTACCTGATGCACTCCATTGAGATCAGTATTAATATGGCAACAATGCAGTCAGACTCGTCTAATCCGAAGGTGGTCAAAGAAAGGTCTGAAATGCTTAAATTATCCATAGATTCCGTAAATGCGATCTATCCCGGAGTAAAAGTAATAACCCATTTATCCGGAGGAGGACCTGTAGAATCTATTCTTGATTTTTCTGAAAAGGAAAAGATGGATTTGATCATTATGGGTACAACCGGAGCCAGTGGGTTAAAGAAAATTTTCATGGGCAGTGTGGCTTCAGGAACGATTGCAAAAACAACCATTCCCGTACTTACAATTCCCGCAGCTTATGACGTGGAGGAACCTGATGCAATTCTATTTGCCACAAATCATTTTGAAAAAAATAAAAACATCCTGAATAGGATCATCAATCTTTCAAGCATTTTTTCAACTTCAATTCATGTGGTGGTTTTTAAAGAAACCGACCGGGAAAAATATGCTGACTTAATCTATAATGAAGAGCAGTTAAATGATTATCTCCAATTCCTGAAAGAATCCTTTCCAACTGTTGATTTTAAAGCCGGATTGCTGGAAGGAAATGATTTTGAAATGTCCATAGAAGAGTACAGCAATGAGCACGGGATAGACATTATAGCCCTGGTCACTTATCCAAAATCTTTCCTTGAAAGAATTTTACAAAAAAGTGTTACCAAACAAATGGCTTTTCATTCCACTACTCCTTTATTGGCCATTCCGGCAAATTGTTCAGAAGATTAAAGGAATAAAACACTAAAACACATTTATCAATCTATATATTATCACCATGGAAGACAGAGAAAAGAAGATCGCCCGGAAGCAATTCAAAAATATGATAGAAGGAAAAAAAATGAAACAAAAACCCACAAAAACGAAAAAATTCCTGGCTGTTTTTGACGGCCTTAAATTTTCCCAAAGCACCCTGGATTATGCCTTGCAGCTTGCGAAAGAAACAGATGCTTTTTTGGTGGGCGTATTCCTGGATGAGTTCTATTATCGTTCTTATAATATGAACAAAATTTTAAACTCCAATAAAAATGCAGAAGAATTGCTCGAAAAACTGGATGCGAAAGATCAGGAGACGAGGGATGAATCTGTGAAACTGTTTGAGAAAGCATGTAACCAGGAAAGTGTGGATTATTCCTTCCATAGAAATACCGGAATAGCCATCCAGGAATTAAAACAGGAAAGCATTTTTGCTGATCTGATCATCATTAATGATGGTGAGACCTTCAACCGTTTTTCGGTAAATCCCCCAACCCGGTTCATTAAAGAATTATTATCTGATGTTCAATGCCCCGTGCTCATCGTACCGGATAAATTTAAGCCTATTGATAAAGTTACCCTGTTGTATGATGGCGGTCCCTCTTCCGTATTTGCAATAAAGATGTACAGTTATCTTTTTGATAGAAGTCCGGAGATCCCCGTAAATGTATTTACAGTAAAAGAAGAATCAAAAGGCACCCATTTACCCGGGAATAAATTAATGCGGGAATTTATAAAACGCCATTTCCCAAAAGCAAATTATATCGTAGAAAAAGGAGAACCGGAAGAGCAGGTTTTAGGCCATCTTCGATACCATAAAGCAAATGATCTTGTTGTACTCGGCGCATACCGGAGAAGTGAAATCTCCAGGTGGTTTAAGGCGAGTATGGCCGATATTTTAATGAAACAACTGAATACACCTCTTTTTATTGCACATAATAAATAGGCTTATAAAATAGATATTATGAGAAGAATATTGGTTCCGGTAGATTTTTCTACCACGTCAAAAAAAGCCTTTCGTTTTGCTGTAGATCTTGCGACAAAAACAGACGGAGTAGTTATTCTGGTTCATTTCTATACGCCTGAAAAAAAGACTGTTTTTGGTTCACAGGAAATAGCAGACAGAAACAATAAAAATACAGAAAGTAACTACCTGAAAAAACTAAACCGGTTAAAGAAAAAAGTTTTGGAGGAATCCGGAGCGAATGTGGTCATTTCCACAATCGTAGGACGGACACCTGTAATAGAGAATATGTTGAAATATGCAGCATTCCATCAGATTGATATGATCGTGATGGGTACTCAGGGTGCAGGTGGGTTAAAGAAAGTGATTATCGGAAGTGTCGCATCAAACATCATTGCTGAGGCAGACATACCCGTTATCCTGATTCCTGAAAAATATAGGATGAAAAAAATTGAGCACGTTGTGTTTACGACAGATATTAAAAAAACGGACAGAAAGGCTTTACCCATCGTTTTCGACTTCGCAGGCTTGCACGATGCAGCCGTTACAGTTGTAAACCTGTTTTTAAAATTACATGCTGATGACCAGAAAGGCAAGGAGGATTTTGATGCCTATGCATACCATGTAAGAAAAACCTATAACATTTCAAAACTGGATTTTAAACAAATCGAAACCAAATCTGTCGCTAAAACAATGGAAAACCTGTTGGAAGAATTGCCCTATGATGTTCTGGCTATGGCACGCCGAAAACTTCAGCCCCAGGACAGGATTTTTCAAAAAAGCTTTACAAAGGATATGGC
This sequence comes from Chitinophagales bacterium, assembly GCA_038235345.1. Lineage (GTDB taxonomy): Bacteria > Bacteroidota > Bacteroidia > Chitinophagales > Chitinophagaceae > Ginsengibacter. The sequence goes on from JBBSUB010000064.1 coordinate 15,442, forward strand.
TTTTATGACCACGCAGCCTCTGATTGTCGTGCCGGAGGGGATTAGTTTGTAGTTTGGAGTTTGGGGTTTGGAGTTACACAAAGCTCATAGCTTATTGCTCAAAGCTTTTTAAATTCGTGTAATTCGTGCCTGAAATTCGTGTTTGAAATCCGTGTCTAAAAATTAGAATAACTTTATTTACCTAAAACCTAAAACCCGATACCTAAAACCTAAACAATGATTAGCATAAAAAACTGGTGGTTGATCAGCCTTAAAGGACTTATTTTTATTTTCCTGGGGATGTATATTTTTAAATTTCCCGTGAGTGGCATGCTTGGATTAGTCATCTATGGAGGTATTTCCCTTTTTATTTCCGGGATCATCATTGCCATCTTCGCTTTCAGCACCAGGAAACATAATGCGGGCTGGGGCTGGCAGTTAGGAGAAGGGTTGCTGGATATTTTAGTAGCCATCATACTTCTTTTAAACCTGGGACTAACGATCATTACCCTTCCCTATGTATTTGCTATTTATGGCTTGATCACCGGTATATTCTGGATCATTCAATCTACATTTTTGAAACGTAAAGGATATAGTTTTTGGAATATAGTGCTTATAGGAGGTTTGCTAAGTCTGCTCATTGGACTGCTCATATTTCTCCACCCCATCCTTGCAGCCATCACTATCGTAGGGATCATCGGGTCTTTGTTTATGGTACATGGGATATTTCTTATTTTATTTTCATTCCTGGTTAAAAGAATAAAAACAGAAATCAGAAACAGGACGATTTAATGAAGCGTATTTTTTGATTCGCCACTGCTGTACAATTACGCAAAAACGTATATTATCACTCAAAATACATTCCGTTGCATCCCCGGGAATACCTGTTAATGAAGAAAATTATGATTTGGGCTCAACCATTCCATTTTTGTCGATCAATTGTACACGATCTTCCGGTCCGCCGTAATATTTTAAATTCAAAAAGGAAGTTGATTTTTTTAAAATGATTACATTAATCGCATAGAGGATATGAATGTTTAAAAATATTTCCGAACCAAAACATTATATTACTGAGCTGGTCGGATTGCTTAATCCACACTTTATTTTTTCAAATTGACGGATCAATTCATCTGTTTTCTCCTGGTTTTTCTTAATCACTTTGGGACGTAAAACAAACCAGTTAAACCCAATCCATATAGAAACAATTCCATAGGCAATCAAAGCCCAAACCCCTGGCATTAAAAGCGTGTATTCATACATATAAAGGCTTATGCCGGCGGAAAGCAAAAAGAAATACACACTCATAATTGTTGTTTGAATAGTCTTCTCTTTACTTTTTATTTTCAACAGATTATCGAGGTAATCAGCATTGGATTGTTCCTCATCCGTTTTTTTATACAAAGGAATCATCCTATTTTGAAATAACAGAGCGATGACCATTGGCAGAATAGTGAGAAAAATACCTAATTTAGTCGTCCATAATTGTGGTTTGAAATAGATAGATATAAACACAACAAAAAGAATAGTGCCTAACAAAAGCCCGTTTAGCAGGAAGATCTTTTTCAGTCCGGCGGCTTTATGTTTCTGGACTCTTTTCAAGAGAGCGGATTGGTCCACTTCAGGCACCGGCTGCGTGTTCCACAAGTCTTTCAGATTGATATTATTTTCCATGTTCTGCAAATTTTTTAGTTAACCGTTCTTTTATCCGGTAAATTCTTACACGGATATTTCCTTCAGACAGCCCTGTTATTCTTGCTATTTCGGCTTGTTTCACATCTTCCAGTTCCAGGGAAATAATGATCCGGTCTATCTCCGGCAATTCAGAAATAAATTTGTACAACAATTGAAAACCCGGTTCAAGGTTCCTGCTTTTTTCTTCCGGCAGATCAATGGGTAAATCCACCGACTTAACCTTTTTATCTTTCTCTAATTGACGCAGGCAATTGTTGGTCGCAATCCGATAAATCCAGGTGCCGATGTTTGCTTCATTTCTGAAATTTGGAAGTTGTTTCCAAACTATGATAAACGTTTCCTGTGCCATATCCTGGGCAAGACTGTGATCATTCACATATCCCATACACACGCGAAATATTTTGTCCCAATAAGCGGTATAGATTTTTTCAAATTCCATTTATATCTCCCTAATAAATTGAGTCAATTCATTTAAATACCAGGTGGCATCATCAAACATAATAAAATGCAATCCTTTTCCGGCATATTTTAATTGAGCATGGGGCAAATTTGCATATTGATCTTTGATGGCATCTATACTTTTAAATAAAGGTTCCAGCAGAATCAGGGAAGGAACAGTTATCTTTTTTATCCGCTCCCGCAGATCAGTATTTGAAAAATCACAAAACATCTTTGCAAATGTTTTACGGTCAGATTGTAATCCCCAACCAACAATTTCATCCCATTTGGAGTTTGTGGTCGTAAGGCTTGCTATGGATCTTTTTTGCATTTGAGTAAATTGTTCCTCTTTCATATTGGTTATTTGATCGATCATTCCGGAACAATCATTCACGGGATTGGTTTTAAAGGCAGGATTACTGACAGCCATCAGGCAGGGTAAAGCATCTACTACAACTATTTTGCTCACCAGGTCCGGGTAATCTGCTGCAATTGCCAAAGCCAAACCACCTCCCATACTGTGCCCGATGAGGATTGGTCTTATAATTTTTTCATCCCGGATATATTGCGCAATGGCTGCTTTCCATTTTTCAAAAGTCGGATCTTCCTGCGGTGCTACGCCTGCAAACCCGGCCATGGTAAACACGTGACATGTATATTCATTTTTGAGGTCCCCCACCGTTTCTTTCCACACATCACCGGAGCTTGCAAAACCGGGGATAAAAATAAGTGTTTGTTTTCCTGTTCCGGATTTCGTCACGGAAAAAGGATAATCCTGTGCATAGGAGAGAAAAGAAAACAGGAAGAAGACAGCAGCTAAAATTATTTTTTTCATTGGTCTGTTTTATTAAATTTTCTCTTTAGATACAGGGAGGTGGAAAATGTTACAGTTTTATTTTAGTAAAAATAAATGCAGAGATAATTATTGAATATTTTGGGATTAAATCTTTTTGTAAAGGATCCTATAATTAAAAG
>JBBSUB010000065.1:0-18490 GCA_038235345.1 Chitinophagales bacterium
AAGAAGAAAAAACAGACTCTCCCAAAGAAGAAGAAAAAAAATCCGATACAAAAACTGCTGCTTCCTCCGAAGAAGTGGCCTTACCTGAAGGAGCTAAGGTTATCCGGATGCCTCTTATGAGTGATACTATGACGGAAGGAAAGATTATTCAGTGGAATAAAAAAGTTGGTGATTTTGTAAAAGCAGACGATTCATTAGCAGAAGTAGAAACGGACAAAGCAACCATGGATGTTGTAGGATATGAAGAAGGAACTCTTCTGTATCTTGGTGTGGAAGCAGGTAGTGCTGCTAAAGTAAATGATATTATTGCGATTGTAGGTAAAAAAGGCACCGATGTAAGTGCCTATGTGGAAGCTGAAAAAAATAAAGGAACTGAAAGTCCGGCTAAAGAGGAGAGAGATAAAGAAGAACCTAAAGAACAATCAAAACAAGAAGAAAAGCCTCAGGCACAAAAAGAACAAGCTCCTGCGGAATCATCGACTGATGAGGGTGGACGGATTAAAGCTTCGCCCCTTGCGAAAAAATTAGCTGCTGATAAAGGAATTAATTTAGCTGATGTGGAAGGCTCCGGTGATGGTGGAAGAATTATAAAAAAAGATGTGGATTCATTTGTTCCTGCAGCAAAAGAAGAAAAGAAAGAAGATAAGAAAGATGATAAGAAGGTAGCAGCCGGAGAACATATTCCTGCCATGGCATTTGCACCAATCGGACAAGAGGAATACGAAGATATTGAGAACACTCAAATGCGTAAAACCATTGCGCGCCGTTTAGCCGAAAGTAAGTACCAGGCTCCCCATTTTTATCTCACGATGGAGATTAATATGGACAATGCAATGACTTCCCGCAAAGCGATCAATGAAGTTAGTCCGGTGAAGATTTCCTTCAACGATTTAGTCATCAAAGCATGTGCAATGGCCTTACGTCAACATCCTGCAGTGAACAGTAGCTGGATGGGCGATTTTATTCGTCAGAATAAGCATATTCATATTGGTTCTGCTGTGGCTTTGCCAACAGGATTAATTGTTCCGGTAATTCGTTTTGCTGATCAAAAATCACTTTCACAAATCGCAGCAGACGCGAAAGGATTGTATGACAAAGCGAAAAATAATAAATTACAACCCAATGAGTTTAGTGGTAACACATTTACTATAAGCAATTTAGGCATGATGGATATCGAACAATTTACGGCCATCATTAATCCGCCGGACAGCGCTATTCTTGCAGTTGGTGCTATTAAAGAAGTCGTGGTTAAAAAAGGTGACGTATTTGCAGTATCCAACAGAATGAAAGTGACCTTGAGTTGCGATCATCGCAGTGTAGATGGTGCTGTTGGTTCGGCATTTTTATTAACTGTAAAATCATTCCTGGAAAACCCGGTGACCATGCTGGTTTAATGCAGAAAAGATTTTCATATAATTGCCCTTGCTTTTAAATAGAAGCAAGGGTTTTTTTATGCATGGATAAAAAAATTACTGAAAAATATTTTTGTTTTTGGGTGTTCCAATTTGTAATAATCATAATAATAATGGATTGTAATCCCAAAATATCATAATAATATGGGATTGTGCTTCCTTAACGAATGATTTTTTCCTTCCGTGGCTGTACATATAAGAAAAAAAACAGGAGTATATTCTTTCAATTGAATTGCATTCTGTCTTTAAAGTTCTTATTTTTACTAATATGAATGAAGATGCACACATACATGATAAATTTATTCAGGCAATATTATCAGATAGAAAAATAGCCGGGGACTATTTCAGGAATTTTCTGCCGGAATTTGTTAGCAAGCATTTGGATTTTTCGTCAATTACTCAATTGCCTAATTCTTACCTGTCGGATGAATTAAAGAAGACTATGTCGGACATTGTTTATACCTGCAATAAAAAAGATGGAAGCAATTCTGTTAAGGTGAGTTTGCTCATTGAGCATAAAAGCTATCCCGATAAAAACGTTGCCATACAGATAGGTAGTTATATATTTTCTGCCCTGCAAATGCAGGTTCGAAACAAGGAGCCACTTTCTATCGTAGTTCCTGTACTTCTTTACCATGGTAAAATGCGATGGAAATATCGCAGCCTGGGAGAATTGTTTGAAAGCCTGGAAGATGGATGGAGAGCTTTTCTACCTGATTTTAAATATATTTATAATGACCTGGGCGCGCTTGCCGATGAAGAGATCGAAGCGTTGGATAATAATTTTTTAGCAGCATCATTTTTGACTTTAAAGCATAGCGTTGAAAAGAAATGGATAGAGCAAAATGCAGCAGTGTTATTATTGTTAGCATCCAAAGAGCAGAGAGGTTTACGAAGACAATTTATTATTTATTTATCTGGCCGGGGTGAATTTAAAGAAAAAGCATTAAATTCGTTACCACTATCCATTAAACAAGAAGTTATGAATACATTAGATATTTATACTGAAAAGAGAAGAAAAGAAGGCTTTGAGGAAGGCATCCAAAAGGGCATCGAAAAAGGTAAAGAAGAGAAAGGTTTTGACATAGTAGAAAATCTGATAAATAAGTTGGGCCTGGATGATCAACAGGCAGCTGAAATTGCCGAAGTACCTGTCAGTTTTGTCCTAAAAGTGCGCAAAACCTTACGTAAAAAGAAATAGAGAAGTTCAAAATAATTAAGATTACTATGCTTCTTTTTATGGTTACGATTTTCTAAATAATTGGTGAAGAAACGCTCTCCATTATATTATAAAGATTCTATAGTTTTTCTGCATTAAAATACCTCTTCGATGATTGTGTAATTCTACCCCCAGCTATCGAAGATGCAGAATTTTTTAAAACAATTTACTTCTATATAACTACCTGTTACAAACACGAATTTTAGAGATATTTAAAAGTTGTAATTGGCCAAACACCAGTGAGCTTAAAGAGAGATTACTCTGAAATCCCAAAATGCATACTTATCTAAAGTTCGCGGAACACGATGCCCATACTCCCGCGGCCAGGCTGAAAGTTCAAATTGCCACTTGTTTAGCAGTAATGAGTAGTTACAATCACTTTAGGCTGAATCGTTTTAGGAAAGAATTTCATTTGGATAAATACCCCTTTACAAAAAGAAATTAATCTCTATCTTCCGTTTTTCAAAAAATGAAAGCATTATAAAGTTTTCATTTTTTATGTAAACATTTAATAAATCACATTCTAAATTTTACCATGCGAATTAAATTGTCCTTCTTCTTTTTGCTAAATATTTTTTTTACAACTCTATTTGCTCAAACTCAATCCATGAATATTATTCCAAAACCTACTTCCATAGTGCAACATGAAGGCGTTTTTGAGTTCGGTAAACAAACAGTTCTTTACGCTCCGGTAAATAATATTGAAGTAAAAACAGTATCGGATTTTTTAATAGAAATGCTGAAGCCTGTAACAAAGGTTATTTATAAGCCCGAAGAGAAAAAAAGGAAAGGAAAAAATAAAGAGATTGTTTTCAAAATAGATCCTGCTCTGAGAGCTCAAGGCGAAGAAGCATATAATCTCACTGTTACTAAAAATCAAATCCTTATTGAAGGTGCAAATTCTAAAGGACTTTTTTATGGCGTACAAACACTTCGTCAATTATTGCCTGCCGAAATAGAAAAGGAAAAAGTAACAAAAATGAAGTGGTCCATACCTTGCCTGGCTATTACAGATCATCCAAGGTTTAGCTGGAGAGGTTTTATGCTGGATGTTAGCCGTACTTTTTACAATGTAGATGTTGTGAAGAAATATCTGGATGTAATGGCTTTGTATAAATTAAACGTTTTTCATTTTCACCTGACTGATGATCAGGGATGGAGAATAGAGATTAAGAAATACCCGGAATTAACCGCCCCAAAAGCAACTATTTTTGATGCAAGATTCAATCAGCCGGCTGAGAGAAGCGGATATTTTACGCAAGATCAATTGCGTGACCTGGTAAAATATGCTATGGATCGCAACATCACCATCGTGCCGGAAATTGATCTTCCGGGGCATTCATGGCCGGTGATTATTACCTATCCTGAATTGGGCAGTAATAATAAACTTGATCCGCCTTATGTATTCCCATTTCTAGCTTCCTGGGGAATTTGGGGAAGTCAGTTTACGCCGAATATTCTTGATCCGACAAATGAAAAAGTGTATGAATTTTTAGATGATGTTTTTACAGAATTAACCGATATTTTTCCTTCCAAATACATCCATTTCGGCGGCGACGAAGTGCGCCATGTAATTTGGGAAAGTGAGCCGCATATCAAGAAGTTCATGGTTGAGAAAGGGTTTAAAAATGGAAAAGATCTGCAATCTTATTTTGTTTCAAGAGTGATCAAAATCATTCAATCCAAGGGAAGGCTTGGTATGGGTTGGAATGATATTTTAGAAGGTGATCACAAACAACTGGAGGGCACGGCTATGATGGCCTGGCTGGGTGAAAAAGCCATTACCGAATCCGCCAAAGGAGGTTTTTATGTGGTGGGAACTCCAAGCAGTTCTGTTTATTTCGACATTACCCAGGCTGACCGCAATGACGGCACGCTCACTGATCTTGGCTATCAGAATATTAATACATTGGAATTGGTTTATAAATATGATCCGACACATGGTTTAACGCCTGACCAGGAAAGGTTTGTATTGGGACAGCAGGCTAATATGTGGCCGGCATTGGCATTGGATGTAAAAGATGTGAATGTTCAATTATTTCCTCGATTATTAGCGCTGGCGGAAGGTGGCTGGGTAGCTTCGAAAGATAAAAATTATGATGATTTTAAAAACCGCCTAACCAATCATTATCCAAGGTTGGATAATTTAAAGGTTGATTACTTTAAAACCGGTGGATATATTTTCGGCACCTGGAAACCAGCGGATATTTCAACGGAATATACTTCCTTAACTTTTGATGTTACGAAGAAAGTTTATGCGAACGGACGGGCTTATGCTGGTTTTTATTATACCAACGGTGAACATTTCATGGACATTGCGCGGGTGGATCTTTTGGAAAATGGAAAGGTGATCTCCAGTGATATGCACCAGGGATTAGCCGATAAATTCCGGGGAACCAATAAAACGAAAACCTTTCAATATAACCTGGCTGTTGCTAAATATAATCCGAAAGCGACGTACACCATTGTTGCAAAAGTAAAAGGAGATAAAGGCACAGATTCTTATGGGAATTTCACATTTAATCTGAGCCCCTACATTCCCTTTAAAGTGGTAGAATCGGATAAGTAAAATTAAAAGATTTAGATCCCGTTTGATAATTAGTCTTTTAAACGGGATCATTTATGATATTGGGAATTCTGTGATTTCCCGGTGCGAAATCGGGAAAACGTTCCATCGTCTTTTATTTTCCTTTCTTTTTTAGGATACCTTCATTAAAAAAACCAGCGATGGTTTTTTTTGCTTTTAAACACTCAACGTTTTAATTTTTAGCAAATGACGATTACTACTGAAGACCTGAAACCTATTTTGTTGACTGATTCATCCAGGTTATCCCAGATTTATAATTTTCGGGTAGAGGTATGGGGAGAGCATGAAAAAAGTCTGATTGTCAATCGTCGATTGTTTCCGAATGGTTGGAAGGATGAATTGGATGAAAGCGCTTTTCACTGGATTATAACCAATGAAGAGGATAAATTAATTGCCGCAGCAAGGTTGAATATTTTTAATTCAGCAGAAGAGTTTCCTTACCACTGCTGCACCCGGCATCTTTCTATGCCTGTGGAAAAACCCTTTGCTTTATTCAGTCGTTTGGTAGTGCTACCGGAATATCGTGGAGATGGGAGAAGCTTCGAGCTTGCTTACAGCAGAATGCGCTTTTGTGAAGAAAGAGGCATCCAATGGATGCAGGCGTACATTAATAACGAACGGGTAATAAGGTTGTATTCAGAGTTGGGTTTTGTCCATATCGGAGAGGCAGAAATCAACTATCATAAAGCAACTCAACCGCATTCTGTGAATGTGTTGATAAAAGAATATTCGTAAATCGTTTCTCCGCCTGACCCTCCCGGTCTACACGGTAAAACTATTGAGAAGATTCTGTTTAGGGACAGGATTTGCTGTTTTTTTTAAAAAAAATTGTATTCAAAGGTATAAATATTAACCCGTTTTTTGTTCATGAATTCATACTTTTAAGGGATCAATTACTTAAACCCTTCATCATGAAAAAGATTGTTCTGCCATTTATTTACTTGTTTTTTATAGGATTGAATGTGGCGAATGCACAGGAATTGTACATGCCACGGAACATCAAAATTGCCTATGATAAAGGGACGCGGTCCATGGATGGAAACCCCGGTAAAAACTATTGGCAGAATAAAGGAGTTTATGATATTAATGTTACTTTAAACCCCGAAACCAAAACGATTTCTGGTTCAGAAAAAATCGCTTACACCAATAAGAGTCCGGATACTTTGGAGGTAATTGCCATTCGTTTTGTCAATAATGTGCGCAAGATTAATGAAAAGGATTATAAAGGATTGGATATTCAATCTTTGTCGATCAATAATGAAACCTATACCATTAATACAAAGAACTGGGGAACGGTTAGTGCGATCAGGCTTAAAAGTCCCATTATGCCGAATACAACGGTTGCTATCAATATGGACTGGAATTATCCCATATCCGTCGGTTTTGGGCGTGAAGGGCAAATAGATAGCACAACATTTTTCCTGGCTTATTCTTATCCCCGCATATCGGTGTACGATGATTATAATGGATGGGACATGGTGCCTCATACAGGCAGGCAAGAGTTTTATAACGACTTCAATGATTACACTTTGACCGTTAAAGCGCCGAAAGATTATGTCGTGTACGCCACGGGCGATCTATTGAATCCGGATGAAGTATTGCAACCAGAAATATCGAAGCGTTTAAAGAAATCATATATTTCTGATGAGGTAATTCAGATTGCTAATCTGGATGAAATGCAACAGCATAAGGTTACAACCCAAAGTGACTGGAATACCTGGAAATTTTCTACAAAACATATTACAGATGTGTGTTTTGCTGCCAGCAAAAATTATGTCTGGGATGCGGCAAGTGTTGTTGTTGATTCAAAAATAAATCGCCGGGCAAGTGTGCAATCAGCCTATAATACCAAAGCAAAAGATTTTCATTATTATACAAAATGGGCGCAGAACTCTCTTAGATTTTTCTCCCATGAATGGCCGGGAGTGGCCTATCCCTTTTCAAAAATGACTTCTTTCCAGGGATTTGCAGATATGGAATACCCGATGATGATTAATGATAACACGACGAATGATCTCAAGTTTTCCCAAATGGTGCAGGATCATGAGATTGCGCATACCTATTTCCCTTTTTACATGGGCACGAATGAAACACGCTATGCCTTTATGGATGAAGGCTGGGCCACAACCTTTGAATACCTGATCGGACAGCAGGAGTTTGGTAAAGCGCATGAGGATTCAATTTATAAAATGTTCCGTGTAAGCCGTTATATCAGTGATCCTGCTACAGAAGAGGATCAACCTTTGATTTCCTTGTCCACGCAGGTGAGTGGTATGGGTTACAGTAGTAATGCCTATGGAAAATCTTCCTTAAGTTACCTGGCGTTAAAGGATTTGTTGGGCGATCAGTTATTTAAAAAAGCTTTGCATCATTATATGGAAAATTGGAACGGTAAGCACCCGACTCCCTGGGATTATTTTTACTCCTTCAATGCCGGCGCAGGGCAGGATCTGAATTGGTTTTTCAACAATTGGTATTTTTCCAATAATTACCTTGATCTGAAAATAAAAGATGTGAAAAAGCAAACGGGTTTCTATACGGTAGCTATTCAAAATGTGGGCGGTTTTGCAATGCCGTTTGATGTGAAAGTGGTATATGAAGATGGAAAATCAGAAGTAATTCATCAGACACCACGATTCTGGCAAAAAAATCAAAAAGATCAAATCATTAAAATTTCAACAAAGAAAAATATACGTTCAGTAGAATTGGATGGCGGTATTTTTATGGATTACACACCGGGAGATAATATTTGGAAGAAATAAGACGGCCAATAGCCAGGCGGAGAAGGTAAAATAATCAGAGCTGGACAGGAAGACTATTTTGGCACGAATCTTACGCAGCAAACCCAGAATGAATACGGTTAATTTAAAAACAGGGATTCAAACCTTTTCGCCTGATTATTTTGCCCTGGCAATGTCCACCGGAATAATTTCCATAGCCTCTCACATGTTGGGTTATACGGAAATTAGTCGGGTAATGTTTGCACTGAACATCATTGAGATCCCGGTTCTGTTTTTACTTTTTATTCTAAGACTGATCTTCTATTTTCCTGCCTTCCGGAAAGATCTTTCCACCCATGCTAAAGGTGCAGGATTTCTAACGATCATAGCCGCCTTATGCATTTTAGGAGCGGAGTTTATTCAATTAAAAAATCATATTCGGCCAGCGGTATTTTTATGGTATTTTTCTATCGGACTGTGGCTGGTGCTACTTTATTCATTTTTTGTCCTGGTAACCATTAAAAAACAAAAACCTTCTTTGGAAAGCGGCATCAATGGATCGTGGCTGCTCTTTGTCGTTTCGGCGCAAGCCTTGTCCATTTTGGGAAGTTTGCTTCAGCCGCATTTAAATATGCCGGTGGATACGGCTATTTTTATCCACCTGTTTTTTTATCTTTTGGGTGTGTTGTTTTACATTATTTTAATTGGTATAATCTTTTACAGGACCACATTTGTAACGATGAGGGCAGATGAATTTAAACCCTCCTATTGGATTGATATGGGAGCGGCAGCCATAAGTACCCTGTCCGGAATTTTATTGATAAAAAGTATGGGAAATGTTGCTGAATTCCAGCCATATATTCCCACAATAAAGGTGTTGAGTATATTATTTTGGATAGCAGGAACCTGGTGGATTCCCGCGATTATTTTCCTGGAAATATGGCGGCATAAATCCGTTTCACTGACATATAATTCCGGGTATTGGAGCCTGGTTTTCCCCTTAGGAGTTTACACAGCCTGCACCTGGCAATTAGGTGGTGAATCTGAATTGTCCTTTTTGAGAGAAATCGCCTCTCTGTTTATTTTTATAGCCTGGGTGGCCTGGCTAATCACGTTTATAGCGATGTGTTTAAAATTGATTAAAGTATATATTATACAGCCGCCGGTCAGGAAAGGCTTGTAATCAAAAAAACATTGTTTCATTTCTGACATTTTCCTTTTAATTTTAAGAGGTGAATAAAATTCTACCTTCAACCATCCAGCTTTTACGATTTCCTTTTTCTTTTTTTTTAATGCCGGTCTATTGGTTTGCTCTTTCGCAAATAGAGACAATCAATCCCTTTAAAGCAATTCTGGTTTTTGTGATTTTACATCTCCTGGTTTATCCAGCCAGTAATGGGTACAATAGCTATATGGATAGGGACACTACCCCGATTGGCGGCTTGAAAAATCCCATGTTGCCCGAGAAACAATTGTTGCATGTAACCTATGTATTGAATATTTTTGCTGTAGGGTTAAGTTTATTCATTTCCTGGCTTTTTGCCGCCGGTATCCTGCTGTATATTCTTGCTTCCCTGACATATAGCAGCCGGCGGATAAGATTGAAAAAATACCCCATTATAGGATTCCTGACTGTGGTGATTTTCCAGGGGGCACTCACTTTCTTATTGGTCTATCATGGATGCAGTGCAAATTATGTCACAGATGTGCCTCTATTGGGCATGGTGGCCGCTGCTTTTTTGATTGGAGGGTTCTATCCTCTAACTCAAATTTACCAGCATGAGGCCGATAAAAAGGATGGTGTCACTACGATCAGTTACTTATTGGGATACATGGGTACATTTATTTTTACTGGCATTATATATGCTTTTGCCTTTATTACTTTGGGGTATCTTTTTTATCGGCAAGGTCAGGTGAAATCATTTATTATTCTTCAAATTTTTATGGTACCGGTATTTATCTATTATTTCCGTTGGTTCTTTATTGTATCAAAGGATACGAAAGAAGCCAATTTTACCAATACAATGCGTATGAATGTGATTGCTTCAGCCTGTACTAATTTAGGATTTATGACGCTTTTAATTGTTCGATTATTTTGAGTAAAATAGCTTCCATATCAACCGCTTTACCTGCCTACCGGCATGACCAAACCGATATACTTTCGTTTATGCAAAATGTTTATGCTTTGAATGAAGTCGATAAACGAAAATTAAGATTCCTCTATCATCAAAGCGGTATAGGAAGCAGGTATTCCGTAATACCGGATTATAGCCTGAATCCGGATGAATGGGCTTTTTATCCGCCAACCGAAAATTTAGATCCCTTTCCGAATCTTGAGTTACGGATGAAATGGTACGAAAAAACTGCTCCGGCATTATCTATAGAAGCGATAGAGAAATGTATTGAACAAAAGATAAAAAAAGAAGAAATCACCCACCTGATCACCGTGAGTTGCACAGGTATGAGCGCACCGGGCCTGGATCTGCAGATTATGGAGAGCATGGAATTGCCTGTAAATATATTTCGTACATCGATTAATTTTATGGGTTGTTATGCCGCTATTCATGGATTAAAATTGGCAGATGCATTTTGTAAGTCGGATAAAAATGCAAAGGTGCTGGTCGTGTGTACAGAACTTTGTACGCTGCATTTTCAAAAAGAAAATACGCTGGATAACCTGGCATCTTCGCTTCTATTTGGAGATGGTTCCGCAGCAATGCTTGTGGTACATGATGAAAATGATTTACCGGGACTAAAGATCAAAAACTTTTACAGCGAAGTCGCTTTTGGAGGGAAAGATCATATGAGCTGGCAACTTTCGTCCAAAGGATTTTTAATGACACTTTCCGGTTATGTACCTGAATTAATCGAACAGGATTTTGATCAATTATTGACGAAAGCCTTAAGAAATGGCGATATTAAAAAAGAGGATATTTCTCATTGGTGCATTCATCCCGGAGGAAAGCGTATTCTGTCCTCTATTTCTAAAAGTGCCGGAATTGAGGAAGAAAAATTAGCTACTTCCTACAAGGTCTTGAACGATTATGGAAACATGTCTTCGCCTACCATATTATTTGTTTTAAAAGAAATCATGGATTCTTTCGAAGAAAATAACCAGGAAGAAGTGAATGTTTTTGGAGCGGCTTTCGGACCGGGATTAACGATGGAAACGTTTCTTTTATCAGGTAAATAAAAAACTGTTTGATGAGTAAATTTTCCCATCGTTCCAAAGAGAAAGAATTGCTTGATGGGGATCATATTGACTTTCAGGATATTTCCCGCAATTTAAAAGAACTTGATTTTATTAATACGCATCTTGGCGGACATGCGATCACTTTAAGCGGATTTAAAAATCTCCTGGGAAACAGGACTAAAATATCCGTTTGTGAAATTGGTTGCGGCGGGGGAGATAATTTAAATGCTTTGGAAAAATTTTGCAGAAAGAAGGGAATTGAAGTGGAATTTATCGGAATTGATATCAACCCCGAGTGCATTGAATATGCACGATCAAACATCATCAATACGAACACCCGGTTCATTTTAAGTGATTATAAAGAAGTGCTTTTTGACAAAAAACCAGATATATTATTCTCCTCTCTTTTTTGTCATCATTTTTCAGATGCGGAATTAATTGAAATGCTACAATGGATGAAGATTCATTCTACAATTGGTTTTTTTATCAATGATCTTCAGCGGCATCCTTTGGCCTATCATTCTATTCGTTTGCTCACAAGACTTTTCTCCCGTTCCTACCTGGTAAAAAATGATGCGCCACTTTCTGTGTTGCGGGCATTTAAAAAGATGGAATGGGAAAAACTATTGGAGAAGGCGCAAATTTCCCGCTATGAAATAAATTGGAAATGGGCTTTTCGTTATTTAATCATCAGCAAAAATGACTAATCCTCAACCATATCAAACATTTGATGTCGCCATTATTGGTGGCGGACTTGCGGGTCTTTCCCTAAGCATTCAATGCAGCCGTGCCGGGTATACAACTATCCTTTTTGAAAAAGAAAAATATCCCTTCCATAAAGTTTGCGGTGAATATATCAGCTTTGAGAGCTGGAACTTTATCAATGATCTTGGCCTTGACCTTGCTGCGCTTGATTTGCCGGTAATTAAAAAACTGATCGTTTCTTCTCCGGGTGGACAAACAATTTCTACTGATCTTGACTTGGGTGGCTTTGGCATCAGCCGGTATTTTTTGGATAATGAATTAAAGAAATTAGCAGAAATAAATGGTGTGATCATTTGTGATGGAACAAAAGTAGACGATGTAGTATTTAATAAAGATGACTTTACGGTGAGTTTTAACCAACAGACTATCACGGCTAAAATCGTTGCCGGAAGTTATGGAAAAAGAAGCAACCTGGATGTGAAGTGGAAACGGGAATTTGCTTTAAAAAAGCAGGGGAAACTCAATAACTATTTAGGAATAAAATATCATATTAAAACAGACTTCCCCCACGATACGATTGCCTTACATAATTTTAAGGATGGTTATTGTGGTATTTCTAAAATTGAGAAAGACAAATATTGTTTGTGTTATCTCACGACAGCAGAAAATCTAAAAGAATCGAATAATAGCATTCCGGAAATGGAGAAAATGATCTTATCCAAGAATCCTTTTTTAAAGAAGATTTTTAATGAGTCTGAATTTTTGTTTGATAAACCGGTGACCATTTCTCAAATAAGTTTTGATCAAAAACAACCCGTGGAAAATCATGTACTCATGTTGGGAGATGCAGCAGGAATGATCGCTCCTCTCTGTGGCAATGGGATGAGTATGGCGATGCATTCCTCAAAGATTGCTTTCGGTAATATAGATTTATTTTTAAAGAAAAGAATCAGCCGTCAGGAGATGGAAGAAGGGTATACCAGCAATTGGAACAACCTTTTTTCAAAACGGCTAAAACGCGGCAGAAGCATTCAGCGTTTATTTGGCCAGGAATTTCTCACCAACACATTCATCTCCCTGATCAGCCATTTTCCATTTATGATAAAAAAAATGATCAAGGGCACGCACGGCGGAGAGTTTTAGTAACTTTGTCTTATGCCAAATCAACGCATTATATTGTTCGACGGGGTTTGTAATCTGTGTAACAGTGCGGTGAAATTTGTACTGAAAAGAGATAAGAAATCCGTGTTCAAATTTGCATCATTACAGAGCGATATCGCTAAAAAATTACTAAAAGATTTCGAAGTTTCTGGTATTGGTGAGGGAACTTTTGTTTTAATTGACGATGGAGAAGTATATACACGGTCTACTGCTGCCCTAAAAGTTAGTAAGCATCTTTCCGGCATATGGCCACTTATGACAATTTTTATGATCGTACCCAGATTTATGAGAGATTGGGTCTATAATTTGATATCTAAAAACAGGTATCGTTGGTTTGGAAAACGGGACACTTGTATGATACCTTCACCCGAAATGAAAATTAAATTTTTAAATGAATTAACATGAATAAGAAAAAAACATTAGTCCTTGGAGCATCCACCAATCCGGATCGGTATAGTTTCATGGCTATTAATAATTTGCGCATGAAAGGGTATGATGTGGTAGCTGTTGGGAGACATGCGGGCAGAGTAGATGATGTGGATATTAAGCTGGAAGCAGAACCAATAGAAGATCTGGATACCATAACTCTTTACCTCAATCCTGATAATCAAAAGCCTTATTATGACTATATCCTGGAGCAAAAACCAAATCGGATTATTTTTAATCCCGGTGCAGAAAATCATGAATTGGAGCAGAAGGCAAAAGACAATGGAATTGAAACACTGAATGCATGTACATTGGTTATGCTAAGTACGGGACAATATTAGATGCCTGCGGCGTTAAATACTGCGTGTTGAATATTTCATGTTGAACGCTTCGCGTTGAATGCCTTCGGCGTTAAATACTTCGTGTTGAATATTTCATGTTGAAAGCTTCGAGTTGAATGCCTTCGGCGTTGAATACTTCGTGTTGAATATTTTATGTTGAAAGCTGCGCGTTGAATGCCTTCGGCGTTAAATACTGCGTGTTGAATATTTCATGTTGAAAGCTTCGCGTTGAATGCCTTCGGCGTTGAATACTTCATGTTGAATATTTCATGTTGAACGCTTCGCGTTGAATGCCTTCGGCGTTGAATCAATCATTTAACCATTTAGCAATTCAGCCATCCAACAATTTGGCCATTCAACCTTTTAACCAATCAGCTTACAACTTATCCATGTACTTATAAGCGGAACCAGTATTCATCAGCAAAATATTTTCCTGACCGGTTAGTTGACCCGATTCTTTCATTTGGATCATTGCCTTCCAGGTAGCAGCGCCTTCGGGGCAAACTAATATTCCTTCCTCTTGAGCTAGTTCATAGACACCTGCTACAATATCCTTTTCGTTAACCGCTACCGCCATTCCGTTTGATTCTTCGATCGTTTTCATCATGAGATCATGTCCAAAGGAACTTGGAACGGCTAGCCCATAGGCTAAGGAAGCTTTTGCTTTTGAATAAGTATTTTCAATTCCCTTTAAGTCATCATAAGCTTTGACGACTGGCTGACAATTGGTAGACTGAACTGCGACCATTTTAGGTAATGGACCTGTTATCCAGCCCATTTCCTGCATCTCCTTAAATGCCTTCCAAATACCTATTAAACCTGTTCCTCCACCGGCAGGGTAAATGATCACGTCGGGTAATTTCCAGTCAGATTGCTCCGCTATTTCGTAGCCCATTGTTTTCTTTCCTTCCAGCCTGTATGGTTCTTTCATGGTGGATACATCAAAAGCCCCGGAGGTTAATTTTATTTCTGCCACTTTTTTCCCGCAATCACTGATCAGACCTTCCAGTTCGATAACCTCTGCACCGTGGATCGTGCATTCACTTTTAAAAATATCCGGCGTGATAGATGGCATTACCACCGTAGCTTTCATGCCAGCCTTTGCACAATAAGCACTCATTGCTCCGCCTGCATTTCCGGCCGTAGGAATAATGCATTCTGTAATGTCAAATTCATTTGCTTTAGAAATAGCCATACTTAACCCTCTTGCCTTAAATGAACCGGTTGGATTCATCGCTTCATCTTTAACCGATACGTTTGTGAAACCATATTTTTCTGCTGCTTTTTCTATTTTAAGGATTGGTGTAAATCCTTCGCCAAGGGAAACTTTTTTCTTCTCATCTAAAAGGGGAAGTAATTCTATATAGCGCCACATATTCAACGGCCGTCCTTTTAATACTGCTTTTGATGGTGCATTTTCAAGCTGGTAATTTGCCAGTAATGGTTTATCACAGCATGCAGAGAATGTCTGTAATTCATGTGGATCATAACGCATTCCACATTGCGAGCATTCAAGGTCCGTAAGAAGGGATTGAGTATTATTTTCAAGTGTTGTGGAGGATACATTAATTGTTTTCATACCTCAAAAATATAGACAATTTTGGGCAGAATTCCATACTGATATTTAATACCCTATCAGAAAAAGCTATATCGATGAGCGTGCAAATTTTACAAATTGCTTGGTTAAGCCAAATTCTTCTGAACCCTGGCGCTGAATAAAACAAAAGTTTCGTTTTACTTTAAGGTCCGCAATATCCAAGATGATCAATTCGCCATGTGCCAGTTCTTTTATGATGGATTTTTTGGGTAAAAAACCAATACTGTTATCGGCCAAAAGGAAATTTTTTAATGCCTCTGTACCACCCAAACGCACTTTTACATTTAGATCTTCAATGCTGATTTTATGCTCTTTTAACGCCTTAGTAAGCGCCAGTAAAGTGCCAGATCCCGGTTCTCTCAAAGCAACAGGGTATTTTGCAATATTCTTTAATGTGATTATTTTTTCTTGCGCAATTTCGCTTCCTGCTGCGCAAACAGCTACCACTTCATCTGTCATAAAATCCTGGTAAGAAATGGTGGTGATTCTTTGATCCACTTCTACGATCCCAATATCAATTTCATCCTGGAGGAGGGCTTTGATTATATTTTCAGAGTTCCTGTTGACCAATTGTATTTCAAGATTTGGATGCTTTTGATGAAAGGCAGATAATATTTTTGGAATGATATACAAAGCGACGGTTGTACTAGCTCCAATTTTTAATTTCCCCTGAACGTTTTCTGCATTTTGTAAAGTGCTCAATTCAAAAACCATTTGACGTTGGATCTTTAATGCGTCCTGCAAATGGCGATACAATATTTCGCCTGAAGGAGTCAGGGAAATGGTGTTTCCTTCCCGGTTAAATAAGGCATTCTTATACTCAACCTCAAGCATTTTAATATGATTGCTGATAGCTGGCTGACTCATAAAAAGCGCCTGTGCGGCTTTTGAAAAACTCAATTGCCGGGCAACTTCTATAAACACATGATGACTGGTAGAAAGCATCGGGCAAAGTTAGGAGGAAATGAATACGCTTTTATTTTAAGATAGAATGTCTTCTATTTAGGAGTTATTTCAAACTGTATTTTTTCCGAACCTTTCATCTGAAGAGTAAAACGGTCTGACTTTCAGTGCCGACCTGGAACTGAACCTGATAGCTGCTGGTACCAAAGGCCGGACAAGGCATGAAATTTTAGAACACCAGCATTGAATTTGTAGACTGCAGGGAAATGTCTTTTTTTATCTTCCGGAGACATCCTGCAATAATTCAGCTAATTTATTCTAAATTCATGTATTAGAATTCTTGCTTCCCCCGAAATCATGGATCAAATTATTTTTTTACTTCATTAAAAATGATTGCCATGGAAACAAAATACGGTTTTACAAAAATGTCTGCCTCAGAATTTGAAAAATGGATAGACTCCTCCAGAGTTGCCCGCACTATTTTATATATTCAGCAGCACCATACTTTCAGTCCCGATTATCATCTCTTCAATGGGAACAATCATTTTGAATTACAGAAAGGGATGAAAAATTATCACGTATTCACCAATGGTTGGATGGATATCGGGCAACATTTCACCATTTTTCCGGACGGTGAAATCGTTACCGGACGATCACTTGAAAATACAGCAGCCTGTATTTATGGAAATAATAGCCATGCCATATGTATTGAGAATGTAGGAAATTTTGATGCCGGATACGATGTAATGAGATCTGAACAGAAGAACTCTATTTTAGGAGTGACAGCCGCTCTTTGTAAGAAATTTAATATACCGGTGAATACATCTAAGATCGTATATCATCACTGGTTTAATTTGAGTACAGGTGAAAGAAATAACGGAACAAAAAATAATAAAACATGTCCGGGTACCTCCTTTTTTGGCGGCAATAAAGTAGAAGATTGTGAAGCAAATTTTTTACCGAAAGTAAAGGCTTTACTAGAGAGTAAAATTGAAACTGAAATTCCGGGACTTGTAAAATATGTACAGGTAACGGCAAGAACTTTATCAGTCAGATCAAAACCGGATGGAAATGCACCAAATGCACCAGACAGGGAAGCAGCTCAATTCGGATCTATTTTAAGAGTTTTTGGAGAAAAAAATGGTTGGTATAAAATTTCGGGATCAAAAGAGCATTGGATTTCGAAACGCTACGCAGAAGATGTACAAAGAGCCACCGTAAATGCGGAGGCGCTAAATGTACGAAACGGTCCGGGACCTTCATTTCTGAAACTTTCTTCTTTACCTAAAGGGAAAGAAGTTTTTGTATGTGAGGAAAAAAATGGCTGGTGCCGGATCAACCTGACTCCGCAATGGGTTAGTAAACAATTTCTTACTTTTTAAAAATAAAAGAAACCATATAGTGATTTAGTTTTTCAATAAATGTGGCGCTATTTCCTTTTGCCAGATGACGTACCCTTTTACATTCATATGCAGGCTATCTTTTAAAAAAATCTCCGACATAGGTTTACCATCCGGAAGTAACATCTTATCAAATACATCTACAAAAGAAGTATGCTTTTTAGTTTGTAGCCAATTTTTTATTTTATCATTCCCTTCCATCATTTTGTCTCTCAAACTTGCCCTGCTGGGACTGGGTTTCATAGAGATATAGGTGATTTTTACTTTTTTATCTTGCTTCCGGATAATATGGAAAAGCGCCTTAAATCTTTCTACCACAGTATCTGCGGTCACTGTAGGACCCAGATCATTTTCACCGCAGTAAATTAATATCTGACGCGGTTTGTATGGTGTAACAATATCATCATAATAACGAATCAGATCGGGTAGGGATGAACCTCCAAAACCGCGATTGATCATTGGATAGCCTTGAAAGTAGACACCGACATCTTTCCAATTCGTAAAAGAGGAACTACCGATCATCAAAATTTTTCCTTTCGGTGGCATCAACGTGCTGTCCATTTTTTTGAAGTGTTGGATCTCATTCCAAAACGGTGGAGTAGGATTTGTTTGTGCGGTACCTGCATTGGAAGCCAGTAAAAAGAAGATAAATAAGATGAAGTAGTTGCCTTTTTTAATCATGGTTCGTTTGAGATTTTAATATAGAATGTACTCCTGCCATTCCGTTTTTGTTTTGATGAAGATCGGAAAAATTGAGAAGAGTATCAATGGATGATTTTTTTTATAGAAAGAAGTGACGAGTCAAACACGAATTTTAATCACTAAT
>JBBSUB010000066.1:0-18306 GCA_038235345.1 Chitinophagales bacterium
CGGTCCTATTCGCTTATCTGTAGCAGTGCTAAACAACTGACTTACGTTTTTGTTGTTGTTATCAGTATCAAAACCAGACGGTTTATTATTAGAAGTGACTGTTTCCGGAATATTATTAAACAATTCATTTTCAAAACTACGGTTGATATCTTCCATTCCTGCCTGGTAAATTGCTTCTTTTTGCTCTTCGGTCAAAACCATTCTTACATTTCCCAAATGGTCTTTGATCATATAATCATAAACAAAGTCGGTAATAGTATTATTCTCATCTCTTACAGGTCTTATTCTCCCTTCTTCATGGGGAAAAAACTGAAGCTCATTATTTTCATAAATAAATCCGCCCACGTAATCTGTTGTTGTGGTTTTGGAGGGTGTTACCGTGTTGTCAACGGTTGTCTTTTTTAATTTATTTCCAGCCGCATCGTAAGTGTAGGAAATGGTTCCTTTGTTAGAAATAGTGATTTCAGACGGAAGGTTTAGGTAATTATAGGTAATGCTGCTGATATCTTTGTTCTGGTCCAAAGTAAGATTACCATTGGCATCATAGTCATAATCAATAATCAAATTACGTTGAGCCTGGGTGGTTGCTCCCGTTTTATCTGTATTCATCGGATGATTCACCGATGTTTTAAAATCACCAAGAATGCTTAAAGGATTATTTACATTATCACGAACATTTTTAAGCTTATTGGAGTTGGATAGATAGGTGTAGTCGAACTCATCAATCAATTGAGAAGTATTCAGCGTTAATCCATGTTGATTCATGGCTTTGATATTACCATTGGCATCATAGGCGGAAGAAGCATTGATGCCATCACCCATGCTCATGCTAAAATCAACACCGGCTGATTTATCAAAGGTGTTTGAAGTGTATTGGTTGAAATCTGCTTTCATCAGGCGATTCACCGCATCATAGTTAAAATCATACTTTCTCTTTTCTCCATCGCCTTTGCTTTTCCAAACCGTTCCTGATATATTGCCGTTGTACTGCGCTGCTGCGTAGGTTTTGCCGCCTATAAGATTATTATCGGTTTTGTCGTAGCCAAGATCGAATCCAAAATAGTTATCGCTGCCTGCTGCATCTCTTGCATACTCTCTGTTAACACCCAACAGCCATCCCCGGATATTATAATCGTAGGTAAGCGTTTCTACCCCGTCATTATTATTAAATGAAGGGTCTAAGATTTTTTTCTTTAATTGACCTAAAGCATCGTATTCCATTTCACTGATGGTTTTATAAGCACTCATATTACCACCGTTTAGTCCAGGGTAACTTTGCCTTTTTTGAATGCTTTCTACCCGGCTTAATTGATCATAATTATTTTTGGTAACGGTCACGATTACCTGATCATTGGCAGTGCCTTTTTGATGCTTTTGTACTATGATAAGTGGTAATCCTGCCCAGCCATATTGCGCAGTCATCACATCTTCGCCCCCGCTGATGTTGGTGCTTCGTGTTTGAATCACTCTTCCCTTATCGTCGTAAATGCTCATGGTATAAAGATAGGAAGATGTTCCTAATATTTTAACCTTGCTGCCGGTGACCATTCCTTTGGTAGCAGATGATTTCGTATTGGTCTGCGGATAGGGGGAAATGGTATTACTGGCTGATAGCAGGTGGGTATCATACGCATCATCATAATCAGCATCCGGGAAAGTGCTTCCGGACGTGGTTTGCCAATCGTAATTGTCGTAATAGGTTTGTGTGAGCAAGTCATAGTCTACTGTGGGGGCGGGATATTCATATACACCTTCGGGTTGGCTTGCCGCGATCGCCCTGTGATCAGTAGCTATTGTTGTGTTAATCCAAATTCCGGTTTCTACCGGTCGATTAAGAACGTCATATTTAGTGAAAAGCCATTGGTTGGCAGCTTGCATATTAGCATCCTGCACCATCACCAACCGGTCGCGTTTGTCATATACCATGTTTACTTCTCCCGCACCTGGTACTTTTTTCATAATCATGCGGTTGCGGTAGTCGTATTCGTAACGGAAGCATTGTTCATTTAAAATATCACCATTCAGTGCTTCCAAATCCCAGTTGTTCTCCAAAAGTAAATTCACTCCTTCCGGTTGAACAACCAGCCGGAGATTACCCAAATCGTCATAGATATAGTAAGTACAGAGCCAGCCTTCGTGGCCGTCGCCTGTCCCTTCATCAGAGTCAGCGGTTAACTGTACTTTCTTTAAAATAACCCTACCTTGTTTGTCTATAAATTCTATAACCTGATTTTCATTTTCATCTATAGATATGTTTTTATATAACTGGCCGGCTTTGTATTCGTCAGATTCAGAAAAGGATGGAGTATATATTTCATAAAACACACTACCATTAACTATGGTATTTAAGGCACAGTTTTGATTGTATAGGGAGGTGACTTCCGTAGATATTAATTCACGATTGTAAATAGCTGCTTTGGCTATTAATCCTTTAAAATATTGGGAAGGTGCACTATTCGGAATGTTACGGGCTCCTACACGAACTCCTGTGTAGGTATTTGAACAGGCTGGATGGATAATTCAGGGGTCGGTACAGCAAAAGCAAAAGATAAAGTCATTTTAGTGGCATTTTTCCCTGAAAAGAATGAAGCAGTTTTTAGTATCTGTGACGCAAAAAGAGCCGACGGACATTGCTTACTGGAGACAAAGGTTTTCAAAGGTTTTATTGCAGAAACCTGGATAGGGTTTTTGAGTAATGATGAAAAAGACGCGTCTGATAGTGTGTATGCGGCTAGGGTGGCTTTGGAATAGGCATTAGGTAAAGTATCATTTTTTTTCTGATGATAATATGAATCCAATGATGTTCGCCACTTCCACATCTTGAATCTTTTATATTACATTTTCGACAGTTTATCTTACCGAAAGATATAAAAATTACTTTTGTGCAATTTTTCATCTTAGAAAGTATTTCCAAAAAATCAACCAACTCTAAACCTTCCGGCTAAAAATACCAGATTTAGGTATCTTTACTCAGTAATTATCAAACCCGGAGCAAAAAGAAAATACATACGAAAACGATGAGAAAACACGTTTCTATGAAGATTAATCCGGATTGACGATTTGGGATTGACGATTTGGGATTGACGATTTACGATTTTTGATTTTTGATGTACGATATAGTTGTTTAAATTTTAACCATTTAGCAATTTAACCATTCAACCATTTAGCAATTCAACCTAATACCTAACACCTGATACCTGATACCTGACACCCATGTTCAAAAACACTTTACTTCCTTTACTACTCATTCTCCTCTTTACTTCGTGTAAAAAAGAAAGTGAAACATATAAATCCGCTTCTTTGAGCGATTATTTTCCTTTGCAGGTTGGAAAGTATATTTCCTATAACCTGGACTCTACGGTATTTCTTAATTTTGGCAAGCAGAAAGTATTGATCAGTTACCAGGTGAAGGATTTGGTAGACGCAGAAATCAAAGATAATATTGGACGGCCATCCTATCGGATCATTCGCTTTTCCAGAAAAAACCCTTCTGATCCCTGGATTGCAAATAATACTTTTATGGCCACACCAACAGATAAATCGATGGAATTTGTTGAAAATAATCTGCGTTACATAAAACTGATTTTGCCGGTTAAAGCCGATAATTCCTGGCGTGGAAATTCGTTTATTGATACTTATACCTCAGGAAATGATATGCGCTACCTGGATAACTGGGATTATATTTATGATAGTATCTCATCTCCGGCTAGTATCAATTCCTTTAATTTTGAGAACACTTTGAAAGTTTTTCAACGTGATGAAGAAATAGGCAATCCACGAATTTCCGGAACTGGCTATGCAGAAAAAACATACAGTGTAGAGAAATATGCTAAAGGAGTTGGTTTAGTTTACAGGGAATTCCTGCATTGGGAATACCAGGGAAATACCGAATCCTACAGCGGATATGGCGTAAAACTTTCTGTGATAGATCATAATTAAGTAAGTAACCTTTTGGATTTTATTAAGAACAATGAAAAGGGTAACATCTAATTTGCCTTTAACCTCCTTCTATCTTATTGGCGTTTATTGAAACACTGCTATATTCTCTTGTAAGACATTCTTTCGTTTGCCGGCAAAACCGAAAATTCTGCCAGGGATTTTAAGAAAACTTTTGAACGTTTTTTTATGAGTGATTAATCATTTACAAGGATTATTTTTTGAAATGATTCATTAAAACGGTAATTTCAAATTCAATTATGTCGTCAATTTTATCACAAATTAAAAAGCCCGAATTCAATAAGCGCATCTTTTGGGATATAGATGTTGAAAGATTAGATTATTACGCAAAATCATCTTTCATTATTGAACGTGTTTTTGAAAGGGGTGATGTAGATGACATTCGGCATTGCCGCAGGTATTATGGAGATGAAAAGGTATCGGAAGTATTATTGAATGCAAAATATTTATCACTGCCAATTATTTACCTTGCATCAGCCGTCATTGACCGGCCTTTAACAGATTTTAGATGTTACATACCCAAACAATCGAACCAGCAACACTTGTCGTATTAAAAAAGTTAATGAAGGTGCCTGAACTTTTAAACTTTCCCCTTGTGGGGGTACGGCACTTTCTCTTTATTTCGGGCATCAGTTATCTATTGACCTTGATCTTTTTTCTCCAAAAGGTTTTAAAAATGATGACATTATACCTTCATTAGAAAACCATTTTAAAGGATTCACCTATCGTAATATAAATAACCCAATTGGTCTATTTGGATATATTGATCATATAAAAGTTGATTTTGTACAGCAACACCATCACCCTATTATTCAACCATTATTTGTAGAAGAAAACATTAGAATGTTCAGTATTCCGGATTTAATTGCGATGAAAATAAATGCAGTACTAAAACGAGGAGCTAAAAAAGATTTCTGGGTTATTGCCAAACTGCTGGAGCATTATAAAATAGAGGAATTTATTTAATTTTACCCTAAAAAATCCTCTAGCCAGCAATTACTTATTTCTATCCCACAGGCCATCTCCTATTTCGAAGATGCCGAAGAAAGCGAAAATCCTATAAGCCTGGAAGAGCAAACGTGGGATGAAGTAAAGGATTGCATTAGGAAAAAGGTAAGACAGTATTTGAGTTAGATAATCCCGATAAAAAAATATAATAAAGCATAATTATTTAGGTACTCCTTTCTGCTCAGATTAAAGCATATTAAATTAATAAAAACTTTTGTCATTTTTTGCATTTAAAAAGAGCTGCATCCTTCAATTGCTTTCAATGGTAAAAACTAAAAACCTGATTTTTAACGAAAATAAAATGGTAAATACTCAAAAATCATTTTCCAAATCACTATAATACCATCTAACAATTTTAATAATGAGTGAATAAGGGTGGCTGATGATGTTTCCAATCACATAATATGTAAAAAGATACACATGACTCATACTATAATTTAAACCAGTTTATATAATTATATTAGTTTTGCACATTCTTTCCACATTTAGTACATTTGAAGAATAAAATATAATTCTCTAACCTTCCATCATATTTCATTGAAATCAATCTTTCTATTTCTTCTCGTTCTTATCACCCTCAATACTTTTGCACAGAGTAGCCGTTATGTAATTAAATTCAAAGACAAGGAAGGCACTCTTTTTTCAATCAGCAACCCATCACAATTCTTATCGCAAAGGTCGATTGACCGGAGAATTAAACAAAACATCTCCATTGATGAAACAGATTTACCGCTTTCACCGATATATATTGACAGAATTCGTCTTTCGGGCAATGTGCAAATCATCAATCAATCGAAATGGTTGAACCAGGTTTGCATAGAGACAAATGATATTGATGCCATCACTAAAATAAATTCTTTTCCTTTTGTTCTTAACATGCAGGCAGTTAAGAAAATGACAATACACGAACCTGCTACGCGTAAAAAATTCAATCTGGAATATAAAAAAACAACGACTACCGAATCAACTCAGGGAATTAATGACGTGGCGAATTATGGAAATGCGTTCGGGCAAATTCATCTTCATGAAGGAGAATTCTTACATAATAAAGGATATCGTGGTGAAGGAATGTTGCTGGCTGTGATAGATGCCGGTTTCTATCATTATAAAACACTGCCTGCTTTTGACAGCGTCAATTTAAATAAGCAGATCATAGATACCTATGACTTTGTAAAAAATAAAGTAAGTGTGAATGAAGAACATACACATGGAATGAATTGTTTTTCGATCATCGCTTCAAATATTCCGGGAAAGTTAGTAGGTACCAGTCCGAAAGCGAATTTTGTATTATACCGTTCAGAAGATATTGAATCTGAGTCTCCCATGGAAGAACAATATTGGATAGAGGCAATGGAGCGGGCAGATAGTATCGGGGTAGACATTACGACCACTTCCCTGGGCTATAACAAGTTCGATAATCCTGCATTTAATTATACCTATGCAGATTTAGATGGACGAACTACCATGATGGCAAGAGCCGCAACTATGGCTGCAAGGAAAGGAATGATTCTCCTGGCTTCTGCGGGAAATGAAGGAACTAAGGATTGGAAATTTATTACCACTCCTGCTGATGCGGATAGTATTTTATCCGTAGGTGCTGTGGATGCTTCCGGCGTTCCTGGCACTTTCAGTAGCTATGGACCCACAGCAGATGGACGAATTGCTCCTACAGTAGCTTCTGTAGGAGTGAACACATTTGTTTCCACCCCAAGTGGCGGTATCACTAATGCCGGTAGCGGCACTTCCTTCGCTGCACCGAATCTTGCAGGTTTGGTTGCTTGTTTCTGGCAGGCATTTCCTGAATTTACAAACATGGAAATCATCGAAGCAATTAAGAAAAGCAGCAGTACGTATAAAAATCCAAATAACCGGATAGGCTATGGCATCCCTAATTTTCGCCTGGCTTATGAAGATCTGGAAAAGCAAAGAACAAAAAAGAGACTCATTGCTATTTTAGGTGAAAAAGTATTAAAAGTGTTCCCTAATCCTTTTAAAGATCAATTTACAGTAGCAGTAAAGCCAAAACATACTGCCTTAGCTACTTTCCTTTTATATAATAGTGATGGCAGGTTGATCACATCCCAGCAATTATCCTTAGTAGAAAATGAAGTACAGGAAATTATTTTTAAAGACTTGCAACCACTTCAAAGAGGCGTGTACATTTTGAAATTTATGGATGGTAAGATGCAGGAGACCATTCAGATGATGAGGCAATAAAGAGTTATTAGGTTTTGGGTATCAGGTATTAGGTAAAAGCAGTACGCCAATTGTCTTATGCCTTCAATTCGTGAAATTAGTGCCTAAAATTCGTGTTTATCAGGTATCAGGTATCAGGTATCAGGTATTAGGTATCAGGTATTAGGTATCAGGTATCAGGTATTAGGTATTAGGTAAAGACAGTTTGCTACCTGGCTTGGGATTAAATTCGTGAAATTCGTGCCTCAAATTCGTGTTTCAAAAAATATTAATCCTTCATTTTAAACATGGCTGCAAATAAGGTATCTGCTCCCATATCATATCCTTTTAAATACCGGCTTTCCAATAATTCCAGTCCTAACTTACTTTGAAAAAAATCAACATTTTCTTCATTTTCCTTTTTAAAAACTGAACAGGTGACATACAGCAAATACGAATTCTCTTTTAAATAAGAAAGCGTATTCGCTACAATACTCCGCTGAAGAGAAGCATATTTTTCAATACTTTTTTTGGATGAATTATGCATTTGTTCGGGAGTGCGGCTCCATGTACCGGAACCGGTACACGGTGCATCAACAAGGATAAGATTAAACTTCTTATCGGTAAATTTACTTCCTGTATCGCCGGCAAGATCTGCCACAAATGAATTATAGTTTTTAATACCGGCTTTTGAAAATCGTTCTTTCAGATTTTGTAAAATTTCCCGCCTGTTGTCACTAACCGTTAAGTCAATATCTTCTAAAATATCCGATGCTAAAATAGCTTTTCCACCACTAGCCGCACAACAATCCCACAAGGATATTTTTGCTCCCTGGGAAGATCTGTCTGTTCCCGTTATTTTTGGCTGTGCAAGTATGAGTTCGGATACTTTTTGAGAATTGAAATCCTGGATAACGGCCTCTTCGTCAATATTTAATACTTCAGATATCTTTTGTGTATTGGCAAATGCCAGGGTATTTTCTCCGGTTTTTTCAAAAGGAATGCCGGCGGCTGCCAGTTTATCCATCACCTTCTGGTGTTTCCCAGGTCTGATGCGGATAAATAATTTTGGCTGCTCTAAAAAGGATGCGTTGAATTGTTCGAAATTAATTTCTGCACTTACCTCATCTTTAAAAGGAAAAATATTTTCTTCTATAAAAATATCTTTTACAAGGTTCAATTTTTCTGCAATAGGGTCTCCTACTTTTTCATTCCATTCCGGCTTTAGAGATTCTAAAAGAGGCGTGGATTGATTATTCGAAAAAAACATTCCCAGAAGGAATTTTTCTTCCGGAGAAGCATCTTTATTCACGCCTCCGCCTAAGCGAAAATAGCCATAGCACAAGGCTGTGATCAATTTCCTGTCACGGGAGCCATGCTTTTTATTAGCTGAAAAATATTTCTTTAAATAAAGATGAAATGGCTCATTGCCTTTGTAGCCTTTGATCAAAGGCAATGCATACTGCAAATACCGGTGAAAATGGTTTCCTTTTGAGTTAGAATCGTTCTCACGGGTATCTGACATGGATAATTTTTAAAATTCTTTGTTTTATAATTGTAATAGTGCTTTCACAGGATCTTTACCGAATAAAAGTTGTTCCGGATTTTCCAGCATTTCTTTTAATCTTACCAAAAAGCTGACGGATTCACGCCCGTCAATCACGCGGTGATCATAGCTTAAAGCGATGTACATCATGGGTTTTATGACCACCTGGCCATTTACAGCCATTGGCCTTTCCACTATGTTATGCATGCCTAAAATAGCACTTTGAGGTATATTGATAATCGGAGTACTCATTAAAGAACCAAAGATTCCACCATTGGTAATGGTGAAGGTACCGCCGGTCATTTCTTCTATGGTTAGCTTGCTGTCACGGGCTTTTACGGCTAGTTGAACAACTTCCTTTTCAATTTCAGCCATGCTCAGACTTTCCGCATTTCTGATAACGGGAACTACTAATCCTTTCGGTGATGAAACTGCAATCGAAATATCACAATAATCATAAGATATAATATTGTCTCCATCCAGTTTTGAATTTACCGCAGGCCACTCCTGCAATGCAAAGCAACAGGCTTTTGTAAAGAAACTCATGAAACCTAAATTCACTTCATGGGTTTTCTTAAATACTTCTTTATATTTTTTACGTAAATCCATAATCGGCCCCATATCCACTTCATTAAAAGTAGTCAGCATGGCTGTACTATTTTTAGCTTCTACTAATCTGCGGCTTATCGTTCTGCGCAGATTTGACATCTTCTTCGGTGTTTCATTGCGACTAAATAATTCTTTTCCTAATGCTCTTCCGGGATTTTCTAATGCACCCAGCACATCATTTTTGGTAAACCTGCCCTGTGGTCCGGTTGGAATGACTTTGGATACATCCACTTTTTTATCCGCAATCATTGCAGCAGCTACAGGTGTTGCTTTAATATCTTTTTGGCTCTCCGCTTTAGGAGCTTCTGCATTTACTTTTACCGGAGCTTCCTCATTCTTTTCCTCTACGGAAGCTTCCGCTTTCGGAGTTTCTTTTTTGGATTCTTCAGCCTTTGGTGCTGTCTCACCTCCGGATTTTTTTGCTTTATCATCTATACTCCCTACTACATCTCCAATATTTAAGGTATCATCCTCTTTAGCTTTTGTATGTAAAATACCTGCTTGTTCAGCATTAATTTCAAAAGTGGCTTTTTCACTTTCCATTTCTGCAATTACTTCGTCCCTTTCAACCCAATCACCATCTTTTTTGAGCCATTTTGAAAGAGTTACTTCATTAATACTTTCGCCTACTGTGGGCACTTTGATTTCTATTGCCATGAATTAATTTTAAGATTTTACAAACCTAAGCTAAAATGAGAAATGCACAAAGGGAAGGTCTGTTCAGTTTTATGAAAATCCTTTATTTTATTAAAATGAAGGCCGGAAAACCGGCCTTATCTTTTATATTTCAAATGCAGTTTTCAAAAGTTCTTCCTGCTCTTCTTTGTGAACTTTAGCATAACCTGAAGCCGTAGCCGCACTTGCCAGTCTGCTCACTATTCCAAAATTGATCGAAGTCAGATTCATCCGCAGGAATGAAGCTGCACCCATATTTAACGGTTCTTCCTGTACCCAATACCAAATCGCTTTTTCATACTTTTTGTACAATTCATCCAATTGTTTTTGAGGAAGCGGATATAATTGTTCCAACCTTACTATTGCGATATCTTTTCTTTCTTCCTTTTCTTTTCTTTCATGAAGATCAAAATATACTTTTCCTGAACAGAAAAGCACTTTGGTAATTTTACTCAAATCTTCTACTGAATCATCATCAATAATTTCCCTAAAAGATCCGGAAGTAAATTCCTCCATAGAGCTATAACTACCCGGATGACGCAAATTAGCTTTTGGTGAATAATTGATCAATGGTTTTCTGAATGGCCAGGCTAATTGTCTTCTAAGGGAATGGAAAAAATTAGCAGCGGTTGTGATATTCGTAATCACAATATTTAGTTCGGCACACATTTGCAGGAAACGTTCCATACGTCCACTGCTATGTTCCGGTCCCTGCCCTTCATAACCATGTGGCAACAATAAGACAATACCATTCATTCTTCTCCATTTTTGCTCAGAACAGCTAATAAACTGGTCAATAATTATTTGAGCACCATTCACAAAATCTCCAAATTGTGCTTCCCAAACAACTAATGCATTCGGGTTAGCCATTGCATATCCATATTCAAATCCAACAACTGCATATTCACTCAGGAGAGAATTATAAATTCTCATCTTTCCCTGGTTTTCTGATATCCGGCTAAGACGATTGTAAAATTCATCTGTATTTTCATCTCTGATTACCGCATGCCGATGACTAAATGTCCCCCTTCGAATGTCCTGGCCACTCATTCTCACGTCTTTCTGATCTTCTAAAATGCTTGCATAGGCAAGTAATTCGCCAGTAGCCCAATCAAATTTTTCTTCTTTTTCAAATAAAGTAATTTTATCCTGTAAAATCTTTTTTACCTTTTTGAGTGGAGTAAAGTTATCAGGGATCGCCATGATGGAGTGAAACATTTTTTCAATCTTCTCTTTGGGCACCCCCGTCACAGGTGACGAATCAAAATCGTCTGGTGCTGCTTTACGAAGGCTCTGCCACCAAAGTTCGGGTTTCTGATAACTATACGGAAGTGGATTTTGCTTTATTTCGTCCAACCTTTCCTGCAAATCTTCCCAGAACTTGTCCTCCATTTCCTTTGCTATTT
This sequence comes from Chitinophagales bacterium, assembly GCA_038235345.1. GTDB lineage: Bacteria > Bacteroidota > Bacteroidia > Chitinophagales > Chitinophagaceae > Ginsengibacter. The sequence goes on from JBBSUB010000066.1 coordinate 11,377, forward strand.
CTGTTGTACCCTCTTCTCCATCCTTTATAAGCCATTGCTTATAAACTTCACGTGGATTGGGATGTTTATCAATCAAAGCATATAATCCGGGCTGGGTAAATTTTGGATCATCTCCTTCATTATGGCCATGACGACGATAACATACCATATCTATGAACACATCTGAATTAAATTTTTGACGGTAACGTGTGGCTATTTCTGCTACTTTAACGACTGCTTCAGCATCATCGCCATTCACATGGAATACGGGCGCATGTATCATTGCAGCAACTGACGTACAATAATCAGACGTTCTTGCATCATCAAAATCTGTTGTGAAACCGATTTGATTATTGATAACAAAATGAAGTGTGCCTCCTGTATAATAACCTTTTAAGCCACTCATTTGCAATACCTCATAAACGATTCCCTGTCCGGGTAAAGATGAATCACCGTGAATAAGTATTGGCAGGATTTTATCATAATCACTCTCATAAATTACATCTGCCTTACTTCTTGCAAAACCGATAACAAGCGGGTCTACGGCTTCCAGGTGCGATGGATTCGGCATTAATTTCAAATGGATATGCTTTCCTTCAAATGTATCCATCTCACTGCTAAAACCCATATGATATTTAACGTCCCCGCTTCCCATAGTGGAATCAGGCGTTGCATTTCCTTCAAATTCAGTAAATATCTGTTCGTATGTTTTGCCTAATATATTAGCAAGCACATTTAGCCTTCCCCTGTGTGCCATTCCGATAACGACTTCCTGTACTTCATTATTTGCCGCTACATTAATAATGGCATCAAGTGCGGCTATCGCCCCTTCACCACCTTCGAGAGAAAATCGTTTTTGCCCTACATATTTCGTATGCAAAAACTTTTCAAACATAACTCCTTCATTCAATTTCTGAATGATCCTTTTTTTTTGTTTCAGAGGAACTGAGGCCTGTAAAGAAGTTTCAACCTCATTTTTAATCCATTCTGATTTTTCAGTATCATTAATATACGTATACTGCACTCCAACAGAGGCAGTATAGCATTTTTTCAGAAAAGCAATAATTTCTTTCAATGTTGCTTTTCCAAGACGGGTAAATCTACCGGCTTCAAATACTATCTCCAGATCAGAGTCAACCAATCCAAAATACCCCAGGTCAAGATTTGCCCTTCTGTCAATGCGTTCACGGATTGGGTTCGTTTTGGAAATAAGATGTCCTTTTTTTCTATAGGCCTCTATTAAGCGATAGACTCCAAACTCTTTATCCAGATTGGCTCCGGTGACAGCAGCTACAGGGAGGCCTTGTTGTTCAGCTCCGTTAAGATTTGTAGCAAAATCAAATCCCTCAAAAAATTTCCTTAGGTCAATATCAACGCTTTCCGGATCTTTTTTAAAATCAGCGTATAAGTTCTCTATATAAGCAGGGTGCGAGGAAGTAATAAAAGAGAAATCTTTCATAATATCAAGTGAATTTTTCCATCTATCCCGGCGCATGACTTCCGGGAAGGAGGAGTATATTTTATAATTTGTTTCGAAATATTTTGTTGCAAATATCGTGTCTTTTACCAAGTTAACTAAATGGAAACTCAATAATGCACAATTTACTTAGGAATACCGATTGAACCAATTCATTTATTTGACTTTATCAATAATTTGCAACAATTGTATGGACCGAATTTTTCACTGAATATTATAAGTATTCGTATTTCTTTAAAACGCGCTTCTGAATTATTTTAAAGAGTAGCATAGTTTCTTTTATAAAACCAAAATTGAAACAATCTGAAAAAACAATCGTTTTGTGTTCAAAATTAACTAACCTATTTACAACCAATTACTTAAACTCAATTTAATTATTCCAAAAAGTAAGAAATGACCGGTTTTCAAATTAATTAAAAAAGGTGTCATTTTTTAGAAGTTTATTGCTATCTTTGCAGCCCAAAAAATTTATTTAATGGCAAATCACGCAGCAACTAAGAAAAGTGTACGTAAAACTACAAAGAGAAACGAACGTAACCGCTACCAGGGTAAGACTTCCCGTAATGCAATACGTGTGTTCAAATTAATTGATAATAAGGCAGACGCAACAGAAAAAATGCCTGACATTGCCTCTAGAATAGATAAAATGGCTAAGCGCGGTCTTATTCATAAAAATAAAGCGGCTAATTTAAAAAGAAAATTAACCAAGGGAATTCAGATTCTTGCGAAATAAATAATTAAAGGTTTAAATAAATTATCCCCGTCAATGTAAATATTGTCGGGTTTTTTAGTTAAGGTATAATTTATTATGAAGAGGTATATATTTTCCTTGTAAATCAGAACGCTATTAAAGATTTTCCCGGACGCATCCTGAATTCATTCATTAGAAACCATTGTTACCCTATTCCCACCTTCGGGAAAAATTATTTTAAAAAAAAATTCTTTCTCCCTACCTTGAATCGATGGAATTTATTAAAAAGTTCTTAATTTAACACTGGTAGCTATCTTATGTTTGCATTCACATTACATAAGATTTAATCAAAATTAATTTATGTACTTCATACGAACCAACACAACTTCTTTGTTTTTTATTTTATTAATACTTAACAATATGGCATTTGCGCAACAAACTATTTTTGAAAAAACAGATGGTAGGGAAACCGCTACTTATTTTGAAGTAATAGAGTTTTATACCAATCTTTCTAAAAAATCTGATCTCATAAAAATGGAGGTCAAAGGGCAAACAGATGCCGGTTATCCACTCCACCTTATATTAATAAGTAGTGATAAAACGTTTGATCCAAAGGAATGGCATAAGCAGAATAAAGTGGTATTTATGATCAATAACGGTATCCACCCCGGAGAGCCTGACGGCATAGATGCGAGCATGATGCTTGTGAGAGATATTATTACTAAAAAAGTAGTGCTTCCGGATAATGTTGTCATAGGCGTGATACCGGTTTACAATATTGGAGGAGCGTTAAACCGTTCCGGTTACAGCCGGGTAAACCAGGATGGGCCACTTGAATATGGTTTTAGAGGAAATGCGCAGAACCGGGATCTTAACCGGGACTTCACGAAAAACGATACTAAAAATGCGCGTTCATTTGCGGAAATCTTTCATTATCTGAATCCGGATGTATTAGTGGACACACATGTTAGTGATGGGGCAGATTATCAATATACTATGACTTTAATCACCACACAATATAACAAGCAAGGGGCTCTTTTAGGAAATTGGGTGAAAAGCAATTTTGAGCCTGCTTTATTTGAAGGGATGAAAAATAAAAAGCAGGATATGATTCCTTATGTAAATGTAGATGGCACTGATCCTTCCGTTGGATTTCCACAATTTAATGATGCACCAAGATACTCATCCGGGTACGCCGCCTTATTTAATACAATAAGCTTTATGCCGGAAACACATATGCTCAAACCATACAAGGATAGAACTTATGCAACGTATGAACTATTGAAAACATTCATTGAAACAAACTCCCATTTCGCCAAAGAGATCAAAGAAGTTCGCAAAAAAGCGATTGCCAATACAATTCAGCAAAAAGATTTTCCACTGAGTTGGAAACCGGATCAAAAAAAATTCACAGAGATTACATTTAAAGGGTACGCGCCCGGAAGTAAAACCAGTAAGGTAAGTGGCCTTCCGATATTATTTTACGATCATAGTAAACCCTTTACAAAACCGATAAAATTTTACGATGTGTATACCGGACAAAATATTGTGTCCAAACCGAAAGCCTACATCATACCAAAGGGTTGGTGGAAAGTCATAGACATTTTGACTTTGAATGGAGTAAAAATGGAAAGGCTGGAAAAAGATTCCATCATGGAGGTGAACGCTTTCCGCATTGAAAATTTGAAGGCGATGCCCAATGCATATGAAGGGCATCATAAAAACACCAAAGTAGATGGCGAATGGAAAAAGGAAAAAGTACCGTTTTTAAAAGGTGATTATTTGATTTATTTAAATCAGGAGACGAATAGGTATTTGGTAGAAATGCTTGAACCTATGGGTGATGACAGCTTCTTATCCTGGAACTTTTTCGATGGCGTGATGCAGGCAAAGGAATATTACAGCGATTACCGTTGGAACCCTGTTGCTGAAAAATACCTGGAAAAAAATCCTGCCTTAAGAGAAGAACTGGAAAAGAAGAAAAAATCAGACACTACGTTTGCAAATAGCACGGCGGCCCAATTGGATTTTGTCTTCAAAAACTCAACCTGGTATGAACCGACACATAAAAGATATCCGGTGTTCAGGGTGGAAGAATAGTTTAAAGTTTATGGTTTGGAGTTTGGAGTTCAAAGTTTGGAGTTTGGAGTTTGGAGTTCGGAGTTAAAAGTTTGAAGTTTGGAGTTATAAGTTCGGAGTTATAAGTTGGTATTTGGTATTTGGGAAGTTTTTCTCTTCACCTAATTCCTAATTCCTGATACCTGATACCTGACACCTAATACCTGATACCTGACACCTAATACCTATCTCCAAATCTTTTCTTTTTTAAGAAAAGAAAATACCTTAATTTCGCAGCCCTTAATAATATTTTAATCACCGGTTGCTGTAAAAGGCAATCAAAAACAATGTAAATGCAAAATTACGAATTGATGGTGATTTTTACCCCTGTCCTTTCTGAGGAAGAATACAAAAACGCTCAGAAAAAATTCTCAACCTTAGTTACTGACAACGGTGGAGCAATAGTGCATGAAAATGCCTGGGGACTAAAATCACTGGCGTACCAAATCCAGAAAAAAACCACTGGTTTATACTGGGTTTTGGAATACACAGCGCCAACCGACTTCAATGAAAAGCTGAAAGTTCAGCTTAATCGTGACGAATCAGTTATCCGTCACATGTACACTGCACTCGACAAATACGCCGTTGAGTACAATGCCAAAAAGAGAAGAGGCGTACCTACTCAAAATGAAAAAGCGGAGGTATAATCATGGCAAAAGCAAATGAAATTAAATATCTAACAGCTATAAAAGCTGAAAAACGGCCAAAGAAATATTGCCGCTTTAAGAAAATGGGTATCAAGTATATTGATTACAAAGATGCTGATTTCCTTAAAAAATTCCTGAACGAACAAGGTAAACTATTGCCGCGTCGTATTACCGGTAACTCTTTGAAGTACCAGCGTAAAGTGAGCGAAGCAGTAAAGAAAGCACGACAAATGGCTATTCTTCCTTACGTTACGGATCTATTAAAATAAACTCTTAACCACCCTAATCCTACATAAAGGAGGAGAAAGACTTGCCAACTGGCGGTTTGGGTAAAAATGCAAAAAAATGCAGGTAATATTAATACAAGATGTAAACAATTTGGGCGGTGCTCATGAATTGGTTACTGTAAAAGATGGTTACGGTCGTAATTATTTAATCCCTCACAAATTAGCAATTGAAGCAAATTCCTCGAATTTAAAACAATTGGAAGAACGCAGAAAGCAAATAGCTAAGAAGGAAGAAAAATTATTAGCTGAGATCAACAGTGTAATAGCTGTATTAACAGACGGTACATTAAAAATTGGTGCTAAAACAGGTACCAGTGGAAAGATTTTTGGAAGTGTTACTTCTGTTCAGATAGCACGCGCTATCCGTGAGCAAAAAGGATACGAGATCGATCGCCGTAAAATTTCTATCATTGACGAAGTAAAAGAATTAGGATCGTATAAAGCAAAAATTGATTTCGGAAAAGGACACGAAACTGAAGTTGATTTTGAAGTAATCGCTGAATAATTCAATTTTTTTGATATTTTTTTAAACCCTGCTCTCGAGCGGGGTTTTTTATTGTCGGTTCATTACCAACACATTACATCAAATCATATATCTTAAAAAGTAAAAGAAAAAATAATTCTTTTATAAAGAGATGTTTTTTGAAAGAAAAGGTTACCTTTATTAATTATTAATGGGTTTAGTCTGTTTTTCTATTAGCTGATGGTTCACTTTTCAACGGTTTTCTTCAGTTCATTGTAACTACTAATTCTATTAATGTTACAAAATTTATTAAACAAAAAGTTTTACAATGAACATTTATGTAGGCAATCTTAGTTGGTCAATGACAGATGAAGATTTAAATACCTTATTCAGCGAGTACGGTACAGTAACAAGTGCAAAAATTCTTAAAGAAAAAAACACAGGTCGTAGTAAAGGATTTGGTTTCGTAGAAATGGAAGATGATGAAGCAGCAAAAACTGCTATCGCTACATTGAACGAAAGTGAAATTCAAGGTCGTAAATTGATCGTCAACGAATCTCAACCTCGCCCTGAAGGCGGCGGTTACAAGAAGAGCGGCGGCGGTGGATACGGCGGCGGCGGCGGTAGAAGCGGCGGCGGTGGTGGATACGGCGGCGGCGGCGGAAGAAGCGGCGGCGGCGGTGGATACGGCGGCGGTGGCGGTGGAAGAAGCGGCGGCGGCGGCGGATACGGCGGTGGCAGAAGCAGCGGCGGCGGCGGCGGTTACAACAAAGATTATTAATAATTCTTTATACCGAATTTGAAAAATCCTCCTTATTTAATTATAAGGAGGATTTTTTTTTAGATTTTAGATTTTAGATTGACGATCGTAAATTAATCTCCGCCGTACCGCCTAAATTCAGGTCTCCCGAATTTCCTTTGAATAAATAGGTAGGAGTCTTATTTTTTTCAAACCATAAATCAGATCTTATTTAAAAATTGGAATCATCTAAACAATCAGGACCAATACGATTCGTGGGACACGAATCGGGGCTGCCAAAGTGATGCTGCCGAAATTCGTGCTTTCGTTCGCATAAATGTTCGTAATTAGTGTGTACTGCTTAAATTCAGGCCATTCCATCGTATAGCCTAAATTCAGGCCATTCCGCCGCGCCGCCTAAATTCGTGTCTCACGAATTTCCTTTGAATAAAATGGCAGGAGTCTGATTTTATTCAAACCATAAATCAGATCTTATTTAAAAATTGGAATCATCTAAACAATCAGGACC
>JBBSUB010000067.1:0-18305 GCA_038235345.1 Chitinophagales bacterium
ATGATCCGGAGACCACAGATTATACCGATGTACTGCAATTTATTCCCCACGAAGAAGGTAGGATAAGACCTGTAAGAGATGACAATAATGTTATAACTGACTTTGTGTATGATTATATGATTAAAGATCATTTGGGCAATCACGCCAAAGGCGGACAAGTTATAAGAATGGTACTTACAGAAGAACAAAAAGAAGCAATTTACCAGGCAGGAATGGAAGATGCGAATCGTAGTTTTGAAAATAAATTGTTTAATAATATTCCGGAAACAGTCACTTCTAATAATAAACCGTCTGGTTTTGATACTGATAACAACAATAAAAACGTAAGTCAATTGTTCAGTACTGCTACAGATAAGAGAATTGGGCCTGGAATCGTTTTAAAAGTAATGGCCGGCGATAAGTTTACCGCGAAGGTATTTGGCTGGTATCTACCGACGGGCACCAATAATTCTCCTTATACCGGTGCAACAAATATTGTTACGGCTCTTATCTATGCATTGAGCGGAGGTCTGGCAGGTGCAGGCAAGGGCGCTTTAAGTGAACTTAGTAATCCGGAAGGAGTTTTAAACAGCCCTTTAACCAGTTTTGCCAATTCCCCAAACCGTCCTTATGAATCAAGCCGTCCCAAGGCATACCTTAACTGGATATTGTTGGATGATGCACAATTAAAATTAGTCTCCGACTGCTATGGAGCCGTACAGGTTCCTACTATTACCGGGGGACGATGGGGCAAATTACTGATAGTTATATTAGAGGTTTAAATCCGCAGTATCAAAACCTACCCATTATTAATTTGAATGCAAATACTTCATTGCACATAATATTTATGATGCATCGTATGGTCAACTCTAATATAATTTATAATCCAGGATCAAGAAATTCAATAAAGTCTTACAAAGACGCAAAAACAACAATCTTCTCAAACTTTATTTCAAGATAAATGAAATCTATAATAATTATACTTTTTTTAATAGGGTTATTCTCTTGTTCTAGCACATTTCATCAACAACCTTTTTTCGAGGCAAAATGTTATGAAAGTGACAGGGGACCGCTTTATGTAGGCAATCAATTTTGTTTTTATTCCAACAATTCTTATAAATATACAGGATATGGCCCTGCGGTTTTTATATCGTGGGGAAATTGGGAGTTTAAAAATTCGAGTAATGAAATTGAATTGTTCCCTAATCGCCAAAATATTACTTTTAATAATAGAGCAGACACTAGGTGGATTGACTTTAAGGGTAAGACAATAAAAGTCAAAAATAAAAAACAGCTTTTGTTCGAAAATTTAATATTTAAACTAAAGTAGATGGCCATAGAACTTGATTATTACACTATCGATACCATGCAGATTATATCCAGATCGAATGCTGCCGGAATACCGGATTATATAATTGATAACGGTATCGGAAATAATCCAGAAGATGCAGCCTTCAGTGCAACCAATAATGCAAAACTTTATAAACCCCTGAGTGGCGCAAGGGTGTAGGGCGGGTTTTGTACGTTAGCAATCCTTGTGCCTTGGTAAAGAGCTAAAATCATAAAACAAAAAAATCATCAATAATAAATACCGATGGCCTTTTTGTTATGTCCTCTTTTTTATAAAGCGGCAACATTTTTTTGAAAGAAGTCTTTAAATTTTTTAGTGGTCAGCATTTTGTCAATAATTTTTAAGACGGTAGTTTTATCATCTTCGTCCAGTTGTGGCTAACACGTGGAACCTTTATGCTTCACGAGTTGCAGTACAAATAATGCCGCTCTGTCCTTAATTTTTACCTGTGGGAAATAAGAATTCAGAAAAGAAAAAGATGTCATCAAGCTGATGCAAACGGAGACCGTAGAAGCAGGATTGAATCCATGGTCTTTTTGTTATAAAAATCATCTCATAAACGTTTGCAATTTGTTCTTTTTAATAGCCCTGAAACTTCTTATGGGAAAACTTTTTCTATTTTTCAAAATTACAGAAGTGATTTTTTTAATAGATCCATATCCTCCATATCTTTAACTATGGCAAAGAACAAAAAAGAAATGATCCGCATCATAGGCCGGTATATAGACCCGCTTACTGATTTCGGTTTCAAGCATTTGTTTGGCAGTGAACCAAGTAAAGAATTGCTGATTGATTTTTTGAATGAACTTTTTAAAGGCCGAAAGGTGATAAGAGATCTTGTTTATAATAAAAACGAGCATTCCGGCCCTATCCCAATCAGCCGTAAAATGATATTCGACCTTACCTGTACAGGGCAGGACGGCGAACAGTTTATTATTGAGGTACAACGTATTCATCAGCAATATTTTAAAGACAGGGCAGTTTATTATAGTTCAAGATTGATTCATGATCAGGCACCGAAAGGCGGCAACTGGGATTATTCGCTCAAAGAAGTTTATTTTATCGGGTTGATGGATTCAGTTTTAGATGATTCAGATAAAACGGAGTACCTGCATCGGGTGCGACTGGCCTATGAACGTTCAGGCAAAGAATTCTATAAAAAGCTGGGATTTATTTTCATAGAAATACCTAAATTTACAAAGACAGAAAAGGAATTAAAAACAGGTGAGGATAAGTGGTTGTATATATTGAAAAATATGAGCAGCCTAAAAAAAATTCCTGCAATTTTAAATACAAGGATATTTTCAAGACTATTTAATATAGCGGCGGTATCCAACTTAACAAAGGAGGAATATATGAAATACGAAAAAGACTTAATGGCATCCTGGGATGAATATGCAATTAAAAAGACAATAGAACACGATCGCCAGATGGCAAAGGAAGAAGGAAGGGAAGAAGGACGGGAAGAGGGAAGGGAAGAGGGAAGGGAAGAGGGACGGGAAGAGGGTATAGAAAAAGGGGTAAGGAACTTACTCTCATCCGGCAGGTTCACCATTTCAGAAATTGCCAATTTTATGAATGTGAGTGAGGCGTTTGTGCGCAAGGTAAAGAAAGAGATAAAATGAAGGATCGAATCAGTTTCGCGTTTCTCGTATTAAGGAAAAGGTTTCATAAAACCTGGCTGATGAATTTGAATAATCAATTCAATCATTTTTGGCGAGATTCCATTTATCACTAACAGGATTAAAGTAAATTAATCTGAATTTGGATTGCAACGTTTTTTCTGAATATTTCTATACTATGAGAATCTAGCTGCCGAACGTTTGTTCAACTCCCTGTCTACGATTCGATTAATTAGTCAATTATGAGTTTTCTTTTATTGGAAATGCAATAAAAGATGCCATTTTTGGATATTGGTTGTCATGAAATATGTACTCCCAATTTAAAATGAGATTTCCTTTGTGTTTGCATGTTGGAATTTACGCCCTGACTTAAAATTAAAAAGTATGCCGAAATCTGTTACATGCCTCACTAACCCAGGCAGGGAATCAGGATGAAAAACGTAGATCTTTTATTATAGAATGACCCGGTAAATTAGATTTGATGAAAAAACTAAACAAACTCTAAACTTAAATAATTCCTTTTAAATAAGATTTAATTAAAAAACCTGATTTTTTATATCTTTAAGACTCTCTCCCAAAACAATTTATTCTTTCAGGAACTAACAAAATGAAGTATGATCAAACAATTTCTCTTTTTAGAATGGAAAGCATTTTCCAGGTCGGCTTCTTTTAAAATGAATCTTTTTATAAAGATTATTTTAGGACTTATTGTTGCGTTTTATCTTGTGATGATTTTATTCCTTGGAGTTGCCGCATTTTATGCTTTAAGAGAAAAAAATTTAGAGCCTTTATCTATCATTAATAAATATTTAATTTATTGGTGGCTTGCAGATCTGATGATACGGTATTTTATGCAAAAGTCGCCGGTTATGTACGTGAAGCCTTTTTTGACGATGCCCTTAAAAAAAGGGAAGATCGTCCATTTCTTATTGGGTAAATCATCCATTTCATTTTTTAATATTTATGCTGCTTTTTTCTTTGTGCCATTCACCATTGTATTATTAATCAATGGCTATTCTGTAGCAGGGGTTTTGGCCTGGCATATTGCTATGGCTTCCCTGGTTTATGCAAATAACTATTTAAATCTTTTGATGGAAAACCTGGATAAGTTATTTGTCGCTGTGGCTATGGTCATAATTTCTTTTGCTGGCCTTCAATATTTCGGCTACCTGGACATTACCCTATATACAGCTCCTGTTTTCCAGACCTTTTATGAGTATCCTGTTGTTGGTTTCGGAATGGTGCTCATCCCGGTTTTTCTCTATTGGTATTGTTTCCGGTATTTTATAAGTATCCTGCGTACAGATGAAGCAGTAAAGGCTAAAGAGGTAATAGCGGATACAGAGAATTTTACCTGGCTGGAAAAATTTGGCACCTTAGGTACTTTTCTGAAAAATGACATTAAATTGATTAAAAGAAATAAGCGCTCAAAATCAACTGTTTTGATGAGTGTGTTTTTTCTTTTCTATGGGTTGTTGATTTTCTCTAGTGACACTTACCAGGGTCCTACCTGGAAATTGTTCGCCGGAATTTTTATTTCAGGAGGATTCCTCTTCACATTTGGCGGCTTCGTTCCAAGTTGGGATAGCGCATACTATCCATTAATGATGAGTCAGAATATAAAGTACAAAGAATATCTCTCTTCCAAATGGTGGCTCATAGTCATTGCTACGGCTATTAGTGTGGTGGTATCTGCGTTTTATTTATTCCTGGGTTGGGAAGTTTACATGGCGATTATAGTAGGAGGTATTTATAATATCGGGGTAAATGCGCACATTGTATTGTTAGGGGGAGCTTATGTAAAAACACCTATTGATCTTACGACCGGTAAAAAGGCCTTTGGAGATAAAAAGGCCTTTAATATAAAAACATTATTGATCACCCTTCCCAAGTTATTGTTACCTATCATAATATTCTATGTGTTCTATAAACCCTGGGGAATTGAGGCCGGTTATCTTTCTGTTGCCGTCCTGGGAATTTTAGGACTGGCTTTTAGGAATAAGGTATTCACTATTATTGAAAACGTGTATAAAAAAGAGAAATACGCTACACTCGCTGCTTACAAAGAAAAAAATTAAAATAATACAAATGATTTCAATCGAAAATCTGACGAAAGTCTATAATAATGTTACTGTTTTAAATATTCCAAAACTGGAGATTCCCAACGGTCAATCTTTTGGTCTGGTGGGAAATAATGGTGCCGGTAAAACCACCTTATTTAGTATGATCCTGGATTTGATTGCGCCTAATTCAGGGAGTGTGACGAGTAATGGTATTGTCGTGAATAAAAGTGAAGACTGGAAAACCTTTACAGGTGCGTTTATTGATGAAAGCTTTTTGATCGGCTATCTGACGCCGGAGGAATATTTTTATTTTATCGGGGAATTGAGAGGCCAGAATAAAGAACAGATCAATGAATTCCTGGAGCCGTTCAAGGAATTATTTAATGATGAAATTCTAAACAAAAAGAAATATATCCGGGACCTGTCGAAAGGAAATCAAAAGAAAGTTGGTGTTGTCGGAGCTTTGATCGGAAATCCGGAGGTGATTATTTTGGATGAACCTTTTGCTAACCTGGATCCCACGACTCAATACAGGTTGAAAGCGCTAATCAGGGAGATTGCATCTCAAAAGAAGGTAACCTTTTTAATCTCCAGTCATGATCTGATTCACACCACAGAAGTTTGCTCCCGCATCGTTGTTTTAAATAAAGGAGAGATCATAAAAGATATCCAAACCAATAAAGAGACCTTGAAAGAATTGGAAGCTTTCTTTTCGGGTGGAATAATAGAGGGTTTAGAAGAAGAACCATCGTCTCAATTCGTGTCTCACGAATCAGAAGAAGGTTTAAACACAAATTTGTAGGCACGAATTACACGAATAATTTTTCAGCTACGAGCTTTGAGCAATCAGTTATTAGAATTTAGCATTGATTGAGCTGATTTTTTACGACCAAGACGTGAGAGCACGAAGAAGAAAGAGAAAAACTTCATTTTCTCTTTGTGCACTTTCTGTCTTTGTGGTATTCAGTTTTTCCTTCAAATCAATCTCCCAATATTTTAAACTGATCTCCATCAAAAAGCCCCTTATCACTCAATTTCAAATGAGGAATAACCAGTAATGCCATAAAAGAAAGCGTCATAAAAGGGGCAGATAATGTTGAACCCAATTTCTTTGCAGCCGCATCTATTTCTGTATATTTTTCAGCAACAAAGTAGCCGTCTTCATTGCTCATTAACCCCCCAACAGGTAAGGGCAGTACTTTATTGATTGTGGGATTGTGATGATTTGCTACACTCACTCCACCTTGTGTCTGAATAATGAGATTGACAGCGTCTGCAAGGCTTTCATCATCCGCACCTACGGCAATAATATTGTGACTGTCATGTGCTACGGAAGAGGCGATTGCTCCGGATTTTAATCCGAAATTCCTAATAAATGCTTTTGCAATTGGTGCCGGTTTGTAGCGGTTAATGACCACTATTTTTAAAATATCCTTTTCCGGATCACTCACATAAAAACCATTTTCGATTTTTGGAACGAGGGATAATTTGTTTGTGATTAATTGCCCGTCCAGGGCTTCTATCACTTCAGGATGCGAATCCATCACTAGGAAAAGAAATTCATCCAATTGTTTTTCTGTACAGTTAAATTGATTGATGACAGAAGAAGGTTTTGTTTGAATATTTGTCCGTCCTTTTTCAGCAACCTTTTCTCCATTAATGAATGTCTCCAAAACTTTAAAGTCCTTCAAGTTTTCTACGATGATAAAATCCGCGGGATCACCCTCTTTCAATAAACCCACCTTCATTTTATAATGTTGAACCGGATTAATGCAGGCGGCTTTCAATACCTTAAAAACATCAATTCCTTTTGCAACCGCTCTTGCACATAATTCATTGATATGTCCTTTTACCAGGCTGTCCGGATGTTTGTCATCACTGCAAAACATTATTTCATCTTCATGATCATTCAGCAGATCAATTAATGCCTCAAAATTTTTAGCAGCACTTCCTTCGCGTATGAGGATCTTCATGCCGTATTTTAATTTATCCAGGGCTTCTTCTGCTGTAAAACATTCATGGTCGGTACTGATTCCTGCAGCAATGTATTTGCGGGCATCTTCTCCGCGTAAACCGGGTGCATGCCCATCCACAGGTTTATCGAATTTTTTGGAGGATTCTATTTTTTTATACACATCTTCATCCTGAAATAATACTCCCGGGAAGTTCATCATTTCACTGAGATAATAAATGTCGTTATTGGCTAACAATTTATCGACTGCTTCTGCATCCAAGGCTGCACCGGCCGTTTCGAAAACCGTTGCCGGAACACAACTTGGCGCGCCAAAATGAAATTTAAAAGGAACAGTTTTTCCATTCTCAATCATGTATTCTACTCCTTCTATTCCGCACACATTCGCTATCTCATGCGGATCGCTGATCGTGGCAACCGTACCATGTACAACGGCCAGCTTAGCAAATTCAGAGGGGATCAACATGGAACTTTCTACATGCACATGTGCATCAATAAAACCGGGAAGAATGAAAGCAGATGCTTCATCAGCGTCACCAATTCTTACAATGGATTTTATCGCTCCGTTTTCTATATCTAATTCCCCATAATAAATTTCTTTGGCCTGGATGTCAACTATATTCCCTTTCACTACTAAGTTCATGTGGTTTGTTTTAAACTATTTTGGGGTCAAAAATAAATCAAATAATATTGATGGCTTTATTTTCGGGAGACGCTTTAAATGCACATTCAGGCCTAAATCAAAGGCCGGAATAAATAGATATTCGCAGAGCTCAGCAGAGTTATAATAGTTGTATTCTGGTTATTTTATCAATCTAAGAAGAACGACATAGCTGTAAGTGCCAGGATTACGGCGTTTATAATAATAATTGATTTATAAAGGCGGGCTTTGGAAAGATCCCTTGCCGCTGGTTTGTTTCTTGTGAAAATCAACTACACTCCGGATGCAATAAAAAGGGTATAAAACATACTATATAAAAAGCTTCCTTGCTCATTTGTTGGGGACGGGTTGTCAAATATAAAATGATAAAAGGAGAGGCTGCCTATTAAAATAATTGTTAGACCCATAATAATCCGCACATATTTTACGAATCCAGGGATAGGCTTGTCATTTTCTTTAATACCTGGTTCCATTTCGAAGTAGTTTAAAACACACTTTAAAACATAATGATCAACATTTAGTACTAAAAATAATTCCTTACTATTTAATAGAATTTCATGCCTTTGGTCAAATTTCAATAGTCTGACAAACCCTTTTGTTATCTTGCAATAAAACTCCTGCCCTTGCAAGACCTTTTCATTTTTATGTTTGCTATTGTAGTAATTGTTCTCTTTTATATCCAGATATCAAAAATATTTACGATAGAGGATATTATCAGTCATTATATCGAAGCAAGAGGGGGAATGGAACAAATTAATTCGATAGAAACCATACAAATGGATGGAGTAAAAAAGATGCCGGGACTGGATTTGCTGCTGCGTATTACCAAAGTAAAAGGAAAGCTTTTTCATGCAATTTACCGTGTTGAAAATCAGTTTAATGGCGTAATCATCACTCCCGAAAGGGGCTGGAAATTCTCTTCAGAAGAGTATGATTTGATCAATATACCGTTAAGTCAACTTTCTGATCTCAAAATGGAAATGGATATTTTTGGACCTCTCATTAAGCACAAAGAGAAAGGGTATAAACTTTCGTACGAAGGGAAGGAATGGGTGGACGAAAACCTGTGTTACCGGGTTCGGTTAAAATCCAACGACGGCAATGCAGGGTTTTATTTCATTGATATTAAAACGCATTTGCTGTTACAAAGCCGGACACAGAGTACCACCTTACAAGGAAGTCTTTCCGGATCGCATGAGATAGTGCACCAGTTTTTAGAGTACCTGGAATTTGATGGCATCTTATTTCCCACCATCATCATCAATGAATCTATGCGGGAATCATTTTCTATCCACTACCAAAGAATAGAATTGAATATAAAAGTGGAGGACTCTTTATTTGGCCCGGAAGATTGACTTGATTGCAAATAGTTTAGCTTTTTAATGGCGATGAATTCTTGTTTTAATGATTCGTATTCAGAGCTTTAATCCTACTACCTGCCGCCTACTACCCACGAACCTGCTGAATTGAGTATCCTCTCAAAATTGGGTAGTTTTAGGAAACTATGCTTTAATTCATCCTCCAATATCGATGCTGGAAATATGGGAAACCCTTCCTGAGGGAACCATTTGCCAGGTAATAAATGATAAATGAATTATGAGTTCTGCATTAAGAGATATTCATCAAGTTGTTTTAGGAGAATTGTTTTTTAATTTATCTATTTATTTAAAAACAAATAAAGATCGGGCAATTAAGAATCTCTCCCTATGATGTCCATTCAAATCAAAATATCTTTCAACCGGACCTGGTTTTTATTAAGACAGAGAAGTTGCATCTCATTGAAGAAAAAGGATTGACAGGAGCACCTGATTTAGTTATAGAAGTTTTATCGCCGGGTACTTCCCAATTAGATTATGGGGAGAAGAAATTAGTATATGAAAAATACGGTGTGTCTGAATATTTTATTGTTGACCCGGAAACATCTTCAGTTGATTATTTCTATTTAAAAAAGGGTATTTACGAAGCCAAAGAGAGTGTGAAAGATAAAATTATTTCTAATATTTTAGATGCTGAAATTGCATTTTAATCCTCAATCCCCAATCCTCAATCCTCAATCCTCAATCCTAAATCCTCAATCCCCAATCCCCAATCCTAAATCCTCAATCCCCAATTAAATCCGGCCTCATCTTCTCCGTCCTCACCACCGATTGCTGGTATCTCCATTCCTCAATTTTTGCATGATTACCACTCATTAGAATATCAGGAACTTTCCAGCCACGAAATTCTTCCGGCCGCGTATATACTGGAGGTGCAAGCAAATCATCCTGGAACGAATCCGTGAGGGCGGAGGTTTCATCATTTAAAACACCCGGAATTAATCTTCCGATAGCATCTGCCATAACTGCCGCGCCTAATTCTCCCCCACTCAATACATAATCACCTATAGAGATTTCTTTGGTTACAAAATGGTCGCGTATTCTTTGATCAATTCCTTTATAATGGCCACAGATCAGCAATAAATTATTCTTTAAACTCAGTGTATTCGCTGTTTTTTGATTGAATGTTTCTCCGTCAGGTGTCAGAAAAATAATCTCGTCATAGGCCATCTCCTTCTGTAATGATTCTATAGCATTCACCAATGGTTCCACCATCATCACAAGTCCGGCACCACCACCAAATTGGTAATCATCTACCTGTCCGTGTTTATAATTAGTATAATCTCGCAGGTTATAGATTTTTACATCCAGCAACCCTTTTTCTCCGGCTCTTTTTAAAATGGAGTGTGCGAAAAAACTTTCCATTAATTGAGGAACTACAGAGAGGATGTCGATTTTCATTTTGTAAAGGTAAGGAGCTATAAGCTGCTTTGAGGCATGAGCAATTCACCAATTTAATTATTCAGCCATTTAGCTATTCGACCATTCAGCTATTAAGCAATTCAAAAAACTTTTCGGTTTTTATAAAGGATTTAAAAGAACAAAGTATTTTATCTTTACCGCATGAACAAAATTCTACTTGTAATCGTCTTTAGTTTTCTGACTGTTCTGGGTTCTGCCCAGGATGTGGCAGAGCTCCATGAAAATGCAAAAACGTTCATGCAGCAAAAAGATTACGCTAATGCAACGCTGATTTTAGTACGAGCCATCAAAATGGAACCAAACAACCTGGCCTTGGCGAAAGATCTTGCTTTTAATTATTACCTTCAGAATGAATACGAGAAAGGAATAAAAGTATTGTCTCCTTTTTTTGATAGAAATACTGCAGATGATCAGGCCTACCAGATTGGAGGATTAATCTATAAAGTTTCCTCAAATTTTAAGGAAGCCGATAAATTGTATAAGAAAGGATTGAAGAGTTTTCCTAAGAGTGGTCCACTTTACAATGATTATGGGGAGCTTTTGTGGATACAAAAAGATAATAACGCTATAAAAATTTGGGAAAACGGAATTAAGGAAGATCCTGCCTTTGGAACGAATTATTATAATGCCGCTAAATTTTATTATTTGACAAAAGATAAGATTTGGAGCATACTTTATGGAGAGATTTTTTTGAATATTGAATCATATACTGCCCGGTCAGCTGAAATGAAAAATATTTTGCTTGAAAGTTATAAGAAATTATTTGCGGAAGCTGATTTGTTGGCAGACACAAAAGATAAAAATAGTTTTGAATTAGCCTACCTGGCTACGATGAATAAACAAAACAGTGTTGTTCAACGAGGAATAGGGCCGGAATCACTGACTATGATCAGAACTCGATTTATACTTGATTGGAATAAGGATTATAAGGCAAAGTTTCCGTTTCAATTGTTTGAACTTCAGGATAAACTTTTGAGTGGAGGAATGTTCCAGGCATATAATCAATGGTTGTTCGGATCGGCGCAGAACCTCTCAGCTTATCAAAACTGGATAGGCACCAATAAGGAAGAATATGCTGCTTTTAGTTCCTTCCAAAAGGAAAACTTTTTTAGAATGCCCACAGGTCAATTCTATCATTAAAGTAATGGGATAGTTTATTCCTGGGGAATTTTCGCATCGTTCAGGTAGATAGATTATTGAATAGCAAAGCATAATATCTACTGATCATTTTCAGAGATTTATTTATAGAAAGCCGGACTGTAAAAAAGGAATGATTTTATTAACTTATATTCTTTAATTTAGGACTTGTATAAGACATAATTATTTACCTTCTAAAATCTGCTATTAATGACACAGCCGACCCGTTTATTTGATTGCATTAATCTCCACCTGACAGATTCTCCTGAACGCGCGATGCTCGCCGGTAAAGAAAAGGGGGCATGGGTAGAGTATAATACGCGTGAAGTGTCTGATATTGTAAATAAGTTAAGCACTGGTCTTTTAAAGCTTGGTTATGGCAGGGGGGATAATACGCCCGAAGGAAGAGATAAAATAGCTGTCATTGCGAAAAATCGCCCCGAATGGGTCATGCTTGATTTGGCTACGCAAAAAATAGGCGCTGTATTGACACCGGTTTATCCGACCATCAATGATCTGGAATTGGAGTATATTTTACAGGATTCCAGGGTAAAGATTATTTTTACAAATGATGGGGACCTTTCTGAAAAAATAAAGCGAATACAAAATAATCTTCCTGATCTGAAAGAGATTTATTCTTTTGATATGGTTGAAGGGGTGAAACATTGGAAAGATATCTTGAGTCTGGGTGACGAAGAGAATTCAAAGCAATTGGAAGCCATTTCAGCAGCTATAAAATATGAGGATCTTGCAACCATGATCTATACGTCAGGTACTACAGGAAAGCCAAAAGGAGTGATGCTTTCACACAGAAATATTTTAAGTAATGTGCTGGATAGTATGCCTTATTTTCCTCCGGGCGAAAATATGAAATCATTGAGTTTCTTACCCCTTAATCACATTTTTGAACGGATGGTTACCTACATTTATTTGTTCAGAGGCACATCCATTTTTTATGCAGAAAGTCTGGAAACAATCGGGGATAATTTAAAAGAAGTAAAACCTGATTTATTTACTACCGTTCCAAGAGTATTGGAAAAAGTATATGAGAAAATCATGCTAAAAGGCGGAGAATTAACCGGAATAAAACGGAAGTTATTCTTTTGGGCACACCGCCTTGCAACAAAATTTGAGATCAATACAAACCAGGGTTTCTTTTATAATGCTCAACTATCTCTCGCTAATAAACTTATTTTTAATAAATGGCGCGATGCCCTAGGCAATAATGTAAAATGTATAATAAGCGGTGGAGCTGCGTGCCAGGTAAGACTTATCCGGATTTTTACTGCTGCTAATTTGCCTATAATGGAAGGATATGGACTTACGGAAACATCGCCTGTAATAAGTGTGAATAGATATCAGGAGGAAGGAAGGATGTTTGGAACTGTAGGGCCGCTGATCAACAATGTGGAGGTTAAAATAGCTGATGACGGGGAGATTTTATGTAAAGGTCCAAATGTTATGCTGGGCTATTATAAAAATCCGGAATTAACGGCAGAGGCATTTACGGAAGATGGCTGGTTTAAAACCGGAGATATAGGTATGATGATAGACAATAAGTTCCTGAAAATCACCGATCGTAAAAAAGAAATGTTTAAAACCAGCGGGGGTAAATATGTAGCTCCTGTCGTTATCGAGAATAAAATGAAAGAATCACCATTTATTGAAAATATGATGGTGATTGGGGCAGGGTATAAATTTGTATCCGCTCTTATAATTCCTGCCTTTAGTTATTTAAATGATTGGTGTCGCGAAAATAATGTCGAAAATTCTTCCAGGGAAAAAACGATTACCAATCCAAAAGTGATTGAATTATACCGGGGAATACTTGATAAATACAATTTATTGTTCAACCATGTAGAGCAGGTAAAAAAATTCGAACTAATACCGGAAGAGTGGGGAATTGATTCGGGGGAAATGACTCCCAAGTTGAGCCTGAAACGCAAAGTAGTTATGGAAAAAAATAAAGAACTTATTAAAAAAATATATGAATAGCCCCAATTGTGAGCTTGCTGACTATTCACATATTTAATCTCTTTAGTGAGCAAAGATTTCCTGTTCTTCTCTTTCATCTACTTTTAGTTTGCGGATAAAGTCATCGTATCCATCGCCGTCATGGTCGCTGTACGCTCCATAAGCATCCAGGGAGTAGCCGATCAAACCATCTTTTGCTTCAATCAAATACAGGACTGCATTATCTGAAGGGTCGGAGTCGCCTTCAAATCGATAATTGCGTATGATCTTTAAATCTTCGGGGTGATAATATTTATTGTTACCTATGCCAAACCCATCCGGAGACATTTTAAATTCGTTGTCCATTTTTTTTATGCGAAGCTTTTCTAAAACGGATGTCAACGTGGTCATTTCTATTTTATCTTCCATAGTAAATATTTTTATTTGGTTACATAGGAAGCAAGACAAATTGCGTACCCAAATAAAAAACGCCGGAAAGATATCCCGGCATTTTTTATTGCTATTTTTTGAATGAATCAATATTATAGTGATTCGTAAATTTTTATTTTATTATAAAGTGTTTTGCGATCAATTTTAAGAATCTCAGCAGCCTTGGTTTTATTGAAATTGACATCTTTTAAAACACTCATGATGGTGTCATATTCTGCTTTTGCTGCAGCATCTTTCAGATCTATTTCTTTAAATTTAGGTTGTGCACCTTCATTGTTTGAATTGGAAGGCCTAAAAAATTCATTCTCGTTGTGAGCCTGGGTGATTTCCCAGGGAAGAACAGAAGATTTAATTTTACCGGAAGAAGTTAGTAATACCGCCCGGCGGACAACATTTCTAAATTCTCTCAAATTCCCCGGCCATGCATATTTTAAGAACATTTCTTCTACATCGTCTTCATAGCCTTCGATGTTTTTCTGTAATTCCTCATTTGTTTTATCCAGGAAAAACTGGGCAAATAATAAAATATCTCCTTTCCGTTCCCTTAAAGCCGGAAGATTGATTGAAAATTCATTGAATCTATGGTAAAGATCTTCTCTGAATTTACCTTTCTTATAAGCTTCCTGGAGGTTTTCATTGGAGGCAACGATTATCCGCACATCTACATCCGTTTCTTTCGTGCCGCCAACTCTTTTAAACTTTCTTTCCTGAATTACGCGAAGTAGCGAAGCTTGTACATCCAGCGCAAGATTTGAAACTTCATCCAGAAATAATGTGCCGCCATTGGCTAATTCAAAATGCCCTTCCTTATCTGTGATAGCGCCGGTAAAAGCTCCTTTTACATGCCCAAACAACTCACTCCCAGCAAGCTCTTTGGAAAGGGTACCACAATCCATCGCGATAAAAGGCTTTCCTCTTCTTCGACTACTTTCATGTATTGTTTTAGCGATCACTTCTTTTCCTGTACCACTTTCGCCGTATAGAATAATGCTATAATTCGTTTGTGAAACAATTTCGATCTGCTTATACAATCTGGCAGTTTCACCATCCTGACCTACAAGATATTCCTGGTCATTTGGAGAAACAACATAGGATTTTTTAGGTTTTGCAGGAGCTGCGGAAGTAGAACTGGTAAAAGTTTCTACAACAGAGTCGTTTCCGGCAATGATGCCTATTTGCTCACTTGGAGAAGCTTTGAGTGCTTTTTCTATCACATTTATTACCTCGTCCGGAATCAATGGCTTTGTGATATAATCAAAAGCTCCCAACTTGATCACATCAACTGCAATTTTGATATCAGAGTAACCGGTAATGATAATAACGATTGTTTTGGGCCTGGCTTCCTTTATTTTAACCAAAACATCCTTGCCCTCCTTATCTCCAAGCCTGAAATCACAAAGAACAATATCAAAATGCTCTTCATTGAATTTTGCTAGTCCCTTATTGCCGTTATAGGCAACTTCGGTCTGATATCCCTTTTTATCTAAAAAGCGGCTAAGCAGTGTGCACATGTCAAAATCATCATCAATAATTAGAATCTTCTTTTTCATCGTTTTAGTAAACTTAAAAGGTTTTCAAAGCTAAGTTAATTCTTTGTTTTTTAATTGTGGGGAGCTGACGGGCTTTTCTTCAGTTTTTATCCACTCCGCATAT
Source organism: Chitinophagales bacterium (assembly GCA_038235345.1). Lineage (GTDB taxonomy): Bacteria > Bacteroidota > Bacteroidia > Chitinophagales > Chitinophagaceae > Ginsengibacter. The sequence goes on from JBBSUB010000067.1 coordinate 15,640, forward strand.
TCATTTGGTATTATTTTGCCTCCGTACAAGTTAGCATATACTTTGGTAAATTCGGCCCCAAGGTAAAGAATTATTGCACTATAATAAACCCAAACCATAAATATAATAATAGATCCTGCCGCACCATACAAAGAGGCTAAATTACTTTTACCTATATAAAAGCTAATTCCTACTTTGCCCAATGTAAAGAAAACTGCTGTAACTAAGCCCCCGATGACGACATCTTTCCATTTTATTTTTGCATCCGGAAGTATTTTGAACAGCAAAGAAAATAAAAATGCAGCAACAAGGAAAGATAAAATATTATTAATAAATCCAATTAAGTATAAACTGTAATCTTGAATATATTTTGTAATAAACTTTCCAAAAGCTGTTACGACGGCATTTAATATTAAAGAAATGCTCATAATAATGCCTATCGTAAGTATCAGGGAGAATGAAATGAGCCGCGTGAGAATTAATTTCCACCACACTTTTTTACTTTTTATTCTTAAGCCCCACATTTTATTCAGGGAATCCTGTATCTCACCAAATATAGTAGTGGCACCTATTATTATTAAAATTATGCTTGTGATAGTGGCTATAAAACTATTGCCGGTCAAGTGTATATTGAGGATGGTATTTTGAATTTGTAAAGCAGCCTCACTCCCAATTAAGCCATTTAATTCGTGATACACCCTTCCCTGAACTGCCTCTTTCCCAAAAAACAAACCGGACAAACTGATAATGATCAATAAAACCGGCGCAACAGAAAAAACTGTGTAGTATGCCAGGGAAGCACTATACTTAAAAATATTATCAGCAGAAAATTCACTGAAAACCTCCCTGATGTATCTGAAAATTTTTTTCAATGATGGGTTACTTATAAACGATAAAAGGGGCTAACGAATAAAGTTAAGTATTATACGATGGATTAGTTGCGAAATTACCGGCACAATGTTTATTAAAATAATTTTTCTCAGGGCAAAAATAATATACCTGATACGAAGAGGAAAGGATCAACTCCTGATTTTTTATAATGTTAATCTTTTTCCAAAATGATCCTCTTCACATTCTTGTTCAGGAGATCCTAAGCCATACTCCTTTAAATTGCACGTTCATTATGAAATATCGGCTAAAGAAATATATTCTTCTTTAATCGTCATGAAAATCAAGCTTTCTTATGAAAAAATATCTTCTTTTAATAGTTGTAGCCATGAGTGCTTTTTTTATTTCCTGTAAGAAAGAAAAGGTAAATGGAGGAGGAGCAATTATAACCGAACCCCGCAACGTTGAAAATTTTTACAATGTTTCAGTAAGCGGATCTGCCAATGTATTTATTACTTACGGGAGTGCATTTGATGTAAAAGTGAAAGCCTATGAAAATATACTTTCCATTCTGGAAACAAAAGTTCAAAACGGAACCTTGTTGATCGGGTTCAAAACGAATGTGAACAATGATAATTCTGAAGTGTATATAACAATGCCGGCACTTTCTAGTGTAACTACCAATGGCAGTGGCAATATTGATACTAAAGGTAATTTCCTCGGGATGGATTATTTTGCTGCAACTACTTCCGGTACGGGCATAATAACCATTGAAAAAGGAAATGCAAAAAACTATAAAATTTCTATATCCGGAAGTGGAGACGTGAAAAGTTTTGGATTCGTAACCGATCAGGCGACTGTATCTATTTCAGGCTCGGGTGATGCGGAACTATCCGTAGCGCAAAAGTTAAATGCTACGCTTAATGGTAGCGGGAATGTTTATTTCAAAGGAAATCCTGTGGTGGATGCTACTACAACCGGCAGTGGAAAAGTGATCAAAAAATAAAGTATTTATTGCTGCATTCTTTCATCTTGCACATTTAGCTTCTATACAACTACATTTTTTTAAAACACGAATTTTAGGCACGAATTTCACCAATTGAAGACAGTGTTTCAAAAGTTGTTTTTAGCGAAACATCAGAGCGCCCTATAGAGGGACTACTATATAACTCCAAAAGTTCAACCACGAATTTTAGGCACCAATTACACGAATTATTCTTTATAAATTCAAAAGTTATTCTCCTGAAAAAAAAAGGATTGTACTTGTTGGAATACTAAGAACTAAGAAAGGGATTTAACCGTATTTAAAGTCAATAAGAAAATCGATTCTTTGATCGCGGTTACTTCGTGGTGAATATTTTTATGCAATGCGATTGCCTGGCCTTCTTTTAAATTTACTGTTTGGTCATCTGTGCTGAAATTAATTTCACCATCCATTACCTGTACACTAATATTCCCATTAGCTATATGTCTCTCTAATACCGCACCTTTATGTAATGCCACCAGAACCATGCGCATGCCATCTGTTTTATAAACAGTTATCGCGTTTCTGTCTTTTTCTTTCCAGGTTTTTTCACTTTTAATTGTTTTCGAAAATTCATTCAGATCCATATGCACAAGCGGTGCGTCTAATATACGTTCGCCTTCCGGTCTCAAATCTGTCTGGTCATTATATTTTACACTATCGTTATTGTCCATTTTTATTTATTTCAGATTTTATATAATTAGGTTTAACTCTAAACTTTACTTAGGGCGCTTTCTTTATGTGCAGCTATGTGATCCGATTTGTCGCTTTTAATTTCATATTGCGGATCATCCTTTTTTGCATGGTGCGTGTATCCCTTGTAATCAAAATCCTC
>JBBSUB010000068.1:0-18214 GCA_038235345.1 Chitinophagales bacterium
CAGTTGGGATACAACCGCGCAATATCTGGTGGCCAGGAATGATATGAACAACCCAAGTGAGCCTGGTCTGTACACCCGTATAGATTATATGCTTTTGCCGGATATGGAACCTTTCAGATGGGGATTTTGCCTCACGGTGTATAAGGCAAAAACAATTGAGGAAGCAAAAATGTCCGCATCTGCCGACAGGCAAAATCCCAAGAAAGGATGTAATGGTTATCCATTTTCAAGAATGGAAAGAGTTTATTAAAGTTTAGATAGGAATTGGAAAAACTATTCAGTCCATCAAGAAAAATTATTCGGATATTTAGCCGGTTAACCCGATAAAATATATTAACAGATAAATATGCACGTAAAAAATATTCTCAAAAAAAGCTTTGTTACTTTTTTAATAATGAGCTTCTTTGCCGGAGCAAATGCGCAGGTACAATCCATCAAACTCAATACGAGTTGGCAGTTCCGCGGGCAGGATGAAGCCAAATGGTATGCGGCAAAAGTACCCGGAGAAGTGCATGTAGATCTGATGGCAAATAAAATTATCCCGGATCCTTTTTACAGGGATAATGAAAAAAAAGTACAATGGATAGAAAAAGAAGATTGGGAATATAAAACCACATTTACTGTACCTGCGAATTTGCATAATAAAAAAAATATTGACCTTGTTTTCGATGGTTTGGATACTTACGCGGATGTGTACCTGAATGGCAAACTTTTGCTGAAAGCAGATAATATGTTCCGGCAATGGACCATCGACGTAAAGAATAAATTGATTGCAGGCACTAATACCCTCATGGTTTATTTCCACTCAGCTCAAAACAAAATTGATTCACTGGCAAAGGCAGATATTCCTTATGTAATTCCGGACAATCCACGTGCGTACACACGCAAAGCACAATTTCATTTTGGATGGGATTGGGGCCCAAAGCTCACTGGTTGCGGCATTTGGAAGGAAGTGAGATTGGAAGGTTATGATGTAAAACCTGCAGAGAAACCATTTGTGCCACCGGTAAAAGTAAAACTGGTAGAAACGCCGGATGAAACAGGTAAGTCATTTTATTTTTCGATCAATGATAAACCGGTATACATGAAGGGCGCAAATTATATTCCTTCGGATGCATTTGTTACCCGCATGACGAAAGCTGATTACCGCCAAATGCTTATAATGGCGAAAGATGCCAATATGAATATGTTACGCATTTGGGGTGGGGGCATTTATGAGGATGATTACTTCTATGATCTGTGTGATTCCCTGGGGATATATGTTTGGCAGGATTTCATGTTTGCCGGAACCATGGTTCCGGGAGATGATGCTTTTTTTGCCAATGTACGGGAAGAGGTAAAATACCAGGTAAAAAGATTACGCCATCACAAGAGTATTGTGCTTTGGTGTGGCAATAATGAAATTGATGAAGCCTACCATAATTGGGGCTGGCAGAAACAATATCGTCTTTCGGATAAAAATTCTGAAAAATTATGGGATGATTACAAACGACTTTTCCAGGATAGTATTCCAAAATGGGTGAAGGAAGTGGATGATAGTCGTCCCTATGTTTCAACCTCGCCGCGCTATGGATGGGGGAGAGCTCAAAGCTTGACCGAAGGTGATAGCCATTATTGGGGAACCTGGTGGGGCGGACAGGATTTTGAAATTTTTGAAAAGAAGACTGGCCGGTTTATCAGTGAATATGGTATGCAGGCGATGCCAAATTACTCAACTATCCTGGCGATTACAGAACCACAGGACAGGTATTTATTTTCCAAAGTATTACAAGCCCATCAGAAAGCAGGTAATGGGTATCAAAAGCTGGAAGGATATTTAAAGGGCTATATGATCGATTCAGCAAAAATCAATCATTTATCTGTAGAAGATTATGTGTACCTGACGCAATGTGTCCAATACTATGGCTTCAAGAATATGATCCTCATTCACCGGAGTAAAGAACCTTATAATATGGGCACACTTCTCTGGCAGTTAAACGATTGCTGGCCGGTAGCAAGCTGGAGCATCACCGACTATTACGATCGCAGTCCGAAGGCGGCGTGGTATGCGGTAAAAGAAGCTTATCGGGATGATGTGCGTCCGGAAAGAGATACGATTCGTACGAAAGATTTGAAACTGACTGATCCTAAAATAACCTGGAAGATTGATGCAAATACCATCACATTAAAATCAACTGCTTTTGCAAAATATGTATTCATAGATATTCCCGGTTACAAAGGAAAATTAAGCGACAATTATTTTGATCTTCAACCCGGCGTGGAAAAACGGATTACCGTAGAATTAAATGAGCCCTGGAAGAGGACGATTAAGGTGAAATCGTTGTGGGATGTTGGGAGATAAGTTTGGGGATCAGGTATCAGGTATCGGGTTTCAGGTTTCAGGTTTCAGGTAATCCTTGGGCAGTCAAGTGGTGGCACCCATTCATCATTCTCACAGTGCCTGCAGACAGATACCGGGGCAGGCACCAACATTTCTACAGCACCACAATTACTGCACGCATAAACTGTAGCGGTAGGTATATTCCTATTTTTCTTATTAAAGTCTTCCGGCCATACCGGAAGGCCAGGTTTTACCTCTTCATCTTTAAAAAACAAAAAACTGAAACTTCCGTTTGTTTCGAGGATAGCACTTTTCACCTGTCCGATATGATCAACACTATTGTTCCTCAATTCAGAAAAAAGTTCGTCGGAGCCAAGGTTCATTTTATCAGCAGCCTTTGTAAATCTTCCACCGCGAATAATCTCAACAGGTTTTCCTTCAAAAAGAAGTTCCACCTTATCATAGCGCGAAATGAGAAAAATGATAAGGCGGTAAAAAAGAAGCACGACCACAAACACCACAACAGCTTGCAAAAGGCCTACTTCTTTATAAAACATAGGGTCACCGGCTGCTGACCCCAAAGAAATGATCATGACCATTTCAAAAACAGATAATTGTTTTACTCCTCTTTTGCCGGTAAAGTTTAAACCAACAACAACAATAAGGAACATTACAACCGTTCGAAAAGCGATTTCTAAAAAAAAGAAATTTCCTTCCTTGCCAAAAAATATTTCATACCAATCCATACATATTGTTTTAAAATGAGATAACCGAAAATCGATTATCAATTTTAGAACCATATTTCCTGTAAAGGCTTTCAATAAAAAAAAGGGCGTTTATACTTTTCCAAGTATTAAACGCCAGTATTTATATTCAATAAAAAATTCCTTACTTCGCCAAACTTTGAATAATATCGTATTTCGTCACAATATGGTATGCACCCATTTCATCCTGGCTCAAAACGGCACCATTATTTTTTGAAATAAGGGCACTTAATTTTTCCACTGGAATATCAAATGGCACCAAAGGATAAGCATTCTCCATCACCGATTCGATGGTTTGCTCTTTGATCTGCGGATTGTTCAAAATATGTTTGAATAAGCCGCCTTCACTTAAGGAACCAACGATACCACTTCCATTCACCACCGGTAGATTTTCAATGTCATGTTTCTTCATTAACTCAATAGCATCGGCCACGGTTTCATCGGGCTTCACTGTAACAAGTGTAGTAGCACCACGACCACTAACCAGGTCCTTAAAAGTTTTCACGTCCAAAAATCCTCTTTCCATCATCCACTGGTCATTGTAAATTTTTCCAACATAGCGGCTGCCATGATCGTGAAAAATACAAACGACAACATCCCCTTCTTTGAGCTCATTTCTTAATTGCATAACACCCTGGAGACAACTTCCGGCACTATAGCCAATGAATATTCCTTCTTCTTTTGAGATCCGCCTGGCCATCACCGCGCCATCCTTATCGGTCACTTTTTCAAACTGATCGATATATTGCATATCATAATTATCCGGAACAAAATCTTCCCCGAAACCTTCACTGATATATGGATACACTTCCGTTTCATCTAATTCTCCTGTATCAAAATATTTTTTGAGCAAAGATCCATAGCTGTCAATTGCCCAAACTTTTATATCCGGATTTTTTTCCTTCAAATACTTTCCTGTGCCCACAATCGTACCACCCGTACCTGTCGCAACAACAAGATGGGTGATTTTTCCTTCCGTTTGTTCCCATATCTCCGGGCCGGTCTGCTCATAATGCGCAAGCCTGTTTGCCAGGTTATCATATTGATTTACATACCAGGAATTCGGTACTTCTTCTGACAGTCTTTTGGATACAGAATAATAGGAGCGGGGATCACTGGGTTCTACATTAGTCGGACACACGATCACTTCTGCACCCAGTGCCTTTAAGATATCTGCTTTTTCCTTTGATTGCTTATCTGTTGTGGTAAAAATACATTTGTAGCCTTTAATACAGGCAGCTATTGCCAGGCCCATACCTGTGTTTCCGGAAGTACCTTCGATGATGGTGCCACCTGGTTTTATTTTACCTTCCTGTTCTGCTACTTCCAGCATTTTAAGTGCCATCCTGTCTTTGATAGAATTGCCGGGGTTAAAATATTCCACCTTCGCCAAGACAGTACAAGGCAGGTCCCTGGTTATTTTATTTATCTGAATCATCGGCGTATTACCGATTGTTTCCAGAATGCTTTTCTTCCACATATAAAATAATTTTATTTTTTGCTAAGTTAAAAAATTTAGATGGGAATTACCCAACTGGTTAGGTGCAAAATAATGAAAGCAATCAAGGAAATCATTGATTCATAGGGATCATAATACTACAGGCTATTTCCGATTTTTTGCCGTTACTTCTTTCTTAGGCTGTAATAACTCTACAGCTTTTTTTACTACATCATCGTAAGTGTTATTTATCTCAAAAAATCCTTCGCTACGCCAAATCTGGCGGGCGGTAAGAGATTTTATCTGCCGGGATATCTGAGCTTTTTCAGATGGATTATTAAGGGCTAAATGGATAGAATCTTTTTTAACCATTTCAGTCAGATTTTGAAATGTGCTCTCTTCAACCGTATAATTTTTATTGAAATCAGTTGCATTTTTATACGCATCAAATTGCTTTTGATGATCCAGGTAATTGCGGTAAACAAATTCATTCAACACACCGCTCATGAGCAATTTCATTACATTTCTATCATAGGTCAGTGTATCATACGGTACAAAAATATCCGGTGTAATTCCTTCACCGCCATACAATGTTTTTCCGGCCTTGGTTACATATTGTTTCAGTTCCCGGTGTTTTATTGAATCCGAAGAAGTCATTTCGCCATTTTTAAACCTGTTTAGAAGATCTTTGCTATACGCTTCACGGCCATTTTCATAAGATTTTTGAATTCCTCTTCCCAACGGAGTATAATACCTTGCAACTGTTAACCGCAAACCGCTGCCATCACTTAATTCATATTGTTCCTGTACCAAACCTTTTCCAAAGGAGCGTCTTCCTACTATGGTTGCCCTGTCATAATCCTGTAAAGCTCCGATGATCACTTCACTGGCTGAGGCAGTTCCTTCATTAGCAAGAACAATTAGTTTTCCCTTTTCGAAGATGCCTTCTTTATCACAAAAATATTCTCTCTTTGGAGAATGGGCACCCTCTGTGTAAGTAATTAATTTGTTCCCGTCTAAAAACTCATCGGCTATATTCGTAGCTTCAGATAAGATACCTCCACCATTATCCCTGAGGTCAAAAATGAGGCTAGTCATTCCTTTTGCCTGTAATTTTTCCATGGCCTGCATGAATTCACGGTAAGTCGTTTCGGAAAATTTATTCAAGCGAAGATATCCAATGGAATCATTCACCATATAAGCGGCATCCAGACTAAATAATGGAATGGCCCCACGGGTAATGGAGATCGGCACTAAAGCATTATTTCTTAAAACTGATATGGTAACTTTGGCTCCCCTTGGTCCTCTTAGTAAACTTTTTAAAGTTTCCGCCGATGTATGATTTCCCGCTATCAGGGAATCGCCCACTTTAATGATCTTATCACCGGTTCTTAAATCAGCTTTTTCAGAAGGCCCGCCCGGCAGTACATTCAAGATATTAGTTGTATCATTTATGATATTAAATTCCACACCAATTCCGTAAAACATTCCCCGCAAATCTTCATTTACCTCCTTCAATTCCTGCACAGGTAAATAGATAGAATGAGGATCCAGCCCTGAAAGCAATGCTTGGATAGCAATATTTCCTAATGAATCCAGATTTTCATCATCTACATATTTCCGCTGAATTAAATCCAAAACTTCCTGCACAGGTTTTTGTCTTTCAACATAGAAAATCCCTTTATTGGGCATATTTCCTTTTATCCGATATCCAATGAACATACCGGCCACCATACAAAGACTCAGAATTAATGGAAGCCAGACTTGTAACCTTTTATTACGCATACTCTACTTTATTGTCTATTTTTATTTTTTTCAGAAATGCAAATTTCACTAATAAACATGACATTATGTTCCCAATTATAAAATTGATAGCAGATAGTGGTTCTACCAAAACAGAATGGTGCCTTTTAAAGAATGAAAAGCCGCTTGTTTTCACCTCCCAGGGCATGAGTCCTTATTTTGTGGATGATCCGGGATTGGAGAAAATTATTCAGGATGAGGTGATTCCACATATAAAAAAGCAACCTATCAATGAGATTCATTTTTATGGAACAGGTTGTAAAGACCCAAACAATAAAAAAAGAGTCAAAAAAGTATTTGAAAAGGTTTTTACTGAAGCGAAAGTTTTTGTAGAAAATGATCTTTTTGGTGCAGCCCGTTCGTTATGCGGTCTTGAAAAAGGTATTGCCTGCATTTTAGGAACCGGCTCAAATTCCTGCTATTTTAATGGAAAAAAAATTATTAAAAACAGTCCGGGTTTAGGATATGTGCTGGGGGATGAGGGGAGTGGCGCTATCCTCGGAAAAAAAGTGATCCAGCATTATCTCTATAATATTTTCGAAGCGGATATGCGCGAACGTTTTGTTGAAAAATTCAAAACCACGCCGGAGGAAATCTTAAAAGCTGTATATCATCAACCACTCCCGAATAGATATCTTGCCAGCTTCACAAAATTTTTAGTAGAGAACCGGGGGCATTATATGATTGAAAATATCATAGAAGATGGCTTAAATGAGTTCTTTTATTCCCATATTATCCGTTATGCTGAAAGCAAAAAACTTCCCATCCATTTTACTGGTGGTGTAGCCAATGGTTTCAAAGATGTGATCGAAGAACTTTGTAGCGGCTATGGTTTAGAACTTGGTCAAATAACCAAAACGCCCATGGAGGGATTGATTGGATTTCATAGCTTTGAGCTATGAGCCAACTCCTAATTTCGAACTCCTAACTCCTAACTTGGAATTACTGCATGTCCATCACAACATTCGCCAGTCGTCCATCTTTTGTCATTCCCTGGAGAACTATTTTAAATGATTCGGTTATATCATTATTATAAAATGTCAGGCGTACTTTATTGTGGCCAGGAGCAGTTATTATCTCCGGGTTCCAATATAAAGTCGTTCTCAAATCCTTTTTACTGTATTCTTCTTTAAAAGTGGTGTAATCAGGTGAATAAAACTGTCGGATAGCTGTGTAACCTGTAATCGTATTCTTAGATAATCCTTTTCCTGGTGTTGATACTACATCACCGCCCCTACGGGTATAAATAGCAATAGCTCCGTTAGCTCCGCCACTGGCTCCCATGAAGGGTGGTCTGATCACTTTTATATAGGCTACATCGGAGACCGATATGGTAGAGATCATATCAGGATCTGCCTGCATCTCATCCAGGTAAAGGCCAGGTGCTCCACCGCGCCAGGTTAGTGTAGGAGGATTACTGGAGGTATTTATTTGTAGCCCTGCAACTTTTCCCTGCAGGTAAGAAAATATATTAATGGAGGATGCAGCAAAAGGATCATTTGCTACATCGAACTGGTATCCATCTCCACCCTGGAACATTCCGGAAGCATATTTTTCATCCATAACATCCACCGGAGATTTTGACCGGCGCTTTATCGTTACGGTTTCAAGTATTTTGGCCTTTGCAAATGCTGCTTCCTGGTTTACAATATCTGAAAGCTTGAATTGGCGTGCATTTCCAGTTGTATCTGTATCGTAATTATAGGAATTACCCGTTGCTTTCATATTTTTACCGAGTGGCGGAAGCCGGTTCTGCATGAATTGTACGGACGCACCATCCAAGCCTTTTCCTTTTGGTAATTGATAATAAATATTTGCTGTGTCAAAAATAATCAGCTTTGGATCATTAAAAGTACCATCGCTTAAAATGGGTAGATTAACGACATTATTTTCCTGGTTCGCTTGTTTGAATAATAGTATAATATCACCGGCACTCCGCAACTGAACTGGGGATACACCATAAACTTTTCCGGAAATGGTCAGATAGGAAGTATCTCTTTGATAAACAATCTCAGGAAACTTTCCAGTTTTGATGTTCTCCCAGTTAAATTTTCGCCAGCCATTTGTCAACATGACCAGATCAAGTTTCTTAGCAGTAGAATCTGCATTGTTTTTAAAATAAAAAGATGGGTTATTGATCATTCCCTTTAATTCACTGGTCATTTTTAAATGAGAAATGATATTTTCACTGGTGTCGATGGCTATTCCTCCATCTGTAATCGAGATAGATAAGTTGGATACAAGACTATCCGGTACGGTAATGAGTAGTTCATTTTTGGCACGTTTATTAAGTCCCCAATGCTCCACAGTGATTTCAGGTTTAAATGTATACTCTTCATTATTTACATAGGTAATACGCTCTGCAAGCGGTTTCCAGTCTTCGTCAAAAATAGTGATGGTTAAAACACCGGAGGGTAAATCCACAACAGGTATAATGCCTTGCATGTTCCCGTCGGTCAATTTTTTGGAAAAAATAAAAACATTTTGCTGATACATTGTCCCCAGTACATGAATCATTTTAGAATCACCATAATCGGGAGAACTTATTTGAAAACTACGTTTATCATCAATGATTCCTACCTGTAATCCTACACCCCCATTCATAATAAGAGGTAGGGCCGTGGTTTGTTCTTTATCTCCAACAGAGATCCATTTGGCGGAAAATGCCTCTCCGACGTCCGGTTTTAAAAAAAAATAGCCCATTCCATCATGTAAAACCCGCAGTGAATCAATTGTTTTTCCGGCGTGGTTTTGAATGACTCCTTTTCCTTTCACCGGTCTCCCATACTGGTCATTCATTTTGAAAGCAACCTTATTAACAATTCCTCCTATAATGTTACCACCTTCAGGGAAAAAAGTAATTTGGTTTGGTTTTATTTTATTGGGTAAAGCCGCTGATTTTTTATTGAGGATTTTAATTTCTTTATAGTAAAGAAACGCTGAATCAAAATTCAACATCCATTTTGTATAAGCCTTTACAAACAAAAATTGCCCTTTATAATCCGCAGGTAAATCAAATTGGCCATACGAAGCTCCTTCCAGAACTGCCGAAGTACTGTGTAGGAGAAGGTTCCCATCCTGGTCTGAAAAATCTATGTACACTGTTTTACTTTCCTCTTCCGGAAAAAGAGCTTTCATTAGATATGCCTTAAACCAAATGGATTCACCAGGAGAATAGGCCGCTTTATCATAATGGAGATATATCCGTTCTTCCTGGAATTTATCTGAATAATTTTCTATATTCTTTAAAACATCCTGTGCTTTTACTTGAATAAATAAAAACAGGAAAAATAATGTCAGGACGGACCTCAAATTCATAAAGTACTTTTTTAATAAGGGGTGTAATTTAGGCCAAGAAAAGAACTGAACCAAAATATACAAAAAGAGGAAATCAGATTATTTTAATTACTGATTAAATATCCTTTAAATCCTAAAAAGGGGTTGTTAAGGAATTATAAAATTGTGTTATTAAATAAAATAAAAACTTTTTAAGCCTGTATCCTCTTGATTTTTATGCTTAAAAATCATGCATGTAAGAATCATTCTTCTAAATTTAGATTTGAAGCTATAATTTTGACAAAAAGTTTCAACGTATGGTGACTACAAAAATTACTGAACAAACCTCCCTTTACAGGTATTTAGATAAGATGTCTGTTTCTGAAATTATTGCCAATATTAATACAGAAGATAAAAAAGTAGCCGAGGCTGTGAACAAAGAGCTACCACAAATTGAAAAGCTGATAGAAGCAATTGTTCAGAAAATGAAAATGGGTGGACGGTTATTTTACATAGGTGCGGGCACAAGCGGTCGTCTCGGTATTCTGGATGCGAGTGAATGTCCTCCTACTTTCGGTGTTCCACAAGGTTTGGTGGTAGGAGTTATTGCCGGAGGAAAAGATGCCATGATCAATGCGATTGAAAATGCGGAAGATAATGTAGGCAAAGGATGGGAAGACCTGGAGAGTTACAATATTACCTCTGAAGATGTGGTGGTGGGCATTGCCAGCAGTGGCACTACTCCTTATGTGATCGGCGCTCTTGAAAAATGCAAAGAAAATAATATTATTACAGGTAGTATCTCCTGTAATCCCGAATCACCTATCAGTGATGTAGCTGATTTTCCTATTGAAGTAGTCGTGGGCCCGGAATTCGTTACCGGTAGCACGCGTATGAAAAGCGGAACAGCACAAAAGATGGTTTTAAATATGATCTCCACCACTGCCATGATTCAATTGGGCAGGGTTGAAGATAATAAAATGGTGAACATGCAATTGACAAATGCCAAAGTTGTCAATAGGGGAGTGAAAATGTTGATGGAAAAAGCCGGAATAAAAGATGAGGCTTCAGCTACTACTTTATTATTAAAATATAAGAGTGTAAAAAAGGCAATGGAACACTATAAATAAGTTTTTTAATATGAGATTTCTATTTTAAATTTATGGTGCCCATCATATAATTTATTAATTAGTAAATCTCCTGTTATGCAAAAAAGAACTTTACTCTCTGTAATCCTGTTATTTTTGTTTTTCGCCGGATTTTCCCAGAACAATAAACACCGTGCTTTTGCTATTACCGGTCAGGCACAAGCGAATTTTAACTGGACAGACATCCGAAGTATTCAATTAAATACCGGGGATGTATCTGAGGTGATCTATGAAAGCGGTGTTACTAAATTTTTATTTAAAAATGCCTCAACAGACAGGCAGGTTGATAAAATCATTTTACGCGGGAATCCTGCCTCCGTTATGGCAGCGGATTTAAAGGTCACTGCCACGCAGATTGAACTTTCAAATCCCACACCTACTTTTTTAAAAAGTGCAGCTTTAGCATTTGACCAACGGCACGATAAACTTTTCTTTGCATCCATGTATACCGGAACACTTACCTGGATAAATTTAAGTGAACGGAATAATACACCTCAATTTTATACGATTGACCAACCTTTGGTGAAGAATGAAAATTACCAGGATGAAGCGCTGAATATTACCCGTATGGCAATGGGTGCAGATGGGAAGGGATATGCAATTACGAACGACGGGAGCCAGGTAGTAAGTTTTACCACAGGTAAAAAAACCATCATCGCCAATTTAGGCGGATTAATAGATGCTGCTTCGAATGAAGGGATCTCTATACAAAATAAATGCACCAGTTGGGGAGGGGATATTGTGGGGCATGTTTCAGGTAAATTATTTCTTTTTTCAGCGTCTCAAAATGTTTTTGAAATAGACCTCACAAATATGGTCACAACTTATAAAGGAAGAGTACAAAATCTTCCCCCGACTTTTTCCCTGAATGGAGCTGCTGTAGATGAAAATGACCAGGTGATGATCAGCAGTGCCAATACCTTCGAAGGATTTTATAAAATAAATATGGATGATCTTTCTGCCACAAAATTAAATACCAATGGCCAGGTTTTCAATGCATCTGATCTTGCAAGCAGTTATTTGCTGGGACACACAAAACAAAAAGCAGGAACTGCCCTACTTTCTCCCCGCGAAATTATCGGGAATAAATCCATTTCAGTCTATCCGAATCCGGTGAATACTGGAACAATAAAAATCGGTTTTGAAAAAATGGAACCGGGTAAATATCAAATAGCCCTAACAGATCTCCAGGGAAGATTAATCGAAAATAAAACCGCCAATATCCTTTACAAAGGCCAGGCGGAAAATTTCATTTTAAAAACAAAACCTGTAAAAGGAATTTACCTGATCAAGATTAAAGATTCAGGAAAGCAAGCTGTGTATTCAGATAAATTAATAGTGGAATAATTCGGAGTTCATAGTTCGGAGTTCGTAGTTCGTAGTCCAGAGTTCGTAGTCCGGAGTTATAATATCATTAATTCAACACGAAGTTTTCAACGCTGTAGGCATTCAACGCAAAGCATTCAACCTAAAACCTAAAACCTGATACCTGACGCCTGACACCTATCATTAACATTTTCCATCAAAATTAATGGGTACAGATTCGTAATTTTGACCTTATGCAAGAGATTGAACCATACTTTAATTGGCTACATTTATATGTCTCAGAAGAAGATGAACGTTCCCCGTTTTATGGTATAGAATACAATCAATTTGAATTTACCAATACCATTTATAATTATTACATCCATCCTCAATGGGATGAGTTTGGAAGCCATACACTTTATTTGAAAATATTGATGGCAGATTATGAGGTCAATTATGCGATCATTGAAATGATCGGTGAGTGGAATGATGCTATTGAAAATGATATTATGCGGCTTAAGCGGGAGGTTATTGATCCACTTATTAAAAATGGGATTACAAAATTCATTTTAATTACAGAAAACGTGCTTAATTTTCATAGTAGTGATGATTGTTATTACGAAGAATGGTTTGAGGATATTGGAGAAGCAAACGGATGGATCATTTCATTGAATATGCCGGAGGCAACACAACACGATTTCTTAAAGGCCCGCATCAATCATTATATAAACCTGATGGATTATACGCAATGGCGTACGCTGAAACCAGAACTACTCTTTCAACGGCTCGATAATATCATGTTGAGGAGGTTGGATTAAATGCTTTAAAAGTTGAATAGCAAATATTTCCTACCTAACAAACCACATATAAAAACAAACTACCGGACACATGAAACCCTTTTTACTTTTTCTATCGTTATGCATGGTATTTCTAAATACAAAGGGGCAGAGTGACAGTTCCTGGATTATGTTCATCAATAAATCAACTGATCTGATCGGATATAAGAACAGTAAGGGTGAAATACAAATTGAGCCAAAATTTACCTATCTCACGCAGCAGAAGATCTTCAAAAACATCATGCCGGTTTATGAAAAAATAAGTGATTCAGAAAATGGAACAATAAAATATTATTTGCTGAAAAATGGGAAAAAGGTTGGAAAGGATAGTTTATACCTGGGAGATTATTTTCTCGATTGTGAAAATGAAAATAAGATCCGTTTCAGAGATCCCAAAACAGATAAGGTAGGTTTTTTTGATAAGAATGGGCAGGTGGTTATACCGGCGATATACAATGATGTCACATCTTTTCATAACGGACTTGCCGTAACCATCAGGGAGGGTAAAAGAATGTGTTGGGAAGGAGGTGAGTACTCCAAAGAAAATCCTTGTGAACATTGGAGTTGGGTTGGCAGATATCTTTTGATCAATGATAAGAATGAAATACTTCTGGATAGTATTGATCTGAATAAATTTCAAAATATTGATTTTTACTCTCTACAAATAAATCCGGAAATCATTAAACCTGATTTCATCGAATTTAAATCCGGGAATGGAAATACCTATGCTTTCAGGGATTATAAAAAGGAATTTGAACAATGGTTTTACACCGTTTTTTTGAAAAACAAAACCTCACAGGATATGGCAGGATACCTGTTTCCTGAAATAACCATTCCGAAACAAGGAGAATTAAAAAGTAAAGAAATGAATAATCCAAAATATATGGATTATGCCTGGATAGTTGAGGAGGGAAAAACCGTTCTGAAGGAAAACGCGGAAATCATCCGGAAAATATTAAACAAGATAAATAATAAAGAATATATCACCACGATTTCAAAATCACCTGCTCCAATTTTGTTAGACGAAATAAAATATCCTGAATATTTTTCAGATTGTGGTGACTACCTTGAAAAGAAATATCCATATTTTGAAGTCACTATTACAAATAATAACGGACTTGTTCTAAATGGCCTTGGTTTTATAAGATCAACTGAAGGGTACAAACTATTAGAAATTCATTAGAATAATTATTCTTTTTTTCAGGAGTTAAGTTGTTTTTTTTAGATATTTATTGATGCATTGACCCACATCAATGTTGCTTTTTAAATTTAACTAAATTTCATGGTTTATTTTGAATTTTCCTTAAATGCCCGGGTGATTATTTTTTCATAGTCTGCATTGGGCAATAGTTTGGATGTAAAGTAATTTCCTTTTCTTTTTTTCAATCATACTTTAGTATTTTTGCACATCTACAACATACTCAACTCTCTGATTTATGACATGGAAACAGATGTTCACTTCATCGCTTGGTAAGAAATATATAATGGGCTTTACCGGCTTCTTTCTTATCCTTTTTTTAATTGTGCATGCAACCATCAATGCCTTTATTTTTTATGATGACCAGGGAGCTACCTTTAACGGTATAGCCCGTTTTATGCTTATTAATTACTTTATACGGTTCCTGGAAATCGGTCTTTTCATTGCTTTAATTTTGCATGCTATTCAAGGTTTAATGCTTTGGAAACAAAACAGAGCTGCCCGTAAAATTAAATACCACGTTCAAAAGTATCCTCGTGAAATAAAATGGTCAAGCCGTTATATGGGATGGTTAGGAACCTTTGTACTACTTTACCTGGTCATGCACATATCGCAGTTTTGGGTACACACAAAAGATGAATTGTATTTTAATGGACCGGAAATAAATCTCTACCAACAAATGAAAGTCATATTTACAAACCCGATTTGGTTTTCTCTATATATGATCGGGCTGGCTTCACTTTTATTTCATTTATTGCATGGCTTTCAAAGTGCCTTCCAGACGTTTGGTATCAATAACAGAAGAGTGATTCCCATTGTAAGAGGAATTGGAATTGGCTATTCAATTGTTATTGTGTTATTGTTTGCCTCTATGCCCATTGCATTTATGGTAGGATGGTTACAATAAGTTTTTCAATCAAGAAAAATATTTCATTATAAAATATTCAAAACTTAAGCATGGCCTTAGATTCAAAAATACCTGCAGGAGAACTTGACCAGAAATGGACGGAATATAAAAACCATGTCAGTTTGGTTAGTCCTGCCAATAAAAGAAATTTAGAAGTAATTGTTATAGGAACGGGTCTGGCAGGTGCTTCTGCTGCTGCTACCCTCGGCGAACTTGGTTACAAAGTAAAAGCATTTTGCTTCCAGGATAGTCCGCGACGCGCACATAGTATTGCAGCCCAAGGAGGTATTAACGCTGCAAAAAATTATCAAAATGACGGAGACTCTGTTTTTCGCCTTTTTTATGAAACAGTAAAAGGAGGTGATTATCGCTCCAGAGAATCCAATGTATATCGCCTGGCACAGGTTAGTGGAAATATTATTGATCAGTGCGTAGCACAAGGTGTTCCTTTTGCCCGGGAGTATGGTGGCTTATTAAGCAACCGTTCATTTGGCGGGACCCAGGTACAGCGCACATTCTATGCTGCCGGACAAACAGGTCAGCAATTATTATTAGGTGCTTACAGTGCGCTTGAAAGACAGGTTTCTTTAGGAAATGTAACCATGTATTCCAGGCATGAAATGCTGGATGTGGTGAAGATCGATGGAAAAGCAAGAGGTATAATAGCCCGGAATCTTGTTACAGGAAAATTGGAAAGATATTTCGGACATTCAGTTCTGATCTGCTCAGGAGGATATGGAAACGTATTTTATTTAAGTACAAATGCCATGGGCAGCAATGTTACTGCTGCCTGGAAATCGCATAAAAGAGGTGCTTATTTTGCCAACCCTTGTTTTACACAAATCCATCCAACCTGTATTCCCGTAACGGGCGATCATCAAAGCAAACTGACTTTGATGAGTGAAAGTTTGAGAAATGACGGGCGGATATGGGTACCCAAAAATAAAGATGATAAAAGAAAAGCGATAGATATACCTGAAGGAGAACGTGATTACTACCTGGAGAGAAGATATCCGGCTTTCGGAAACCTTGTACCACGTGACGTGGCCTCCCGTGCCGCGAAAGAAAGATGTGATGCAGGATTTGGGGTAGGCACAACTAAAATGGCTGTATTTCTGGATTTCGCTTCCGCCATTCAACGTTATGGTAAAACAGAGTGCCATAAGAAAGGATTAGAACCTACTGAGGCAACTATTCTTGAACTTGGAAAAGGGGTAATCGCTGAAAAATATGGTAACCTCTTTGAAATGTATGAAAAAATTACAGGAGAAAATCCATACGAAGTGCCGATGAGAATTTATCCTGCTGTACATTATACAATGGGTGGACTTTGGGTAGATTATGAACTGATGACAACCGTTCCGGGATTGTATGCTTTAGGCGAAGCAAATTTCAGTGATCATGGCGCGAACAGATTAGGAGCATCAGCATTGATGCAGGGATTAGCTGATGGATATTTTGTGATTCCGTACACGTTGGGAAATTATATGGCAGGTGAAATTCGAAATCCGGCTATACCAACAAGTCATCCTGCGTTTGAGGAAGCAGAAAAAGAAGTAGCAGAAAGGATCAATAAATTAATGAGTATAAAAGGAACTGAATCTGTTGAGAGCTTCCACAAGAGATTGGGTCACATCATGTGGAATAAATGCGGTATGGCCCGTAACGAACAAGGTTTGACGGAAGCCATTGAAGAGATCAAAGCACTAAGAAGTGAATTCTGGCAAAATGTACGGGTGACAGGTGACGTTGAAGAAATGAATCCAGAATTAGATAAGGCGGGTAGAGTAGCTGATTTCCTTGAGCTTGCTGAATTAATGTGTATCGATGCATTAGACCGCCGCGAAAGTTGTGGTGGACACTTCCGTGAAGAAAGTCAGACTTCAGAAGGAGAAGCGCTTAGAGACGATGAACATTTTACGTATGTATCCGCCTGGGAATACACAAAAGATTCAGAAGTCATGCACAAAGAAATATTGGAATTTGAAGTAGCAAAGCCTTCACAACGATCTTATAAGTAGAAGTGGTTGAATTGTTGGATGGTTAAATGGTTAAATTGTTCAATAGTTATTTGTTAGGGATGGTTAAAGAATGCTAACTTTTAAGATATTTAAAAAATATTGTAAAATTAAGGTTCAATAACAATTTTTATCAAATAAAGAATCAATAATGGACAATGAGAAAAACTTTTTAAAACTTAATGATATTGAATGTTATAAAATTTCATTTCACTTAAGTAATTATGTCTGGGATACTATTTTAAAATGGGATTGGTTTGCAAAAAAGTCGGTAGGTCTGCAATTTGTCACTTCAATAGATTCTATTTCAGCAAATATTGCGGAAGGATTTGGCAGGTATGTTAAAAAGGATAAGATTAATTTTTATAGATACAGCCAAGGCTCTTTAAAAGAATCGTTTGACTGGAATGAAAAATCAAAAGTGAGAAATTTAATAACACAAAAAGAGTACGATTACATTTATTCAGAGTTAGAAAAATTACCAAAGTCTATTAATCAATTCATTAAATATACCAATGAAAAACTTGTAATTTAATTTCAAATAGTCCAAATAACAATTTAACAATAAAACAATTTAACAATTATAATCAAGTAATACAACAACTAAAATATTTTACTCATGGAACATTATAATATGAATCTCACCCTGAAAGTCTGGCGACAAAAAAATCAGAGCACAAAAGGGCATTTCGAAACATTTGAGGTAAAAGATATTTCGTCGGAAATGTCGTTCCTGGAAATGTTTGACGTGTTGAATGAAAGATTGATTGAAGAGAATAAGGAGCCGATTGTTTTTGATCATGATTGCAGGGAAGGAATTTGTGGTGCGTGCAGCATGGTAGTAGATGGAAGAGCTCATGGTCCATGGCAGAAAAATACAGTTTGTCAATTACACATGCGCGCATACAAAGATGGTGATATCATTGTGGTTGAACCATGGAGATCCGCGGCATTTCCTGTTTTGAAAGATTTAATGGTAGACAGAAGAGCTTTTGACAGAATCATTGAAGCAGGTGGTTTCGTATCTGTAAATACAGGGAATTTCGCTGATGCAAACGCTATTCCAATTGAAAGAGAAAAATCGGAAGAAGCCTTCGACGCAGCAGCTTGCATTGGTTGTGGTGCTTGTGTGGCAGCTTGTCCGAATGGATCTGCTATGTTATTTGTCAGTGCCAAAGTTTCTCAATTGTCACTTTTACCA
>JBBSUB010000069.1:0-18179 GCA_038235345.1 Chitinophagales bacterium
AATACTGGAAAGGAATATGGAGCAGATGAAGTGGGAATCCTGAAAATAGGAATGGCTCCAAAACCGGAAGTAAAGGCCGGCGATGTAGGATATGTTATTACCGGTATTAAAGAAGCAAAAGAAGTAAAAGTTGGCGATACAATTACCCTGACAAATAACCCGGCTACGGAAACAATTAAAGGTTTTCAGGAAGTAAAACCGATGGTGTTCGCAGGGATTTTTCCGATCAACACGGATGAATTTGAAGAGTTGCGTGATTGTATGGAAAAGTTGCAATTGAATGACGCTTCACTTACATACGAGCTTGAAACATCCCAGGCACTTGGTTTTGGATTTCGTTGTGGATTCTTAGGTATGCTGCACATGGAAATCATCCAGGAAAGGCTGGAAAGAGAATTTAACCAATCGGTTATTACGACCGTACCAAACGTGAGTTTCTTTGCCTATACCAACAAAGGTGATAAAGTAACCGTAAACAATCCGGTGCAACTTCCGGATCCCACCAGAATAGATAAAATTACAGAGCCCTATATAAAAGCACAGATCATTACAAAACCTGAATACATTGGTAATATAATGACGTTATGTATTGGCAAACGTGGAATGCTTATAAACCAGGGATATTTAACGACAACACGTGTAGAGCTTTCATTTGAAATGCCTTTGACAGAAATTGTGTTTGACTTTTATGATCGTTTAAAGAGCATTACCCGGGGATATGCTTCTTTCGATTATCATCCGATAGAATACAGGGAGAGTGACATTATTAAAATGGATATCCTGTTAAATGGTGAAAAAGTGGATGCTTTAAGTTCATTAATTCATCGGAGCAGATCACAGGATTTCGGAAGGAAACTATGTGAGAAATTAAAAGAATTGGTGCCGCGTCAGCAATTCCAGATAACCATCCAGGCGGCAGTTGGCGCGAAAATAATCAGCCGTGAAAACATTAGTGCAATCCGGAAAGATGTTACAGCAAAATGTTATGGTGGTGATATAAGCCGGAAAAGAAAATTACTTGAAAAACAAAAGGAAGGAAAAAAGAGAATGAAACAAATTGGCAATGTGGAAGTTCCGCAGGAAGCATTTTTGGCAGTTCTTAAATTAGATGATTAATTTTATAATAAATACATGTAAAATATGGCAACTCTTCCCCTGGATGATGAAATGAATTTATTGATAAAAGTCAGGCTTATTGCGAAAGGTTCTGATAGTGTTGTTCATGGAGATGATTTTTTTGTTAGACTCTATGACAAAGATCTTTTCAATGACGATTATTTAGGTCAAAGTAATTTAAACGAAGAGGGCATAGCCGGATTTACTATTTCCCAAAAGGATTTCTCCAATCCTTTTAATATCGATACAAGACCCGATTTTTATTTCGTCGTTTATAAAAATGGAGAGGAAATTTTCCGCAGCAAAGTAATGTCCAATCTGGATCTTTCCAATATCCAGGAATTTGTAATGACCGAAGGAGAGGTGATTGATTTGGGGACTTTTTTGATAGATACGGAATAGGTATAAGGTATTAGGTTGAATGCCTTCGGCATTGAATTTTAAACACATATTTTAAACACGATTTTCAGGAAAGGATTACACGAATTGATCCCAACTCTTAACTCTTAACTTTGAACTTCGAACTTTGAACTTTGAATTCCTAACTCCTCACCCCTCACTCTGAACTGATTCTTTGCCAACTTGTCATAAATATCGGAATGGCATCTATTTTGACCCTCTGTGGCAAAAAATAGTATAGTATGCAAAAAGGAAGTATTAGAGTACAAACGGAAAATATTTTCCCGATAATTAAGAAATTTCTTTACAGCGACCACGAGATTTTTATTCGTGAATTGGTTAGTAATGCAGTAGATGCAACCCAGAAATTAAAAACATTAGCTTCTATCGGTGAACTGAAGGGTGAGATCGGAAATACAGATATCCATGTAATTATTGACAAGGATAAAAAGACACTGACCATCTCTGATAAAGGTGTCGGTATGACTGGTGAAGAAGTGGATAAATACATTAACCAGGTTGCGTTTAGTGGTGCAGAAGAATTTCTAGAAAAATATAAAGGGAAAAACGAAGCCAATATTATTGGTCATTTTGGATTAGGTTTTTACTCTTCTTTTATGGTGAGTGATGATGTAGAAGTAATCACCAAAAGCTTTAAGGAAGATGCAAAACCGGTAAAGTGGGAGTGTGACGGAAGTCCGGAATTTACACTTACTGATACAGAAAAAGAGGGTAGAGGTACCAATATCGTTTTACATATTAATAAAGAAAGTGAAGAATTCCTGGAGGCGGATAGAATACGCCATATGTTGGAAAAATTCTGCCGTTTTTTACCAGTTCCTATTTTCTTCGAAGACAAGCAAATTAATAATCCGACTCCCGCCTGGACAAAGAAACCATCTGAATTGACGGATGAAGATTATAAGAATTTCTATAAAGAATTATATCCCTATGGTGAGCCCCCGTTATTCTGGATTCATTTAAATGTTGATTATCCCTTTAACCTGACAGGAATTTTATATTTCCCGAAGGTGAAAAATAGTTTTGAAGTTCAAAAAGATAAGATACAATTGTACAGTAACCAGGTTTTTGTAACAGATGAAGTGAAGGATATAGTGCCTGAGTTTTTAATGTTGTTGCATGGCGTTATCGATAGCCCGGATATTCCGTTAAATGTGAGCAGGAGCTATCTTCAGGGTGATCCGAATGTGAAGAAAATTGGTGCATATATTACGAAGAAAGTTGCGGATAAATTAGATGAATTATTCCGCCAGGATAGAAAGTCATTTGAAGAAAAATGGGAGAGTCTTGGGTTGTTCGTAAAATACGGAATGATCACCGACGATAAATTCCTGGAAAAAGCAAGCAAGTTTAATTTATTTCAATCTGCTGATGGAAGTAAATTTTATACCCTGGAAGAATACAGGTTAGAAACAGAAACTTTACAGAAGAATAAAGAGGGCAAATTGGTAATGCTTTACACAACTGATCCTGTGCAACAAAATCTTTTTATAAAGGGTGCTCAACAGCATGATTATAAAGTTGTAAAACTTGAAACGATTGTTGATGCAGCTTTTATCAATAATATGGAAATGAAGTGGACAGATGTACAGTTTGTACGTGTAGATGCGGATATCACTGAAAACCTGATTGATAAAACGGAAAATGATAAGAGTGTTCTAAGTAAGAAAGAAACAGAAAAATTGCAGGAACTATTTAAAGTGGAAATTCCTGAATTGCATGCCACGGTAGAAGTAAAAGGATTGTCTGCGGAATCTGCTCCGGTTATCGCAACGCGTCCTGAGTTTATGCGCCGCATGAAAGACATGGCAATGAATGGCGGTGGTGGCGGAATGGGAAGCTTTTATGGCAACATGCCTGAAGAAGTGACTTTGACCGTGAACGGAAATCATTCTGTTTATCAGAAAATATTAAAAGAAACAAACGAAGATTTGCAGGTAAACCAGGTGAAGAATCTTACAGATCTTGCCTTGCTTTCACAGGGGCTGTTAAAAGGAAATGAACTGTCTGATTTTATAAACCGCAGCGTGAATATGATGGAAGGGAAGTCGGGTAATGTAAAATCAGTGAAACCTGAAATTAAGCAAGAAGCCAAACCGGAAACACCGGAAGTATCAGAAACTGAAACCAAAGAAGAAGTAACATCTGAAAGTAAAGAGGTTACGGAATAGGAGGAAATTGAACTTAATAAAAATGCCCCCGTTTCTTTTTAAGACGGGGGCATTTTTGTTTTTTAAAATGCCTCAGCATTTGATTATTAATCAGGTAAATAAGTCAGGACGCTTAATTCCAGATATTCTAATTCCGTTACATAATACTCTTCAAAAAATCCTGCACTTTCAAAGATCTCTTTGTGCATCGGATTTAAATAAACCACAAAAATCTTTCTTGGATAAAGCCTGAGAGACTTCATTATATTTTTAACCACTTCTAATACAATTTTTTCATCAAAGGGATTAAAGAAAAAGAATATTGAATCTTCTTTATCTACTTCGTATTTGACAGCGTTTTCAGTTAAAATAGTAAAATTTGCTTCCGGGTATTTCGATTGAATACCATCAATATTTTTTTTTGCCACCACGTTTAAAGCTGCTGCAAATTCAATCCCTTTAATTTTTGTAAATCCATAGGATGCTGCTACAGCCATGATCCTTCCTTTTCCTGAGCCAAAATCAACTATTGTACCTGTTGCTTTTTCTTCCAGTAAAAAGTTGAATGCTTTTTCGAGTAAATAATAATTTGCAGCCTGGTAAATAGATGCGTTTATTTTATTGTCTCCCACCACCGATAATCGTTTTAATTTATCAATACCTGTTGTTTGAATACCGTATTTTTTTTCGCCGGCTATTTCATGTTTTATAGTAAAATAAGCCAGGCGGATATTCCAATGTTTTGATAGAAAAAGAAAGTATTTAAAGTAAGATAGATTTCTCATAAAGGCAGCTCAAAGGGATAAAGGGTTTGGGAATAATAAAAAAAAGTAACGTTATCTAATCAGACATTTCCGATGGTTTTATATCCAGTACTTTCATTTGTATGGAAACATGATTTTCCCATTCATTTTCATCCAGGGTGTAAACGATATCCACGGGTGTTTTTTCCTGCAAATACAAATATTTACCGGCCATATTAAATCCTATTCCAGTCATTGTCACTCCATCTTTTTTCACCACCAGGCGTAGGTGTTTTTCTTTCACAATTTTGGACCAGCCTGTATCAAGGATATTTTTTGTAATAAAAACAGGCCGCATATTTTCTGGGCCAAATGGTTCCATTTGTTTGATGATGTTATAAAAACCGGTATTGATATGCTTAAATTCTAAGGTTGAATCTATCTGGAGTTCCGGAATTAAAAGCAAAGGATCAATTGTCCTTGAAACCACTTCTTCAAATTTTTCACTAAAAGCAACAACACTTTCCGGAAGCATCGTCATACCGGCTGCTGCAAAATGCCCTCCATATCCAAGCAGATGCTGCCGGCAGGAATGTATAGCATCATATAGGTTGAAGCCTTTCACACTTCTGGCGCTTCCACCTACTACACTTTCGCCCATAGTCAATATTACTGTTGGGCGATGATATTTTTCAATAAGCCTGGAAGCCACAATGCCAACTACACCTTTGTGCCAGTGTGGCCGATACAGTACCGTGGTTGTTCTATTTTGTAAAAGAACATCATTCATTAAGATAGAAAGTGCTTCTTCTGTGATCATAGTGTCGGCATCTTTTCTCTCCGAATTATCTGTATGAAGTAATTCGGCTAATTCCTTAGCTTTTTCATAATCATCTTCAATAAACATGCGAACGGCTTTGGAAGCATCGTCCATTCTTCCCGCTGCATTCACTTTTGGTGCAATTACAAAGACGACATTATTTATCGTAAAAGCGGATTTTTGATTGCTTAATTCAATTAAAGCTTTTATTCCGGGACTTGGGTCTGTATTTAATTTTTTTAAGCCATACCAGGCAATAATTCTGTTCTCACCGGTTATAGGTACAATGTCCGCGCCGATGGCAGTAACCACCAGGTCCAGGTAGCACAGGTATGAATCTTCCGGTAAACCAAGTGTTTTGGCGATAGCGGATATTAGTTTGAAACCTACTCCGCAGCCGCAGAGTTCTTTATAGGGATATGTACAATCCGGTTGTTTAGCATTTAAAATTGCGCGGGCGGGAGGTAATTCATTTCCCGGCGTATGATGGTCACAGATAATAAAGTCTAAACCTAAATCAGCGGCATATTGAACCAACTCATTTGATTTTATACCACAATCCAATGTTATCACCAGGCTAAATTCATTTTCTTTGGCATGGTCAATTCCTTGCTTACTTACACCGTAACCTTCCCGATACCGGTGAGGGATATAAAAATCAATTCTTTCTGAATTATATATTTCTCTGAAGAACCGGTAAACTATGGCCACAGCAGTGGTTCCATCTACATCGTAATCACCAAAGATGAGGATCTTTTCATTTTTTTCAATTGCTTGCAAAATACGCACAACGGCTTTTTCCATATCCTTCATTAAAAAAGGATCATGTAATTGGGAAATATCCGGGCGGAAATAATCTTTTGCTTTTTCGTAGGTGTCAATACCCCGGTTAATCAGAATAGAACATAAGGTGGGATGAATGTTTAACGCACTTTGTAAGGCGGATACTTTCACCTTATCTGTTACAGCTATATTCCACCTTTTCTCCATGATTTATTTTTTTATTCCGATGCAGACAGCAGTATTTTTTGATTATTTTAAATCGAAAACGCTTTTGATCAGGACCGATTTAAAATAGTAAATTATGCATTATTCAGCAATGTGCTGTTTCTTTTTACAAAATTAGAAACAGGTTTTTTCTTTAATGATGAAATTGCGGGAAATTCTCTCTTGTAAAAAATATTCAACAGGAGAAAAGGAGTAAGAATTTCGAATTTAGTATTTCCTGTCCGTTGTATATCTTACTAATTCTTCCAGTCCTTTTCGGGCATCATTTTCCGGAAATGAATATAAAACCTCCAAAGCCTGATCTCGATAATTTTCCATGACTTTAGTTGCATAATCGATTCCGCCGGATTCTACAACCTTACTTAATACGTATTCAATTTTTTCCGGAACTTTATTTTGGTTTTTGACAATGTAAATAATTTTTCTTCTTTCCTTCGGATCAATATTATTCAACGTATATATTAAAGGAAGCGTCAATTTCTTTTCTTTTAAATCATTCCCTGTCGGTTTACCTATATCATTTGTTCCATAATCAAAGAGATCATCTTTTATCTGAAAGGCTATTCCTGTTTTTTCACCAAAATCTTTCATCCGGTCAGTGATGAATTCATCATTTGTTGCACTCCAGGCACCTACACCGCAGGCAGATGATAAAAGGGAGGCTGTTTTTCCTTTTATAATTTCGAAATAGACATCTTCTTCCAGGTTTAGCTTCCGGGCTTTCTCCATTTGCAGCAATTCGCCTTCGCTCATTTTACTTACGGCCTCAGAGAGAATGTGCAGATGTTTAAATTCCTCCGTTGAAGTAGAAAGCAATAGGCCTTTTGCCAGGAGATAATCTCCTACCAATACAGCTATTTTATTTTTCCACATGGCATTAATAGAAAGAAATCCACGGCGTTCCAGCGATTCATCCACTACATCATCATGCACAAGTGTAGCCGTATGCAAAAGTTCTACGAGGGCAGCAGCGTGGTAGGTAGATTCATTCACTTCTCCATGAAGTTTGGCACTCAGGAATACAAACATCGGCCTAAGCTGTTTACCTTTTCTCTTTATAATGTATTTCATTATACGATCAAGGGAAGGTGTTTGACTTCTAACCGAGTCTGCAAATTTTTTTTCGAAAATTTTTAACTCGGGTGCTATAAGATTTTTTGAAAATTGCATGTGGCTTAAAAACGGCAATATACACAGAAAGAATAAATGAGCAGATTTTTATCGGGAATAAGTTAAGGAATGATGAAGAAATAAACGATAAATAAAGTATTGCAAGAAATATATATTTATAATTATTGGCCTAATATACACTATTCAGCCACATTTACCGTTATTGCTAAAAGTATATAAATGGATAAGGCTTTGTCCAATATTCAATTATGTTGAATATTGGGAACCGTTTTGATATTTTTTTGCCAAAAATTAATCTGTTTATTAGAAAAAATTAATCTAAATGCTATGGTAATCATAAGATTTCAATTATTACTAATGGGGATATTTGCTCTTTTATCCTTTCGCGCCGTTGCGCAGAATACTGGTGTATACCATATTTATGACTCTACAATTATTTCGTCCAAAGGACAAGCGCAACAAAATGAGTTTATGAATAATTCGTATAACTTCCCGGCAAAACCACGTAATGAAATGGAATTTGGTATTTCAGGTGGATTGTTTGCAATTAGTGGTGATGTATCTGCTGAAATTCCTACATTAGGTTTTGGTGCTCATTTTCGTAAAGCACTTGGTTATGTGTTTTCCTTGAGATTACAATATAATTATGGAATGGCTAAAGGCCTTAACTGGAAAGGATCTGATGGATGGCACAATAATCCGGCCTGGATACTTAATGGTTATATTCCCGGATCTCCTGTTTATTACAATTATAAATCAACAGTACAGGACCTTTCTTTACAAGGAATTTTTACGCTGAATAATATTCGTTTCCACAAGCAAAAAACCAGTATGGTTATTTACGGTGGTATAGGTGCAGGTGCAACCATATACGATACCAGGGTAAATGCTTTAAACGGCAACACTCCCTATAACTTCAGTTCAGTTTCAGCCGCTGGATATACAAACAGAAAAGACATCCGTAATCAATTGAAAGACATGATGGACGAGACATACGAAACAGATGCACAAAACAATGGTAAAAATCGTGCTAAACTTTTTGGACAAAGTTTAAGGCCAACAGGCCATATTATAGCAGGTATCGCTTTTAAATTAAGCAGACGTGTTAACTTAGCTTTGGAAAATAAATTTACTGTTACAAAAGATGATCTTTTGGACGGCCAGCAATACCAGGATGGTGTGCAAGGTGCCTTAACGGGAGATTTTGATTCCTACAATTATTCGTCCGTTGGTTTAAATTTTAACTTCGGGAAAAAAGCAATTGAACCTCTTTGGTGGATCAATCCATTGGATTATGCATACAGTGAAATCAACAATCCAAAACATATGAAACTACCTAAGCCGGTATTTGATGATGAAGATGGTGATGGGGTTGTAGATCAGCTTGACAAGTGTGCTGGTACACCTGCCGGTGTAAAAGTAGACACACAAGGTTGCCCTTTAGACACAGATGGTGACGGCGTTCCTGATTATTTAGATAAAGAATTAATTACACCAACTATTTGCCAGCCAGTAGATTCTGACGGCATAGGTAAATGTCCTGATCCGGAGTGCTGCAAAGATATTGTGAAGGCAGCGTCTTGCAATATTGGAGATCTTCCAGGCATTTCTTTCAGAGGTAATGCAAATATATTAAGCAATGATTCAAAAGCAATGTTGGCTACTGTAGCCTCTAAATTAAAACAGAATGCAGATTGTACAATTTCTTTAATTGGTTATTCTACAGCTTGGAAAACTTCACAGGCTATGTGTAACAGAAGATTAAATGCAATCAAAGCTTACCTGGTAGAAGTTGAAGGTATCAGTGGAGATCGCGTGCGTGTATCCTGCCAGATAGGTAGTGGTGACACAAATACTGTGGATATAAAATCCAACTAAAGGAACTTTAAAAATAATGATGAACCCTTTCCCATAAAACGGGAAGGGTTTTTTAAATTCAATTATCAAAAAATTAACTTCACCTATTTTGCTCTCTTTTAATTTAAACACATATTTGTTCAAAATTACTTAATTTTGCAACTCTTTATGAAGTTAGCCCTGATTTTATTAGTACCAATTTTCTTGCTGTCGGCATGCAATAATGAGTATAGCAAAGTGCTGAAAAGTACTGACTATGAATACAAACTCAAAAAAGCTGATGAGTATTTTGCAAAGAACAAATTCCGCTATGCTGAGGAATTGTACATGGAATTATTCCCTGTATTTAAGGGAACGGAAAAGTTTGAAGAGTTGTACTACAAATACGCTTATTGCTCTTACAATCAAAAAAATTATGCAGACGCGGAAAATCTTTTTAAAGGATTTTTAGGTGTTTTTCCAAATAGTCCAAAAGCAGAAGAAGTTGCCTTCATGCAGGCATTTGCTTTTTATAAACAATCACCTATTCCGGAATTGGAACAGACGAATACAGGGAAGGCAATCGGTATGATGCAGAATTTTATCATTACCTATCCAAATTCTGAAAGAGTAAAAGAGGCGGCTGAAATTATTGCCAAAGGCAGACAAAAATTAGAGCAGAAGGAATTTAATGCGGCAAATTTATATTATAATGTTGGTCAGTATAGAGCTGCTGGAATCACTTTTTCTTCTTTAATTAATGCTTACCCGGAATCTGCCAAAGGAGATTACTATTTATTGATGGCTATAAAGTCCTATTATGAATATGCAAAATTAAGTATAGCAGATAAGCAGCAGGAACGGTATGAAAAAGTTGTTTCGGAATATTTCGAATTTGTGGACAGATATCCCGATAGCAAATTATTAGTAGAGGTAGAGAACTATAATAATCTTAGTAAAAATAATATTAAAACAATACAAAATGAGCAAGTTAAGACGCCAGCAGACCGCTAATCTCAGCAATGTTATAGAAACAAAGAATCTTGTGGATATAAAAAATCGCACAGGTAATTTATATGAGTCTATCTCGATTATTGCTAAGAGAGCGAACCAAATTAATATTGGCATCAAAGAAGAATTGCATAATAAATTGGAGGAGTTTGCAAGTCATACAGATAGCCTGGAAGAGATTCATGAAAATAAAGAGCAGATCGAAATTTCCAAGGCTTACGAGAGAATGCCCAACCCGGCGATTCTTGCTTTAGCTGAATTCATGGAAGATAAAATTTACTATCGTAGAAACGAAGACAATCTTTTTGAATAATTTTTGGCTATACTTTAGATAAGAAATGATATTTTTAATGTCCCGTTTTTCGCGGGACATTTTCATTTATAAAAATAATGACCAATGCTCAGAGGGAAGAAAATATTATTGGGAATTACCGGCAGTATAGCTGCCTATAAATCAGTCTTTTTTTTGCGGTTGCTTATCAAAGCAGGAGCGGAGGTAAAAGTGGTCATGACATCCCACGCTGCTGATTTTGTAAATCCCCTGACCTTTTCAACTCTTTCAAAAAAACCTGCGCTCACAGATCTTACAGAAGGGGATGTATGGGCAAACCATGTGGAATTGGGAAGATGGGCTGATGTGATGATAATAGCCCCAGTTTCCTGCAACACAATGGCAAAAATGGCAAATGGATTATGCGATAATCTGTTAATGGCCATCTATCTTTCGGCTGTTTGTCCGGTTATTTTATTTCCTGCCATGGACGAAGATATGTGGCTGCATCCGGCAACAAAATCAAACATAGCTACGTTAGAGAATCATCATGTTCAGGTTGTATCTGTAAACAATGGGGAACTCGCCAGTGGTTTGTTTGGAGAAGGAAGAATGCAGGAACCGGAAGAGATGTTGCATTTAATAGATCATTTTTTCGCCGTAAAAAATTCTTTAAGCGGAAAAAAAGTTTTGATAACGGCCGGACCTACTTACGAAGAAATTGATCCTGTGCGGTTTATTGGAAATCATTCCACAGGAAAAATGGGTATTTCTATTGCGGAAGAATTTGCAAAAAGAGGTGCAGAAGTGACACTGATTTTGGGACCTTCAGCAATCATTCCGAAGGGAAGAATAAAGGTTGTGAAAGTTGTATCCGCTGATGAAATGTATGATGAAACCATCAAAGAAATAGAGCTGGCTGATTATATTATTATGGCGGCGGCGGTGGCAGATTATACTCCAGTAACGAAAGCATTGGAAAAAATAAAAAAGACAAATGCTCCGTTAAAACTTGATTTGATCCAGACAAAGGACATACTTTTAGAAGCGGGTAAAAGAAAATTGAATGGACAAATCCTGGTAGGTTTTGCTTTAGAAACAGAAAATGAAAAGCATCATGCCATTGAAAAACTCCGGAGGAAAAATGCAGATTTTATTGTTTTAAATTCACTCAAAGATGAAGGAGCCGGTTTCGCACATAAGACAAACAAAATTACTATTTTTGGAAAGGAAGGAGAGATACATGAATTTGATTTGAAATTAAAAGAAGATGTTGCGATTGATATTATAAATGCTATAACCAAAGGTAAGAATGACTAAATATTTGCTATTTCTATTTGTTTTCTTGTACACTTTCAATGTTTCTGCCCAGGAATTAAGAGGAAGAGTAAGTGTCATAAGCAGCCGTGTTGGTAATAATGTTGATAAGAAAGTGTTTCAAACACTTCAAACAGCTTTGAATGATTTTGTAAATAGCCGCAAATGGAGCAATGATAATTTTACTACGCAGGAAAAAATTGATTGTAGTTTTTTATTAAATTTGGAATCTACAGGCGATCCAAATATTTATAAGGCATCGCTGACCATACAATCGGGCAGGCCTGTATTTAATACGTCCTATATATCCCCGGTAATAAATTACCAGGATAATGATGTACTATTTAAATACACGGAATTTCAGCAACTGGAATTCAGCGATACACGGGTTTCCGGCACAGATCCCCTGGTTTCTAATTTAACAGCCGTTATGGCTTATTGGATCAATATGGTTCTTGGATTTGACTATGATTCTTATTCGCAGGGCGGAGGTAAGCCCTATTTCCAAAAAGCTCAGAACATTGTAAATAATGCTCCGGAAGGAAGGAATATTAATGGTTGGAAAGCATTTGATGGCACACGAAACAGGTACTGGCTGGCGGAGAATTTATCTAACAGCCGCTATAACATTATTCATGATGCTATTTACAACTATTATAGGCTAGGAATGGACAAGATGTATAATGAGGAAATTGCTGGAAGAAACCAGGTATTAAGTGTGTTAAACCTTTTGAATACATTTAATGTAGAAAATCCGAATACAATGATCCTTCAATTTATCTTCCAGGCTAAAACGCAGGAATTGATCAGTATTTTTTCTAAAGCATCTCCTCCGGATAAAGCAAGAGCTTTAGAGCTTTTACAAAAATTGGATGTTACTTCCGCAACAAAATACCAGGAACAATTAAAATAATGAAGCAGTTATTAATTTTACTTTTTTGTGGTGTCACTTTGTTTTCCTGTTATTCAAAAAACAAAGTTCCCGATGCAATCATTCAGCCAGATAAAATGGGAAATGTTCTTTGGGATGTTATGCGGATGCAGTTTTTAGCCGAAGAGGTAGCCTCATCAGACTCTTCTGTAAATAAAGAAGAAGAAATAAAGAAATTAACCGAAAAGGTATTTAAAATTCATAAAGTCACCTCAGTAAAGTTTGATAAAAGTTACGATTGGTACATTAAACATCCTGAATTATTGAAACGTATCTTTGATAGTATACAGGTTCAAAAGCAACGGATACATGATGCTCCGGAAGTTTCAGAAGATATGCCTGATCCGGGACCAATGAGGAATAGATTTAAAGGAAAGGAGAGAGAGTTAATGAAAGAAGTAGAATAAAAAAGCTTCTTTTGTATAAAAAAAATAAAAACCATGAACAAAGTTTTTAAAAATGCAGAAGATGCACTACATGATGTAACAGACGGAAGTGTGATTATGCTGGGTGGATTTGGTTTGTGTGGCATACCGGAACATTGCATTTCAGCATTGGTTAAAATGGGGGTTAAAGATTTAACCTGTATTTCAAATAATGCAGGAGTAGATAATTTTGGAATCGGTTTATTATTGAAACAAAAACAGCTAAAAAAAATGATCGCTTCTTATGTAGGTGAAAATGCTGAATTTGAAAGACAGCTTTTGCAGGGAGAGCTGGATGTAGAACTGGTTCCGCAAGGAACACTGGCTACACGGTGTATGGCAACAGGATATGGCATGCCAGCAATTTTTACGCCTGCAGGAGTAGGTACTGAAGTAGCAGAAGGTAAGGAAGTACGTGCATTTAATGGGAAAGAATATCTGTTGGAATATGCTTTCGATTCTGATTTTGCTTTAGTAAAAGCCTGGAAAGGAGATAAATATGGTAATTTAATTTTTAAAGAAACTGCCCGTAATTTTAATCCATTGATGGCAATGGCCGGGAAAATAACTGTTGCGGAAGTCGAAGAACTGGTAGAGCCCGGTGAGTTGGATCCGAATATGATACATACTCCCGGAATATACGTTCACCGCATTTTCAAGGGAGATAATTTTGAGAAACGGATAGAACAGAGGACAGTTAGGAAGTCCTAGTTTGAAGTTTATAGTTTATAGTTTGAAGTTTATAGTTTGTAGTTCGGAGTTAGGAGTTCAGAGTTTATAGTTTGCTCATAGCTCAAAGCTGATAAATCACTGCTCATAGCCCAATTAAATGAAGTAAAGTATCATAAAAAATGGTTCATCATTATGTTAGATAAAAATCAGATAGCTCAACAAATTTCCAAAGAATTAAAGGATGGTTATTATGTAAATCTTGGAATTGGTATTCCAACATTGGTGGCGAATTTTATTCCGGAAGGAGTAAACGTAACATTGCAGTCAGAAAATGGTTTACTTGGAATGGGACCATTTCCTTTGGAAGGCGAAGAAGATGCTGATTTGATCAATGCAGGAAAGCAAACTATTACTACCTTGCCTGGTTCGGCATTTTTCGATAGTGCTATGAGCTTTGGAATGATTAGGGCAGGTAAGGTTGACCTTACGGTATTAGGTGCCATGGAAGTAAGTGAGAATGGAGATATTGCCAGTTGGAAAATTCCCGGAAAGATGGTGAAAGGGATGGGCGGAGCGATGGACCTGGTAGCGAGCGCCAAAAATATTATTGTGGCCATGATGCATACAAACAGGGAAGGGGAGTCAAAATTATTACCCGAATGTGTATTGCCCCTAACAGGGATAAATTGCGTAAAGAAAATTGTAACTGACCTGGCGGTTCTGGAAGTAAGAGATGGCGCTTTTCATCTATTAGAACGTGCTCCCGGCGTAAGTGTGGAGGAAATTAAGTCAAAAACAAAAGGAAAACTGGTAATAGAAGGAGATATTCCTGAAATGCAATTTTAAGTTTAAACACGAATTTTAGGCACTAATTTCACGAATTCAAAATCCCAAATCCCAAATCCCAAATCGTAAATTGTAAATTGTAAATTGTAAATCCCAAATCCTAACTAATCAATCAATGAATTCTTCATTGCAAAAAATACCAGGCCCACAGAATTCTTAACCCCAAAACGCTCCATTAACCGGTCTTTAATAGCTTCCACAGTGCGCGGACTAATATCCATTTGAGCCGCTATTTCCTGGGCGGTAAATTCCATGCAAACAAGAGAAAGAACTTCTTTTTCCCGGTCGCTTACGACTATTTCGCTACTTAAATTCGGATTAAATTTTTGCTTTGCATAATTCTTTTTGATCAGTACCCTGTTTACAAAATTATTAAGGTAAAAACCTGTTTTCATTACATCCATTATTCCCTGGCGAATTTCAGAAGCATCCGTACTTTTTAAAAGATAGCCATTTGCGCCGCTATCCATAAGATGACCTACAAAGCGTTCATCCTCAAACATAGTTAGAATTAAAATCCGTATAGAAGGGAAATGTTTATTGAGGTATTTTGTTGTTTCAATGCCGTCTTTTACAGGCATTTTCAAATCCATCAGAACAATATCCGGTTGCACTTTTTCAACTAACTTTATGAGTTCCTCCCCATTTTCCGCCTCCTGGATAAATTGAATATTGTTGTATTGCTTTAGTGAAAGAATCACTCCTTTCCTAAATATTTTATGGTCATCCGCTATAGCGACTGTTATAATTTCGGGGGTCATTTCACAATATTAGTCCAAAAATAACAAAGGTTAATGTCTTTTAAATATTTAATTATTTTTACGCTTCACGAGGTACTTCAATGGTTACTTTGTAGTACGTTTCCGAACTGTCAATTTCAAATAATATTTTTCCTTTTAAAACTTTCACGCGGCTTTGGATGTTTTTCAGGCCCAAACCATGGGAATCGTGTTCCAGCTTCTCGAATTGTGGTTGAAGAATTCCTTTGCCATCATGATGAATGCGAAAGTATACAATGTTTCCCTGCACATTCTGAGTTAAATGAATAAAACCTCCGTTGCTATGTTTAATGATATTAGTAACTAATTCCTGAACGACTCTGAATATGAGTAATTCCTGTTCATTATTTAATCTTTCCCTGTTGTCGTGGAATCGGGCGCTTGCATTGATAACGCCTGAACCATTTATCTTTTCAAACAAATCTTTCAGAGCTGCTTCTAATCCAAAATTTTTCAAAGTAGGCGGCAATAAACTATGAGAGATATTTCGGATTAACTGAATACTGTCGTCAATGATTTGCTTTGCACTAAATATAGATTGTAATTGAACAGCCGGTTCCTGGTGGATTAAATTTTCATTTAAATAAAGCCGGGCTGTAGCCAGCAATGGA
This sequence comes from Chitinophagales bacterium, assembly GCA_038235345.1. Taxonomy (GTDB): domain Bacteria; phylum Bacteroidota; class Bacteroidia; order Chitinophagales; family Chitinophagaceae; genus Ginsengibacter. The sequence continues at coordinate 16,088 of JBBSUB010000069.1, forward strand.
CCGGCATCATCATGTAAATCTGCAGCAATCCGTTGACGTTCATCTTCCTGCGAACGAATGGATGCTTTTAAAAGCATCTGCTGCTTTTCCTCCTCCATTTTTTGAATTTGCTGATTAAAGCGGATTACTTTCCTTTGATGAAAAACCAGGACAGAAATAACAGTAATAGCCATTATAAGCATGCCCAACGTGCCCAGTATCAATACTGTCGTGAAACTCAGGTTTTCGTTTATTTGTAAGGTAAACATTATTGATTATTGGGCATTTTTGAAGAACAAATCATCATCCAGATCGGGCAAAGGACTTTTAATTATTTTTAGCTTCATAGTCATCGCTACGGCAAGCAGTACATTCTTCAAAATATTGAAACCAATATTTATTCCGAAATACAGCATTTGGTATTCGGGATTTCTTCGCATGGATTCTGCCATGATATTCAGAAAGAAGGTTCCTGAAAAATACAATAGAAAGGTTACGGCTACCCAAAAATGGAAATTTGTATAAAAAGAGAGATTATTTGTTCGTTTTATTTTAATAAAAAGGTAGTAGGAACTAAGGATTAAAATTATCAGAGATTCAATACCCATAGGAATTGAATCCCAGGCCTCCATTTCTTTAGAATAGATAATATTCGCAATTCCATAAATTATAAATCCAATCCATGAAAAAATAATTGCTTTTCTTGTTAACAGTTTATCCTTAATTAAGAGATAAAAATAGAAACTAATGAATGTTAATTCAACGATTGTGAAAATTGAAAATAAATAAAGTATGGAGTATGAATTTATAGATTGGAGGTAAAAACTGATAAATTCATTAATTGCGCAGTATAAAATATAAAAAAAAATTACCCATACTGCTTTTTCCTCACTCTTTCTTTTAAAGAGAAGAAAAAACAATAAGGGTAATAAAGGAATTAATGTTACAATATAAAGAAATAGTTTCAAAACAGCAGTTACATTTTGATTTCAAATATAACTACTTAATCCGATTAAAATTGTGGACTCTTGTAAGATTCGATTGAAAAAATTATTTTCTTGTTGGTGGAGTTGGCCTTGAAGGTTTATTAATTACATCCCAATCCCAAATAACTCTATCAGCAACAATACCTTTCTCAGTAACGATGTCGCCGGTTGGAGCAACAGCAGAATATTCTAAAATGTCCTTGCCTTCAGCATCTACGCCGGTATATACTAAATGCTCCTGTCCTTCGTAAAGGCATTTGCGGTATCTGATACCTTCGCAGCCTGGCTGGTTTAAAATTTGGTCCAGGATGTTACGACCAATAAAATAACCGGGAACAGCATCAGGGTTTGCTTCTCTGAATGCATTTACTAATTGAGTTCCCTCTTCCAATCCGATGTCTTCTCCAATTTCAGAAAGGCTTCTTGTTTTTGTTAATTCTTGATTCATGTGTGTGTAGTTTTTATGGTTTAAATGAAAGGTGCAATGATTTCGACCACTAACTTCACGATATTTTTATAGGTTACCAAACGGGTAAAGACACTTAAGGAACCTTGAGAAGGTTCTAAATCCTTGCCAGATAAAGGATTGCGTGCATCGGCTGCGTAAAATACCTATGCTGAATTGGGTATAAATACGAAGAAGGAATAGTAAAATTACTATGCAGTTGGGGAGATTAAATTCTTGAGATTTTGTAAAAAAAGAAGGTTTTTGAAAGAGAGAGTAAACTATTTGGTTTTATTTTCCATTCTTTTTGAGAAATAAAACGCCTTTAATTCACAACCAACACTTACTGTAACGAAGCTGAATCTTTTTTAAGGTACTTTTTATAAGAAGTAGATTTCTTTCTTATAGGTATTTTAGCAAAATAGATTTACATTGGCAGTAGAATATTATAAAGTTTATTTGAAAAGTAAAAACGGAATTATGGACCAGGTGGACGGGTTATAATTCAAGGTGGTTTTTACTCTTTTGTAAAAAGTAATTTTACGATAAGAAAATGCCGGAATAATAAATGATTAGATATACTTAAATAATTTTTTTTAATGTTTAGAAAAGAATACTTTTATTATAAGATTGTTTTGTTTTATTTAATAACCAAATACCTAACTGTTTAACTGAATGTCAG
>JBBSUB010000070.1:0-18042 GCA_038235345.1 Chitinophagales bacterium
GCGAAATCTTTACAGGGATTAAAAACAAGGCTTATAACCAAAATTGCTGCAGTAACTGTATTACAATCAATGAATTATAAAAATAACAAACCAATCAATCATTTAAAACATGCACTTGCCGCTTAACCGCACAACAGGTTAGACCTTACTCTTTCCAAGCTTGAATCTTCCGTTGTGAATTCAGATACTCCAGTTGATTTCAATGACGAAATACTTGAAAATATACATTATTGGTTCAAACTAAAAGAGCAGCTGAAATGGGATAAAAGGTACTTTACAAATATCGAATATTTAACCGAGGATTTAGGATGGGATGGTTTTTTTGAGAGTAAAGTATTAATCAATAAGGAAGATGTGTTTTTCAGAGCACGCCTTCACCACAACCCTAATGAAACTATTTATAGGCATGAGGAAATGTACTGCCCCCCAAAAGAAATCTCTTCAGCAGGGAGAGCAAATCCAATGGGAATCCCGTATTTATATTTGAGTGATAACGAGGAAACAATTCTATATGAAATCAGGGCCTCTTACCTTGATGAGGTTTCTGTAGCAGAATTTATTATTAAACCAGATATGGATAAGGATATAATCATTTCGGATTTTACAGAAATCCCTACATTATACCACCCGAATGGGGTGAATAAAAAAATAAAATCAACTTTATTAAAACAACTAATTAGTGTGGATTTGTCCAAACCTATGAGAAGATATGATTCTGAATTAGATTATATACCTACTCAATTTATTTGTGAATTTATCAAGATATTTACAAACGTTCAGGGAATAAAATTCAGGAGTTCCCTACACAACACAGGCAACAACATCGTTATTTTTAATCAGGAGATGATGAAGTGCAAAGATATCAAGAAAGTACAGGTATCTAATGTTGCTATTAAATCAAAAAACTTATGAAATGAGAACAATATTTCATAGCAAATATTTTACATTTGAAAACTAAGCCTAACTTCTATTATGAAGGCTTCAAACTCTCTTTGGACAATTCTATCAGTTTACAAAAGATAGCAGATATGGCTGCCTTAGAAAATGAATTTGGAATTGCCTGCTCACTTAATATTTTGGCAGCCGAGGAAGCAGTAAAAGCAAACTTTATTTTAATTAAGCATTATAATCCGGAGACAGAAATAAATGACTTTAAAGAGATTTTTAGAACTCATAAGATAAAGCACTACCATTTAAAAGGTTTAGGTGCAGCACAAGAACTTCAACTGAAACGCTTAAAAACCGACTTCCAAATTTTTGACCAGTTTCTGGCGATGATAGAAACCATGCCAGAAAGTATAAAACAAAAAATACAGGAAGATTTCTCAACATGGTATGAAATACAAGATTGGGTAAAAAAATATGAAGAGAGAAAAGTTACTTATAAAAAAATAGCAGCCTGGGCAGACAAAGCAAACAATGATAAAAATAATGGTTTCTATGTTGATCTGCAGAACAACGCATGGATAACACCAAAATCAATAACAAAAGAAAAATATAATCAGGAACGGAAATATACATCCGTAATAATAGATTTCATTCAAGAAATAGAAAAAGTATTTTTGGATATTAAGAAATTTACAATCAAAAAATCCTAGCCAGAAAAAAGAATGCTTTTTGTAGCTTTTTTATTTTTTGCAGTTTTTTTTTGCAGCAAATTATTTCCCGGAAATTGATAAATATTGAACCTCACTTTTAAAAATTATAATTGATAAATAGTACCACCAAGCGAAAAGTATTAAATTTATTACTTAAGCGAAAAGAATATTTAGGGAAATATTCTTCATACGACGGTTTACTTGCTTTTTTAAGTAAAATATGGCCAATCAGAGAAATGCCTTCTAAAGACGATAACAGGTATTCCAGTCAATATGATAGTATTTTTCAGCATTGTATAAATAACCAGGATTGGTCTGATGAACAACTTTATGAAGAACAGTTAAATTTAATTGATGGAGATGATAAATATTTTTCAGTTTTTTTGGAAACTATCGTTAGTCCTGAAATTCGAAATTCTGAAGACGAAATTCTTTTCTACGTTTCACTTATAAATTCCGAGTTGGAAAACAGTGATGAAAAATTAATTCTATCAGATTATTTTGAACAACTACCTGTTTACAAATTAAGATCAAAGGAACAATTTCAGGATTTGCCAAAAGATATAGCTCCAAATCTAATCCCATTTTTTTTAGGCAGTAATGACAATGATCATTTCCCTTGCTTTTCAATAACTTATGACAAATGGAATGACTATAATTTTATTACCCAAGTTAATCTGATTTATCACATTGAAAAAGGCAAGTCTAGTTGGGTAGGAAGATTAAAAATAATGAAACGCGGAGAAAAAAAGACTTGGGAGGAATTGCCCACAAAATTCACTGAACTTTCGAAAGAATTTTGTTCATTAGGGCAATCTGTAGAATTTTACAGGAATTTAAAAGAGTCACAACCAATCAATTATCAAAGTATTTTACTTGCATTACGAGACGTTGCATTATTTCCAAAGATTCTTGAAGAGTTTGAAAAAGAGGATGCCTATATTAAATCACTATCGAGAAATAATGATGCAGAAAAACTGGTTAGAACAATAAGGTTTGAACTACAGGGTGGACTCAACCAATATTTTAAATTTAGCTATAACTATAAGCCTCCATATTCGGATAAAAGAATTGTCATTCATTTTGATTTTGAATATGAACAAAGATTACAACATCGATTATTTGCAATGATTGGGAAAAACGGTGCAGGAAAGACAAGTATTCTTTCGACTCTTGCAAAGGAATTAGCGTTGCAAAATCCTGAATATATATCACCAGGCAAACCACTATTTAGTAAGTATTTTACTGTTTCTTATAGCGTCTTTGATCGTTTTGAAATACCTGAGCAAAATGCAGGATTTAGCTATATTTATTGTGGATTGAAAAAGAAAGACGGAAGCACACTTACAGAAGTTGAACAAACAGAGGCATTTTTAAATGCTTCAAGAAGGATTATTGAAAGGGAGCTAATCAATGATTGGTACAAAATGCTTCTTAATTTTCTGCCTGAAGAGCAATTGGACCAGATTTTCATTAAGAATACAGACTTTCAACCGATTACAATCATATCTTTTAGTGAAAAAGAATTCATCAGAATTCGACGACAATTCAGTTCAGGAGAAAGCATTATTTTGTTTATCCTGACTAAAATTATAAGTGAAATAAGATTTGACTCCCTAATTTTATATGATGAACCGGAGACACATCTGCATCCAAATGCAATTAGTAGTTTAATGAATACTCTTTTTGATTTAGTTAACCGTTTTAAATCTTTTTGTATTCTGGCTACTCATTCTCCTTTGGTGATACAGGAAATTCATGCAAGGGATATAATAATATTAGAAAGAAAGGACAATGAATTACTGGCAAAAAAAATGAGCAAGGATTCTTTTGGTGAAAACTTAACTGTTATAACTGAAGACATTTTTAATAATCGGGACATTAATAAGCATCATCTTGAATTAATGAAGGATCTGGTAAATGAAGGGAAATTTTTCGGTGAAATAATTGCCATTTTTCAATATGAAAATCTACCTGTAAATCTGAACACGAGGCTCTATTTAAAAAGTTTAATATCAGAAAAGAATGCTTAATCTTAAATCTTATGCTGATGTTGATCATCATAATATGTTTACTACAGCAGTATCAAGGAAGGAAGACGCAGTTTTAAGAAGTAGGTTGGAAGGCATCTCCCCTGAAGTTTTGAAATGTTATAAAACATACAAGGAACATTTTGATAAAAATCAATTGGAATTAATAACTCCAAACCTGATTTGTAAAAAAAACAGTGTGGACCTAATATGCCTCTATGAATTTAAAAAGAAAGTAATAAAGGATTTAAAAAAGAAAATAGATGAGTTACAAGTAAATGTAATTAGTAATACCTGCCAGAATTGTACAATAAATTCGGTAAATACAATGGATCACATTTTAGGCAAAACTCAATTCCCGGAATATGCTGTTAATCCCATAAATCTTTTCCCGTGTTGTAGTGAATGCAATGGCTATAAAAGCAAAGGCCTCTTACAAAATGGCAAACGTAAATTTTTAAACCTTTATCTGGATAATTTACCGATGGAGCAATATTTATTTGTAGACATCAAACGGGATCTCAACAATGAACTTGAGTATATTTTCAAAGTTGAAAATATAAATAATATTGATAAAGATCTATTTGCTATCATAAAGAATCATTATGATTCTCTTTATCTACTCAAAAGAATGAAGACGATATCTATAAAATATGTTTCGGAATTAATTAATTCTATTAATATAAGAAAAAACAGACTCCCAATTAAAGTGATTTGTGAAGAGGTAATTGCAACAGCAAATGAAAATCGAAAAATATTAGGTTATAATCACTTTAAATATATATTGGAAATTTCATTAGCACAAAGTTCTGAATTTCACAAAGAGTTTTGAAAAAATGGTAGAAAAATATGGTTCTTTAATTTACACTGCCTCTCTCAGATACCTGCACTCTTACTGATAGCAGGCCTATTCCCAATTGTAGCCGGATACTATTGAGCCGATTTACTTTTTCATGATTATGTAAAAAAAACATAGTGGCGGCAAAAGAAACATTCTGGTCTTGATTCATTAAAGTCATTCCTGTCGGTTTTTATTTAGGGGCTACAAAATAAATCGTAGCTTTTAAATCAGGAAATGATACGAGTGGTTAATCCAGATCATACTAACTGTATATTCCGGTGATTTTAAATACTAATCCAACCATCCTAGATTCCCCTTTTTTAGATGTTTCAAACAATTCGCATCATGTTGAATAAAGTTATTTTTTAAACTTCAGTATATCATTAGTTAGAATTTTTGCTTCTTCATGATTAGAAATTTCTATTTCATCTGGTATGTGATTGACCTGTGGATACTTATTTTGAACAGAAACTAATGGTGAATAAATTCTTGTAACATATGGCAACACAACAGTTAAATTAAAATAAGATTGTAACTCAAACATGTCATGGTCAAAGCCGCCCTTTTTATTTTTATGGCCTTCAATATCAATATAGATATATCGTTCTTGATTGGGATAGTTTTTCTGCATTGAAATTACACTTGAAAAAATTGCTCTGGCTGCAACTTCAAAAGTATCTACAGGCATAATCATGTGATAAAAAACATTGCCTTTATTCTTTAAAAGGTGTCTAGAGTTGGGATCTATTTCAACATAGCTATTTTTATCAAACTTTCCAGTCTTAACGATGAATTCATTTCGTGCCTTTACAATATTCCACCAATAGTCTCGCATTTGTCTAATCTTCTTTTCCTTCGAAGGATTGTCACCAAAAAGATCGTGACAAGTTGCACATAAAGGAGCTGAATTGTCAAGAGTATCTACACCTCTTTTGTGTTGCGGTTTTATATGATGAACATCTACAGCCAGGTCATGACATATACAACATCGAAAAGCTGAATTTTGAAATGCTTTATTCTTTATCGATTCTGAAAACGCCATAGAGATTTTAGCTTATGTCCAGGGCCTTACTGCTGTGCTGATATTGATTGATAGTTCAGCCTGACTTAAAGCCCCATTAAATTATTAAAGTTCAAATTACGAACAAAAGTTGAAAATAAATACTACAGTCAGTATAGGAGAACAATGTAAGTGATACGTTTATTTTTCTTTAGTTTGGCCTCTCCGTTTTTAAATTTTAATGTCTAAAATAATTTTCAGGCCATAAAAAATCCGGTAAATAATTTCTGATCATTTCTACTGCTCTATCATATCCTTTTTCTTCCAAAATTCTAACAAAGTAAGGCCAAGGTGGAATATTGCTTTTATAAACATTTGATGATGAAGTTGACATTCCTCCTCCTAATGAAGACGATAATCCACCCCCTAAAGAAGTCGATAATCCACCATGTAGTGAGGTCGAAAGTCCACCATAGAGTGAGGATGATAATCCACCATAGAGTGAGGTCGAAAGTCCTCCATAGAGTGAAGTTGACATGCCTCCATATAGCGAAGTCGACAATCCACCATACAGAGAAGTTGATGCTCCGCCATTCAATGAAGTTGACATACCCCCATTTAACGAAGTCGATAGTCCACCACCCTGACTAGTGCTCAAATTCCTAGGCCAGGTTCTTAAGTTTTCAATAAAAGGTCTACTCATAAATATCTAATTTCGATGTTATTTAAAAATTGAAACTTTCCCTAGAGTTTTGCTGCTGTGCTGGGTAATCATTGCTCTTTACCATCCCAGCCCCAATAACGATAGTAATCGGTACCTAATAAAAAATATTAAAGTTCAAATTACCAACAAAAGTCGAAAAGGAATTCGTACGTCTAAACCACTGCTGATGAGCCTAAATTAATATTTTAATAATTCTTGCTCTAATAAACTTTTCTGACCATCACTTTCATAATACTGTGAAGCATTTTTTTTTGTTAATCTTACTAAATCTCCCTCAACCCCAATTCCCTCAAAAACTCATTGTGTTTCTCCGTAGATGCTTTGATCTCTTTATTGATGTCCATCAATTTTGAATTGACTTCCTGTAGATCAATTTGCACTTCATCAATGGCTGTACTCACATAACGGGATATATTCAGATTGTAGCCGTTCTTTTCAATTTCCTCCATGGAAACTCTACGGGAATAGCGTTCTATATCATTTCTGTATTGATAGGTTTCTACTATTTTCCGGATATCGTTTGGCTCTCCGTTTTCGCCTTCGCGCAGGGTGTTTTGTCTTTTGCCTTTGGCAAAATGTTCGCTGGCATTGATAAATAAAACATCATCTTCTTTTTTGCATTTTTTCAAAACCAATATGCAAACGGGAATGCCTGTGGAAAAGAAGAGATTGGAAGGCAGACCGATGACCGTATCAATATTATTGTCTTTTAATAATTTGGTCCGGATTCTTTCTTCTGTGCCGCCACGGAATAATACACCGTGCGGCAATATGATGGCCATAGTGCCTTCTTTTCCCAGGAAATGAAACCCATGCAATAAGAAAGCAAAGTCGGCTGCTGATTTTGGCGCAAGGCCGTAGCTTTTAAAACGGAAATCTTCTGCCATGGTATCGTTGGGTTCCCAGCGCAGACTAAAGGGAGGATTGGCTACAATGGCATCAAACTCCATCTTTTTAGCAGGATTCATTTCATTAAGCATATCCCATTGATTGAGTAGGGTATCGCCGTGATAGATCTCAAATTCGGTGTCTTTCATGCCGTGCAAGAGCATATTCATCCGGGCAAGATTATAGGTAGTGATGTTTTTCTCCTGGCCATAAATTTTGCTGATACTTCCACCATGTTCCATTAATCGCTTGCGGACATTGAGCAATAATGATCCGGAACCACAGGCGAAATCCAGCACCTTATCCAGTTTCTTCTTTTTGCCGGATTTCGGTTCCTGGCTGTCTAAGGTGACGATCTCTGAAAGAATGGTTGAAATTTGTTGTGGTGTATAAAACTCACCGGCCTTTTTACCTGAACCTGCTGCGAACTGTCCGATCAAATACTCATACGCATCTCCAAGGATATCGGAATCTGTGGAAAAACCGGCAATACCATCCGTGATTTTCTGGATAATGGTACAGAGCTTTTTATTCCTTTCTGTAGCCGTTCTGCCCAGTTTTTCTGAATTCAGATTAATCTCCGAAAACAAGCCCTGGAAAGCACTTTCAAATGATTCATTTTCGATGTATCGAAAGCCATCTTCCAGAGTTTTTAATAAGGTATCGTCCTGTGTACGGGCAAGCTCTGTGATATTACTCCAGAGATGTTTTGGTTTGATCACATAATGCACTTTTCTGCGCATTTGCTTTTCAAAGTCTTCTGTGTCTTCCGGATTTTCAGCATACCAGGTTTCAAGTGGCGATGAAACTTTTAAATCTGCTTTATTATTTAGAGTGATTTCCGGATAATCCTTTCCTAATTCCTTTTTTGCGGACTCCTCATAGTTAGAGGATAAATACCGGAGGAAGAGAAACGAAAGCATATAATCACGGAAATCGTCCGGATTCATTGCACCTCTTAAGTCATCTGCTATATTCCAAAGGGTATTACCTAATTGTTGTTGTTCTTTTTGTGTCATTTCGTCTGGACTATATTTTTTTTGATTCTTGTGATTTGTGTGATTCCTCTTATATAACTTATCAGACAACAGGAAATAAGCCCTGCATTAAGCCCTTTTTATGAGTTTTGAGTTGTTCTATTTTTTGAGTTTGTGCGGTGATTAAATCATCTAATGAAGAAAGACAAGAAGCGATTTTTTGTTGTTCTTTTAAGTTTTTAGGTAAAGGAATTAAAAAAGAGCGAATTTGTGCAAAATTCAGTCCTTGACGATTTCCACCAGCTTGAAAGCTATCAATTTGTTTTTGCCCTAAGTTTGAAATCAAATATTGGCAAAGGAAAAATGGATCAAGGTGATCTCTTTTGGTTCTAAGAATGCAAACGTGTTGATTCACATTTCCGCCACAAACTTCATGGTTTGCGACTACGCTTCTACCAATGGATGCTCCTGTAATATTCAATAAGACATCATCCAATTCAATTTCAGTATTAATAGAATTTTGATGTGTTTCTTCATCAATAAACGCAATATCATTTATGAGAAAAATACCCCAGCCAACATTTTGACTTCTGACAAAGGGTCTACCACTCTTTTTATAATTAGCATCTCCACCTGATGGAGTGACTCCACTGCCTACTTTAATAGCCAGCTCCCCCAATTCTATCTCCTCCCAATCCCTATCCTTCTCAAACTCCGGAAAACGGAATTTCGGAAATGTTATACCTTCTTGTGGAAAAAGGTTTTGCATCAAGCCTTTTTTATGATCTTTTAGGACTTTTAATTTTTGACCGTGGGCAGTAATGACTTCATCTAATGAGGAAAGACAAGAAGCGATTTTTTGTTGTTCAGCTTTATCTTTGGACAAATAGATTGGAAGGAGTTTTATAATTTCTGCATTCAGATTTTTTACGGCAGCACCAGCTGCATTAACTTGGAAATAGCTTTGGCTAAATTCGGAGGAAATGAAATAATATAAATAATCTTCAAAAGTTATTTTTGAGATTTTTCTAATCGCAATCCAACCATCGTGAATGCAAGTCGTAGTTTTCAAAATGTAAGGTCTCCCATAACTCATAGAGTTTGACAGAATCAAATCACCAGGATTGACTTCTCTTGTACTACCTAAAGCTTCTATAATAACCTTTTCTTTTGTTTTGGTTATATACTTAGAATCAGATGGAACATCGGCAATCTTTAACCAATTCAATCCTTCAATATCGTTTGTTATATAATCTTGAATAGGTCTTGGTGAACCTCCACGAACTATTTCCGAAATTTCTCCCAATTCTTTTTCTTCCCATCCTCCATCATTTTCAAATTCCGGAAAACGCAATTCAGGTACAATATTCCTACGGTCGCTTTGATTTTCCTTTTTTTTATTCTCTTTCATCATCGTAATCTTTAATTCATATAGACCATCCTTCAGATAAATTATTCATAAGCCGCTAATCCGGATATTTCTTGTCCTTCGGCTAACTTTTTTAATTGTGGTACTAAGTCTTCCATCAGAGCCAGTTCTTTTACCCGGCGTTCTTTCCAACCTAATTCCAACTGTTCTAAAAGATCGGTGAGCTTTTCGCCGTCAAAGATCATCCGGCTTATGATGTCCTCTATAAACGTTTCCAGGTCCGCCGTTTGTAATCCATGCGTATGGGCAATGGAGGCAATTATTTTAGCGTTCTTCACCATCTTAAAGCTTTCATAGCCCGTGCGCAGGCTATTTGCATCCTGGCCACTGTTCCAATCCAGGCTATTGATGTATTCGGTTAAATCCTCCTGTTCATCCATCAGGTTGGCATTGGAGGTGAGTAGGCGGATCACCTGCTCTTTGGACATCTTTTCTTTTGCCGGTTTCCTTTGAGTGCTTTCAGCTATAAGGTCCATGATATAATCGTAATCAATGACCGCAGAGGCAAAAAGCACAAATTCAAAATCCAACTCCTGCATGGCAGAGCTGGCGCTTTCGCCTTCTTTTTGCTGTATTTTCTTTAGCTGTTTGGCCGTTTCCAGATACGAACTCCGGAACTCACGCAAAGTTTCTTCAGGGATAATCGCTTCAATGTGGGCCTGTTGCTCCTTGTCTAAATCGGTATATTGGTCCAATTGGGTTTTTAATCGCTGTACTTCCTTAAAGTTTTTCACAAAGGCGATTCTTGCGGCATCCCCCCGAAGATTATACACTTCCTGTGGTTCGTTCAACAAATTGTTGCCCTCCATAAAAACACCCAGTGCTTCCACTGCTTTTTTATAATTTTCAATCACCGTCGGCGCAGGATCCACCAACCAGATTTCTCTTGCCCGTTCGCTGTCTTCTCCTGAAAATAGGGCTATGGCCTGGTTCACGGCTTCCTGTTGTTCGCGAAAAACAAGAATATTTCCGGCAGGTTTGGTATCATTCAGCACACGGTTTGTGCGCGAAAATGCCTGGATCAGTCCGTGGTATTTCAGGTTTTTATCTACATACAATGTATTGAGGTATTTGGAATCAAACCCGGTGAGCAGCATATCCACCACGATGGTAATATCAATCTTGTTTTTATGGGGATAGTCTTTATTACTGTACTTCTGGTCTTTTATGCGGGTTTGTACATCCTGGTAATATCCGTCAAATTCATTGATCGTATGATTGGTGCCATACTGCACGTTGTAATCTTTAATAATTCCGATCAGGGCTTTTTTCTTTTCCTCCGGATCTGTTTGGTTGTCTATTTTTTCCTGCTGCAAATCCTCCTGCACCTGTTTGATATCCGCTGCATTTTTCTGACTTTGCTGATCGCCTTCTTTTGCCAATAGTTGCGCTGGCGGAGAGAAGACGCAGGCAATATTCAACGGTATAAAATCGTCGCTTGCCTCTTTTCGTTGCTTTTGGGTTTCTTTAAATAACCGGTAATATTCTATCGCGTTATTGATAGAAGCCGTGGCCAGAATAGCATTGAAACGTTTTGAATTGGTGGCTGCATTGTGTTTATCCAAAATGGCATCTACAACCGCCTGCTGCGTGATTGAATCCCCTGGTTTCGGAGTAGAATTGCCCTTTCCTTTATAATAATCGATATGAAACCGAAGTACATTTTTATCGTCTATTGCATGCGTAATTGTATAGGCGTGCAATTGCTTTTCAAAAATGGATTCCGTGGTTTGGTAAGAAGCTTGTTCTCCTTCATAGATATTGTAGCTGGCATTTTCATCAAAAATAGGCGTGCCCGTAAAACCAAAAAGCTGTGCATTCGGAAAGAACTCTTTAATCGCTTTATGGTTTTCTCCAAACTGAGAACGGTGACATTCATCAAAAATGAAAACCATGCGCTTCTTGCTCAATGGCTCTAATCTTTCCTTGTAGTTTTTCTTATTGGTGGCGTCTAAAGCCAATCCCAGTTTTTGGATGGTGGTTACAATTACTTTATTGGCATAATCGGCCGATAACATGCGATTAACCAGCGTTTCAGTATTCGTATTTTGCTCCACACTTCCTTCCTTAAATTTATTAAATTCTTCCCGTGTTTGCCTATCCAGATCTTTCCTGTCCACCACAAAAAGACATTTTTCTATATCCGGATTTGCTTTCAGTAGGGTAGAGGCTTTAAAAGAAGTCAGGGTTTTACCGCTTCCGGTGGTGTGCCAGATATACCCGTTGCCCCTGTTTTGATGAATGCAATCCACGATGGCTTTCACCGCGTAAATCTGGTAGGGACGCATCACCAGCAGTTTCTGTTCACTCTCCAAAAGCACCATATACTTACTGATCATTTCGCCCAGCGTACATTTGGACAGAAATTTTTCAGCAAAGGCATCCAGGTGGGTGATTTTCTTATTCTTCTCATCCGCCAATTGGTAAACCGGTAAAAACTGTTCATCAGCATTAAAACTGAAATGCTGGTTTTTATTATTCGCAAAGTAAATCGTGTTCGACCGGTTGCTTACAATAAACAATTGCATAAAACACAGCAAGGAATTGGTATATCCATTTCCCGCGTCATTTTTATAATCCACGATTTGCTGTATCGCTTTTCGCGGGGAGATCTCCAGTTTTTTCAATTCAATCTGCACCACCGGTAAACCGTTAATCAACAAAATAATATCATAGCGGTGATTGCTGTTTTCCGTGTTGATCCGCAACTGACTGATTACCTCGAAATCATTCTTGCACCAGTCTTTTATATTCACCAATGTGTAATGCAAAGGCGTACCATCTTCCCGCTGGAAATAATTTCTTTCCCGCAATAATTTTGAAGCAGCAAATACATCCGGATTAATAATTTCATCCCGCAGGCGCGCAAACTCTGCATCCGTCAGATTCACCTTATTCAACGATTCAAATTTCTTCCGGAAATTCAGTTCCAATGAATGGCGGTCTTTTATATCCTTCCTGTATGTGTACTTCAGTTCTTCTAATTTTTGAACGAAGTTTTCTTCTATTTGATTTTCTTTAATCATTAAAATGTATGTTCAAAATTGATTTTATAGCTTGGTTCTGTATTTCCTGTGGCTGGTAAAAATAAGTCTTTTGGTTTATGCAGATTTGGATTTGAATTGGGTTGTTTTAGTGTTGGTGAATGTATAAATATATAACGGAAGGAATGGGCAGATACAGGAGGTGTTTTAGGGTAGAAAATTTTACATTCCCCCGCATAATGTACTCCTTGTCATCACATGTATACAATTTAAATAAAATGCTACTTTTTTTAAAGCATCTCTCACATCTAACAGAATGTTTTTACTATGCTTAAAGCCATCAACAATATAGTCATTGTCGTCCAATATCAATAATGTAAGAGATGTTTTGTCATCTACCTTCTCTTGTTCTTTGATTTCTTGAAGAATCCCTTCAATATTATTAGACTTAACCTTTTGCATTGTATATTTTTCATTGTCATGCAAGCTGTTTTTGGTAATTGGATATCGGAAATATGAGCTGTCTTGATCATATTTGCAGATTATTGAAAATAATTGAGTTATTTTTTTCGATTCTTGCCAATCACCTTTACTGGCAATATCTTGGAGCTTGGTAATATTTGGAAGTAACAAACTATTCAGCCAATAGTAATAAAGTTTATCTATGTAATGACAACTATATAACTTTCGCCATTTACCTTCTGAATACACTTCTGGTTCATCACTATCAAAAGCAACAGTGCCATAATTAATTTTAAGATTGCGATGGAAAATAATTATGAGAGATTTTAAATATAGTTCAATAGAATGTCTGAAAAGGAAATTTTGAGGCATTTCAGCTTGTTGGGTTGTATCGTAATATTCAAAATGATTGTTCATTAAATGCTCCGCACTTTCATAATATGCGTCAGCAGTTATTCCAAACCCTTTATCGGGGTGCATCTCAATGCCTGTAAATAAATAGTGCATTATTATAATGGGTTATTCTACAAATAGATTTTTATCGGTTTAATAGTCAAAAGCCATAAGTGAACAATTTTTTGAAGCAGTATAAAAGTTTGATTACACCATTCGCTTATATGGTTCTTTTTCTATAATTGCTGCTTGAACTTTGTTTCTGAGATATGTTTTGAAATTAATCTCATTGTCAATGACCTTAACAAATTCTTCTAAGTCAAACAATATAAGTAAAGCATTTTTCACTAGGGCTTCTTTTGCAGCCGTCTTTCCAGATGGAGAATATCCTGATGCAGAAATAAAAATGCCATGAGCGTTTGCTCTATGATAAATTCTACCTAAATGTGAAAATATATCATCACTTCCAATAGAATCCTTTTTCCACTTCATTTCCACTAAATATATCCTATTATCAATTTCAACTATACCATCTAGCTGTTCGATTATACCTTCTCCTGTCTCCCCGAGTCTTTTGAAATCTTCTTTTACTAATATTTCATAAACTTTAAAATAATCGTTAAGAACCCTTTCTAACGCTCTTCCGCGCTTCTGTGGGTTTTGTTCGGTAAATAATGAGAATAACTCAGTTTTTATTTTATCTATTCTCTCTCTTCTTCTTTGAATTTCTGCTATTTTCTTTCTATGTTCGTCTTGTCTTTTGTTTTGTTCATGGTCCCGCTCTTGTTTCATTCTAGTAAAGGAATCTTTTACGTTTATTACTTTTTGAATTTCCGAGACAAGCCCTTTAGCTTTGAATTGGTCATTTTCCCAACAATTTGAAAATACCTCAAATTCAGTTATTCGTTTTAAAATTTCTCTTCTTTGCCTTAGGTATTTGTCACTATTTTGATTTATTCGTTCGAGTATAATTCTACTCATTTCAAACTTATTTATTGATTGGGGATTAATTGTCAATTGTTCAGATATATCCTGAAATAGTGACAACTCTACTCCTGCTCCATTAAAGAACGTTAATACTGATTTCTTTGATCTGTTTAGCAAAGGGATAGTTTGAACTACCAAGTCAAATAACTCAGGTGGGTAATGGTATATGTCATTCATTTATGCATTTTTTTTAAAAAGGACTATTAATAACAAGTGAATTCATAATATTAAAACTTATAAATATAAACTAATCCTTTTTCAATTTTCATTAATCAATCTGATATTCTCCTGTTTACTATTCTTGATATCGGAACTCTGAATGCTTTTAGTGCCAAATCTATTATTAAGATTTTTAGGAAGGTATGCATCAGAAATGGCAGAGTACGAAATGGTTTACTATCAAGTCGTTATAAAGGTTTATTGGTTAAATAAACACTTTAAAATTTAACGCTCATACTACCTTTTCATTTAAAAAATGTTTGAAGATTTGCTTTTTATTACTTCAGTCAATTCGTCTAATGTACAAATAGTTTTCTCTAGAATTATTTCAAAAGCCTCAATAAGTGATTTATCCTCCAAATTCATTTCCTCCATTATTTTTTTGTATCCTTTACCTTTTTGATGTGCAGCTCCTCTTGATCTTAAACTTTGTAGGTTTCTAAAAAAGGGAATTACATTTTTTGGATATGGAGTTGAATGTTTAAGTAAGATCTCAAGTTTAGTAATTCCTGGAACATCAGTTTTATCTAGCTTTATTCTTTTGATAATTTCCCTCTCGTTAAGATAATCAATAAGGACTTTGGTCAGATTAAGAATTAAGTTATCAAACTCCAAATAGTTTTCATAAAGAGGTAATCTTATCGATTTTAAGCAATGAGTGTCTTCTTCTGAAAGCTCCTTGTATAAAGAAAAACCAAATCTTTCAAGCCAATCTTTTTTAAACTTTTCAAATTTAGCTGTATATACCGCTCCATGGTAACCCCCCATTCCGATTTATGGTAACCCCTCATTCCGAAGCATGGTAACCCCACTTGGCTGATTAATATTTTTACTCGCAGAAAGCCACTCTTTTTGTTATCGGGAGAAGTTTTTTTATTTTTCTCTTGCTTCGATAAAAATTAAAACCTGTCATTCCGACGCATGGTAACCCCCCTTTGATAACGACCTTTTAAGTAGCAGAGTTTTTTGTGTTCCCTTTATTCCTTTTTAAAAATAAAATAAGGAATAATGGCACAAAAAACAATCGTTATGAATCTGATAAAACAAGTACAGCAATTAAGACAGGATGGTGTGGCAATAAAGGAAATTGTCCGCAGGGTTAACCTCTCCCGCAAAACAGTAAAAAAATATCTGTGTAGGATAGAAACCCTTCCTCTGCAAACAGATGAAGGGAAGCCAATTACTGACAAAGAAATAGCAGATATTGTTTACAATAATGATACAAATCCGGTTAGTGGCAAGCGTGAAAAGGAGCTATTGGAGCATTTTGAATATGCAAAAAAAGAACTCCATAAAACAGGCGTCAACAGGCAAATATTATGGATAGAATATTTAGATCTATATCCCGATGGGTATAAGTATAGCCAATATTGCAAGCTCCTGGAAAAGTATTTTAAAAACAAGGATTGTGCCTTTCACTGGCAATATAATCCTGCGGAATTTACCCAGATAGATTTTGCCGGCAAGAAACTATCCTATACAAACAAGCAAACCGGAGAAGTAATCAAGTGTCAAGTATTTGTTGGTATACTTCCTTATAGTGGCTTTTGTTTTTGTTATGCTGTGCATTCTCAAAAAACAGACGACTTCGTTATCTGCATTAATGCGATGATAAAGTATATTGGTGGCCTGACTAAAACCATACTCTGTGATAATTTAAAAACGGCGGTAACCAAATCAGACCTCTATCAGCCCGTTTTTACCGATATCTGTTACCAGCTTTCAGATCACTACCATACTACCTTTAGTGCCACCAGACCGGTTCATCCCACTGACAAGGCCATGGTGGAGAGAATGGTCGAAATCATTTATACAAATATCTACGCACCAATGCGCAAAGAGGTAGCCGGCAGCCTGGAAGAACTTAATGGATTTATACTGGGATTTTTAAATATCCTCAATCTCAAAAATTACAAGGGAAGCGGTGAGAGTCGAAGGGATATATTTATGCGTGAAGAGCAATCTCTTTTAAAGGATCTTCCTCCCACACCTTATCTTCTCAAAAAATGTAAGGAGGTTACCGTACAGAGGAATTATTTTATTCAGCTACCAGATAATAAGCATTATTATTCCGTCCCGTACGAACATGTAGGCCATAAAGTAACCGTGTACTTTAATCAAAGAACCGTTGAAGTGTATTACCGTTATGAACGCATCGCCTTCCATGTAAGAAGCAGTACAGAACCAAAGTTCAACCGCATCAATGAACACATGCCCAAAAATCATCAACACATGGTTGAAGTGCAGGGATGGACTACTGAGAAACTTTTAGAAAGGGCCGGATGGGTTGGCCCTTACACACTTCAGACGGCTGAACGCATTATTAAAAGCAGCTTTTATCCGGAGCAAAATTATAAAGCCTGTAATGCGATGATCCTTCTCCAGAACAAGTACAGCAAGCTAAGGTTGGAAGCTGCTTGTGTGAGAGCGGCTAATGTAAGCAGGCCTACTTTAAAATTAATTACCAGCATACTATCTAAAGGTCTGGACAGGCAACCTCTTTTATTTGATTTAGATAGCAAAAAGATACCGGCGCATGAAAACATCCGGGGAGCAGATCATTATCAATAAAAGCGTATAGGCTTGCCTGTTTTAAACAACTGGTTTTAATAAAAACATTCAAAAGTTTAAAAATTTACCAATCATCTCTTTAAAAAAAGGCGGATAATCTGACCACAGATAATCAAAATAAAACATAAAGTCATTCATTTTTTTTCATCATAAAATAAAATAAAATCAACATCATGAACACCACACAAACAATCGAACAAATGCGGAATTTAAGGCTTAACGGTATGCTGCAGTCTTACCAGGCGCAGATGGAACTTTCTATCAATCATCAACTGGAGGGGCATGAACTGATCGCTCATCTGGTAGATGCAGAAAAATTATCCAGAAGCAATGCACGTCTGGTCACTTTGTTACATGCGGCAAAGCTACGTTATCATGTCATCCCTGAAAGTATTGAATGCAGTACAGATCGCAATCTGACCAAGGGACAATGGAGTACGCTCCTGGAAGGCAGCTTTATTGAAAGGGGAGAAAATATCCTTATCACCGGTTCGACCGGTTGTGGAAAATCAACGCTGGCATGTTCGCTTGGATACCAGGCTTGTATGCTTGGAATCAAAACACGCTATTTTAATCTGACCCGACTAGTAGAAGCTATATTAATGTCTAAAACGGAAGGAAGCTACCTGAAATTTTTAAACCAACTTGAAAAAATATCCCTGATCATTATTGATGATTTTGGACTTCAGACTCTCAATAAAAATACCAAGCTTGCCTTATTGCAAATCATGGAGGACAGGTATGAAAAAAAATCACTCATTATTACATCTCAACTACCCGTTTCCAAATGGCATGAATATCTGGAGGAACCCAGTCTGGCCGATGCAATCCTTGACAGATTGACAGCAAGATGTCATCGCCTGGAATTGAAAGGTGAGTCCAGAAGAAAAAGAAATAGTTGAAAACAAAAACGAAAATAATACCTTCATAAAACACAAA
>JBBSUB010000071.1:0-17903 GCA_038235345.1 Chitinophagales bacterium
AGCCATTAATTACCGGAAAGATTTTTCATATTTGAGGTACTCTGTAACATAATTTCAGGAACTTCTTTTTGAAGATAATAACCATATTTTGCAACTATTTATTTCTTCTCTAAAAATTAATCTTTTTTTAATGTCAAAGAAGATTCTACCGACCCCGACGGGGTCAAATGTTGATAGGAAATGTTGAAGCCATTCACTCCGACCCCAATGGGGTCGAATATTGTCCGCCGTATTTTGCAGATTTAAATAGAGATAAAATTCCCTCCCGGAAATACATCACAATGTGTTTTAAAATGTCGCGTGTTGGCATCCCACTAACAGGAGCAGTGTCCCGCCGGTTGCGTATCTATTGTTCTTTTATTAAAGTGTCGTTGCGACATTTTGAAATGCATCCCCTTAATTCCACATCCTTCTGAAAATACCTATTTTTGCCTGACTGATAGTAAGCCAAGATGGGAAATAATTCAGTAAATAATCAAATAATGTAGGAATGGAACCACTTCAATATTTTAATTATTCAGTCCAATGAAAGCCTTAGTTTATAAATCAACCGGAAGCTGGTATGTCATTAAAAATGAGGCAGGTGAATCCTTTAATGCACGGATTAAAGGGAAGTTTAAGATCGATGGAATTACTTCAACGAATCCGATAGCAGTAGGAGATTGGGTGGATGCAGATAAGGAAGATATCGCGGAAGGTTCCGTGATCATTCATAATATTTACCCCAGGACAAATTACATTACCAGGCAATCACCCCATAATAAGCATCTGCATCATATTGTAGCATCCAACCTTGATCAAAGTATTCTTTTGGCAACCTTAAAAAGTCCACGCACATCTACAGGGTTTATTGACCGGTTTTTGGTTGCTTCCGAGGCCTATCATGTGCCTTCTATCCTCGTATTTAATAAACGCGATTTATACAAGGAAAAGGAAATGCAAAAGTTTGAAGAAGTAAAACGGATGTATGAACGGATTGGGTACAAAGTGATGCTGATGAGTGTAAGTGAGAAAACGGGTATAGAAGAAGTGCGCCAATTACTAAAAGATAAAACAACGTTGATAAGCGGTCATTCAGGTGTGGGTAAATCATCTTTCATCAATGCCATATTTCCGGAAAAAGCAATCAAGACAAAAGAGGTGAGCAATTGGAGCGGAAAAGGAGTTCATACAACCACCTTTGCTGAGATGCATGACCTTCCATCAGGAGGCAAAATTATTGATACTCCCGGTATCAGGGAGTTTGCCTTAATGGATTTTGAACCGCATGAATTATCCCATTATTTTAGAGAGATGAAGGAACTGATCAATGAATGCAAATTTAATAATTGCATGCATATCGAAGAGCCGGGTTGTGCTGTAAAAGTAGCTGTGGAAGAGGGAAGGATAGCGGCAGACAGGTATATCAGCTATTTGAATATTTTAGCTACGATTGAGGAGAAGGAGTGGTAAAATTAAAGGAACAAGAAACCTGCAATTACTGATAATTAATAAGCTCTTTGCACCAATAATTGCGCAAGATCTTCAACTGCTTTATTTACATTGGGCGTATTTTGTAAATCGGCCGACAATATAGAAACGCCATTAAATATACTGTAGGTAAGTGTCAGAAGTTTTCTTTTGTATTTAAAATCCCAATTTAAAGTATCCGCATCGTCAACCTGGTTAATGAATTTTATTTTCAATTCATCGCTGAGTGTGCCTGCAATGGAATAAAATTTTGATATTCCGCAATTATCATCGATCACGGCTTCAGTGCCGCCAAATGGAGTTTTTAGGTGATAACACATAATGGTCGTTTTAGTTTTGGGAGAGGGTATCTGTTTAGTCTTTAAATTTCTTTGCTTTTTTTAACGCCTTCATTGTTTGTTTATCACCGGATAAAACTCTTTCTGCTCCTACATTTTTCCCGTTTGTTTTGCAACCAAGTTTTTGATTGCTGAATAGGGAACAACTTCCCAGCATATATCCACTCAACACTATAATCAATAACTTTTTCATTGTTTTATAATTTTGCCTAACGGAATTTATCAATGAGCCCGTTGAGTACATACTTTATTTTTTTACTTCATACCAGCTTGCATACATCAGATAGTTATTCGCAATCCGCTCTATTTCTCCTTTAATTAAGGTTTCCGGTATGTCTTTCACTTTTTTTGCCGGCACACCTGCATAAATTGTTCCCGGCTCTACAATCGTGTTTGCTAAAACCACTGCTCCTGCTGCAATAATACTGTTACGTCCTATGTGCGCATTATCCATGATGATCGCTCCCATCCCTACAAGCACATCGTCCTCTATAACGCAACCATGTACGATTGCATTGTGTCCGATGCTAACATTATTTCCTACAACGGTGGAGGTTTTTAAATAAGTACAGTGAATTACAGCGCCATCCTGCACATTCACTTTATTGCCCAGGCGAATAAAATTTACATCACCACGCAATACTGCATTGAACCAGATGCTGCAATCATCGCCCATAATAATGTCGCCGGCAAGCGTTGCATTCGGGGCTATAAAACAATTATTTCCCCAGGCTGGTTTTACTCCTTTTATTTCGAAAATATATGACATGGGTGAATAAATTATGGAGATGTTTTACTGTTATTTAATTGCTGAATTGCTGCATGGTCGAATTGTTCAATCCTCAATCCTCAACCCTCAATCCTCAATCCCAAATCTAAAATCCCAATCATCTTCTACTTCCTCAACCACACCTGTGGATTCACAAAATCACTTTCCTGCATTAAAATAAAATCAACTCTTCCACCACCATCTCCTTCATCATCCACGCCGGCTTTTCCGATGGCCTGTCCCGTCGTTACTTTACTGCCTTTTTGGACGCTTACAGAAACTAGGTTACTATAAACCGTAAAGTACTTTCCATGCTTTATATAAACTGCCTGCTTATCTTCAATATAACTGACAAGCGTTACCTCTCCATCAAAAACAGCTTTTACGGTGGCTCCCACCTGTGACCCGATAGTTACACCTGAATTATGATACACAAGTTTTCCGCCTGGTAATGGATTATTTCCATAATTGTAGATAACGAATCCACTTACCGGCCACGGAAGAGATCCTTTGTTTTTTTCAAAACTTGCATTCAGGGCAATATCCGCATCGCTGCTTACAAGTACACTCCCTGTTGATTTTCTCTCGGGAGTAAACGTGGTTATTGGTTCCGGTGCTGGTGCCGGAGCAGGTGCGGGTGTGGATGCTGTTTCTGTTTTCGTTGTTGTTTTCTTTTCTGCCGGCTTTGCATTTGCTCTGGCCGTGGCGGCAGCAGCAGCTTCAGCTGCGTCCTTCTTTCTTTTAATTTCTGCTAACCGGGCTATTTCTGCCAATCGTGCTTTTTCTATCCTGGCAGCCTCTGCTTTGGCTTTTTCAATCTCCCGCTTGATCATAGCGGAAATAGTGTTCTTAAGCTGGTTGTCTTGCTTTCGTTTCGCGTTTATCTGCGCACTTAACTCTTTTTGTTTACCCTTTAACTCATTTACAATCGTTGCTTTCTCATCTTTTTGTTTTTCCAGGATGGAAAGCTCTTTCCCTTTTTCATCAAGAACATTACTTTTTCTCTTTTTATTATTCGATAATAAATCGATCTTATCCTGAAGGATCGCCTGTGTTTTCAAAATATTATCTGCCTGCATTTCACGGTAATTCCGGTAGGATTTTAGATAGGTAATCCGCTTAATAGCATCATTAAAATTATCAGCCGAAAAAATAAAATTTAAGAAATCATAATTGCTCCGGTTCTTATACGCGTACACCATGCTTTTGGAATATTCCTGTTTCAGTGTATCAAGCACACGCATCATTTTATTGATCTCTAATTGCGATGAATATATTTCATCCGTCAGACTTCTGATTTCTCCATTAATATTATTCATGACACTTCCCTGTAGATCCAGTTTTTTATTGATCAGACCCAGTTGCCCGATGTTTACGCTGGCGGTTTTTTTAGTTTCCTTCAGCATCTTTTCTGTCGCAGCGATATCCTGTTTTAATTTCTCTCTTTCTTTCTGGAGAGCATCCTTATCGGCTTGCTGTGCGAAACATGAAGTTGCACTGATTAAGAAGAAAAAAGCTGTTATAAATAGTTTGGACATGCACTAAGAATTTTATAATAAGAAGATTTTGAGCAGGGCAAAATCATTTCTTTAAAGTAACAATTATTTTGTTTTATAATTAGACGGAACGTTGAAAGTAAGTGATAATTCCTTGTTAAACTCCTGTTGTTTAAAATTTAAAGCAATTTTAATTTTGCTTTCATCATCCACAATAATTTCACGCGTCGCAGGAAATTTTATTGGATTTAAATCCTGGTAATCTCCGTAAAACAGGTTAATGGTGCGTTTATTCATCGGATCATTTTCGATCAAACTACTTGATTGCAGTAATTTTGTTCCGGGTGACAGGGCTAAAATATTTTTAAAAATGCTCCCTTCTATAGCGATTAATATGGTTTTTCCGGAGGGTTGAAAACCAAGAATACTATCTCCTAAATAAATGGGATTACCCACCAGAAGATCCTGTAAGCTGGAAAAATTCAACGGTATATGGGCCATGTCTTCCATAAATCGGAAGGGAAGGCGCTCCACTGTTTTATCCAATTTATTCAGGATCGTTACAGAATCCGGCGTAATCAGAATCCTAAAAAGCTCCAGGTTTAAAATGGATCCACTCAGTGATATCCAGATGGCACTGTCTTTATATAACCTAAGAACAGCATTCCCTTCCGGTTGGGAACCATTTATATCCGCGTAATTCACTTTTAACTTTGCAGAAAATGTTTGAAACTCAATCCGGTTGTCTTTTAAGTTTTGCAATTCTTTTCTTGCCGAATCCAATAGAGTGGAATCCAACAAGCCACGGTCATTCATGATAGAATCCGTCACGGGAAAAGAAGATTTAAATCTTTTTGAACTGCTGCAACTATATAAAAACACCATACTCACGAGCATCAATACATGTATTATCCGGGAATGAATCATCTCTTTATTTTATGAATTAATTGTGGCCGGTATGTCCAAAGCCACCTTCGTTCCTTATAGTAGCTTCTAATACAGTTACAGGTTGCAAGTTTACTTTTTGCACTTTGCTAAAAACCATTTGTGCTATTCGATCGCCATTTGTAATGATATGATCCTCCTGAGAAAGATTGATCAGGATTACTTTTAACTCTCCGCGATAGTCACTATCTACTGTACCGGGCGAGTTTAAACAGGTCAAACCATGTTTGATAGCAAGGCCACTTCTTGGGCGTACCTGTGCTTCATATCCATCAGGAATTTCAATAAAAATACCGGTAGGAATCAATTTTCTTTCCAGGGATTTTAATGTTACGGGTTCATTAATAAATGCACGCAAATCCATGCCGGCTGCACCGGGCGTGGCATAATCAGGAAGTTCATTATCTGATTTGTTGATGATCTTTATATTTATTTCATGCATAGATTTCTGTTTATTTTTAATAGTATGAGAATAGAATTTTAGTCTTATTTTTTATAAATCAATACAGTTGCATAAGCCGCAATACCTTCTTCCCGGCCCACAAAACCCATTTTTTCTGATGTAGTGGCTTTTATCGAAACAGCATTTTTATCTATTCCTAATATTTCTGCAATGGTTTCACGCATTTGAGGAATATGCGGTTTCAATTTTGGAAGTTCCAGGCTTACGGTGGAATCAATATTTCCAATGGAATATCCTTCGCTCTTAAGTAAATCCGCCGATCTCTTAAGAAGTATTTTACTGTCGATATCTTTAAAATTCGCGTCTGTATCCGGGAAATGTACTCCAATATCTCCCAGGCAGGCAGCACCAAGCAAGGCATCGCATATCGCGTGGATCAATACATCTGCATCGCTGTGCCCGAGAGCTCCCAGATGATGTTCTAATTTTATCCCTCCTATCCACAATTCTCTCCCGGGTACAAGCTGGTGGAAATCTATTCCAAATCCGGTTCTAAAGGGTAACTGGTCCATGAATGAATTGAATAAAAAAGGTGAAATGGTATTATTTTGAAGCGGCGAAGGTAACCCATAAAAAAAACGCCTCAGGAGAGAGGCGTTAAATATTTTAAAAATGACCTGATTAATTGCCTGGCTTGGTTGATTTATCCAGGTTAAACAGTAAGCTGAAACGCAAAGTGTTTGATAATGGGTTCCTGTTGATGCCGCTTCCGCTCGGAATCAGGTAGGAAAAGTTAATACCAAACATATTGTAATTCAATCCTGCACCCACGGTGAAATATTTTCGATCTCCTTTTGTAGGCGCTTCGTAAAAATATCCTGCTCTGAATAAAAACTGGTCCATATAGTTAAATTCAGCTCCTGCGGAAATCTGGAATTCTTTTAACTCTTCTGAAAATCCTCCCGGTGCATCACCAAATGAGCTGAACCAACTTCCTACAACGCCCTTACTGTGATAATCTATCAGGCCTTGCTGATCTCCTAATGCAGGAGGCGTAGGGACCAATAGTTTATTAACATCCAGTCCGAAAGTTACTTTACTTGTTTCATCGAACACATTCACATAAGCAACGCCCAGTCCAAGGTTGGCAGGAATGAAATCTTTTTCAGCCGCATTGTTCGTATAGGAAATCTTAGATCCTAAATTGGATAAAGTTGCTCCCCAGTTGATACCGGAAATGTCTCCTGATTCAGATCCGTTATAATATACAGACAGATCACCTGCTACTGCAATACCTGCTTTATAGGAAGATCCGCTTGCAGATTGCCCGCTGGCAAGATTGGAATTAATGTATCTTAAAGCAATTCCAAGTCCTAACTTTTCTGATAATTTCCTTGAATAGCCTGCATCTACTGCAAACTCCCTCGGACGGTATGTTTCAAGATCATTTCCCAAATTATCTGTGAACTGGATATTTCCCAAACTAAAATATCTTAAGGAAGCGGATATTGCCTGCTCATCATCTAACTGATGATAACCGGCCGCGGAAATAAGATACACATCATTTAAATCCAACCCTTTTAACCAGGGAGTATACGTGAACGCGATCTCTGATTTATTTTTTGAGAAAGGTACTTTGGAAAGATTCCAGAAAATGGCATTCGCATCAGGTAAAGTAGCAATACCTACATCGCCCATGCCACCAGCGCGGGCATCGGGAGAAATCCTTAAAAAAGGAACTGCTGTTGTAACTACATTTATCCTTTCTGCCTGGCTTTGAGCATTTGCATAGAAGGTGCTTCCAATCAGCATTAATAATGCCGTCAACTTTAGAGTGACTTTTTTCATGTATACTTGTTTTTAGTTGTCACACGAATTTTACACCTTCTGCTACCAGTTGAAATAAGGATAGTTTTATTTGGGTGCTCCATTCCTGTGTGCCTGTGTATTTTACTTTTTTTACTACCTGCCCCGGCTTAATTCTTTGTACGATGAGCTGCATCATAGAAAAAGCTGTTACAAGTTGTTTCAATAAATCTTTTAGGTAGAGCTAAATTATAAGGATGATTTTTTTTTGGGAATTGTAAAAATAAAAAAAATATCGGGTTGGCAAACTTAATTTAAATAATTGAATTTTTGGTAAGGAATGGTTCTATTATAACTTTATTACTGCCGTATTTTTTTTTCTTATGCAATCAACGTGCTTGTGGCTGGTATTATTGCTTTTATATAATGGAATATAGTTGAAAGCGATATAACAATATCATAAATAGGGTATGAGAATTAAATTGATAAACTAAAAGTTGTTAAGGAAAAAAACGAGCGATCGGTTCCGACTCAAATTTTCCGGGAATTTAAGTACATATTTATATGTTCCACAAATCCTATGTTTTTAGTGTCAAATGTTTTAATTTATTTTGAATCCATGTTTATATGTGAAGAGTTTGTAAAAGTTAGTAGATTACAGTACTTTTTTAGATTTTAATGATAAATTTAAACCAAATAAAGTATTTATATTCGCATTATTAATGCAACCCCGATCACAATAAGAACGAAAACCCTTCGTTATTTAATCTGCAAAACGAATGTACATGTTAAAACAAATTTCAGCTGGAAAGCTAACACTAATAATTCTGGCAGCCTCAATAGCCTTCACTTCATGTAAAAATGGAGGAAATATATTTAGCAAGAAGAAAGAACAATCTTCTGTAACCGGGTGGAATTACGATGATAAGGACTTCGGTAACTTTCACGTTCTTAAAGCTAAGGAAATGAAGGCCGGTCCCGGACTTGTATTTGTACAGGGCGGAACGTTTGTTATGGGAGCTAAAGAAGATGATGTCATGAGCGATTGGAATAATGTTCCCCGCCGTGTCAGTGTGAATTCATTTTATATAGATGAAACAGAAGTGGCCAATGTGCATTACCGCGAATACTTATATTGGCTGGCCAATACATTTGATAATGATACTGCTATTGTTAAAATGGCACTTCCTGATACACTTGTCTGGAGAAGTGAACTTGCTTATAATGAACCTTATGTAGAATATTATTTCCGGTATCCGGCCTATAACTACTATCCTGTAGTAGGTGTAACCTGGGAACAGGCACATGATTTTTGTATTTGGAGAACGGATAGGGTGAATGAAAAAATCCTGATTGATAAAGGATATTTAAATAAGAAAGCTCCATTGGCTGCCATGAGAGGTGGAGAGGGTGAGCAAACATTTAATACAGATACATACCTGCTCGATCCTGAAATGATCAATAATAAACAAGCGCCTAAAAAAGGTGGATTAAAGGATGTAAGTGGTAAAGCAAGAAAAGTTGTTACGTTTGAAGATGGAATTTTATTACCGGGTTATCGCTTGCCAACAGAAGCAGAGTGGGAATATGCGGCTTATGGTTTAATAGCACAAAATCCTAAAACACGTACAAAGGAAAAAAATCATGGAGAAGAATTATTTTCTAATCAGCAGGTTTACTCCTGGAGCAATAATGTAAACGGATTGCGTGACAATCGTCGTGGAAGCTGGCAGGGTCAATTTCTGGCGAACTTCAAGCGTGGAAATGGTGACGTAATGGGCGTTGCAGGTGGATTGAATGACCGTGCAGCTATACCGGGTCCAATTAAGTCTTTCTATCCAAATGGATTTGGATTATATAATATGAGTGGTAACGTAAGTGAGTGGGTTGGTGACGTTTATCGTCCTATGAATTCAATGGATGTAGATGATGTGAACCCTTATCGTGGTAATAAATTTACCAAATTTTACAAAACTGCAGATGGTGAATATGAAAGAGATACTTTGGGTCGTTTGAAGAAGGAAGTTGTTACGGACCAGGAAGCTTCTACCCGCAGAAACTATCAGAAAGGGGATGTAATCAACTATCTGGATGGTGACTCTATTTCTAATGTAACCTATGGTTATGGTATTACCAGTTTGGTAAGCGATAAATCCCGTGTTATTAAAGGAGGAAGCTGGAATGATATGCCTTATTGGTTGTCACCGGGAGCGCGCCGTTATATGGAGCAGGACCAGGCAAGCAGCACCGTTGGTTTCAGATGCGCTATGACAAGATTGGGTAGCCCTGAAGGAAACGGTATGAAAGAAGGAAATATCTTTGGAAAAAGAAAGCAGAATAAAAAGAAAAGAAATTAGATTTTAAGTTTAATGATACACAAAACCTCCTGCCTGAAAAGCGGGAGGTTTTTTTGTGGAGAAGATTGACTTATTTTATTACAGGCGAATACGATAGTTTGTGGCCGCAGCTGGATCCTGAAAAATGTCCCCGCCGTTCTATTTAAAAATGTTTTTTTTATAAATCACCTTTTCTGTCTGTTTTCAATATTCAAGAAGCTAAATTTGCAGACAGTTTAAAAAAAAGGATTAAATACGATGTTTGAGTTTCATGCAGATAGGAAAAGGTATTTTGATATGCAGATAGAGAATGCTGAAAATTACGTACTTCCTTTTATTGAAAGAGAGTTTGCGATCAGGGAAGGAATGCGTGTGCTTGAAATTGGCGCAGGAGAAGGCGGTGTGTTAAAAGCATTTGTGAACAGGGGATGTATAGGTGTAGCGGTAGAACTTGATAGCACCCGCGTAAGAGATGGGAAACAATGGTTGAAAGACGATATTGAACAAGGGAAGTTATCTTTTTTTGTAAATAATATTTATGATACGGAAGTAGAAACTCTGGGCGGACGGTTTGATATAATCGTGCTTAAAGATGTGATTGAGCATATACATGATCAGGAAAAGCTGATCAATTGGCTGCATAGTTTTTTAAAACCAGGTGGAGTGATTTATTTTGGTTTTCCACCCTGGCAAATGCCTTATGGCGGCCATCAGCAAATGTGTGAATTTGGTCTCTCTAAAGTACCCTATTTTCATTTATTACCGGTTCCCTTATATAGAGGCATCTTGAAATTATTCAAAGAACATCCCGCCACTATGGATAATTTATTGGAAGTAAAGGAAACAGGTATTTCCATTGAACGGTTTGAGAAAATCATCCGCAAAACGCATTTTAAAACACTGGATAAAAAGCATTACGCCATCAATCCGATTTATCAATATAAGTTTGGCTGGAAACCCCGTGAGCAATTCTCATTTATACAAGCATTACCGTATATCCGGAATTACTTCACTACCTGTGTGTATTATTTGGTGACAGCGGAGGAGTAGGTATTAGGTGTTGTAAGGTCAGGTATCAGGTATCAGGTGTTAGGTGTTAGGTATGAGGTAGAAGCATATGCCTTAATAATAAATTAAAAAGTTCCTGCTATTTAGAACTAAAGCCCCTTCTCCCGCGGGAGAGGGGGTTGGGGATGAGGCGCTCACCAGTCACAGCTCCTACTGCCTCATTAAACAACTACTTAAAAACACCGTCAATTATCAGTAATTTTGACGCAATTAAAATTGAAAGAATTTTGGCTGACATCATTAATTTATTACCTGAAAATATTGCCAACCAGATTGCTGCCGGGGAAGTGATTCAACGGCCGGCTAGCGCGGTGAAAGAATTGTTGGAAAACTCTGTGGATGCAGATGCTACAGAAATCAGTTTGTATGTAAATGATGCCGGAAAAGCACTTATCCAGGTTATAGACAATGGAAAAGGAATGAGCGAAACAGATGCAAGAATGTGTTTTGAGCGCCATGCTACTTCTAAAATAAAAAATATCGACGATCTTTTTCAAATCAGAACAATGGGTTTTCGTGGTGAGGCCCTGGCAAGTATAGCCGGTGTGGCCCAGGTAGAGATCAAGACACGGAAGGAAGAGGATTCCATTGGTACTTACATTGAAATTGAAAACAGTGTGGTCGTTTCCCAAGAGCCGGTTGCTACGAATGTTGGGACGAATATCAGTATGAAGAATTTATTCTTTAACGTACCGGCACGCCGGAATTTTTTAAAAAGCAATGCCTCCGAACTGAAGCATATTATAGATGAATTTATCCGCGTTGCCATGGCGTTCCCGGATATCTTTTTTTCTTTATTCTCCAACGGACAGGAAGTATTTCACCTGGGGAAAGGTTCTCTAAAACAACGCATTGTTCAGATCCTGGGAAATAATTATGCCTCCAAATTGGTCAGCGTAAAAGAGGAAACGGATTACATGAATATTTATGGATTTGTAGGCAAACCGGAAACAGCAAAGAAAACCAGAGGTGACCAATATTTTTTTGTCAACAATCGTTTCATTAAAAGTGCTTACCTGAATCATGCGGTGATGAATGCATTTTCGGATATGATTGCCAGGGATAGTTTCCCGATGTACACCTTGTTTATTGAAGTAGATCCTTCTCACCTGGATATTAATGTGCATCCCACAAAACAGGAAATCAAATTTGAAGACGAACGGATTATTTATGCTTTTGTTCAATCTGCCGTGAAGCATGCCTTAGCACAGTTCAGCGTAACACCTACCCTTGATTTTGACCTGGATGTTTCCATACAGCAGAGTGAGGCGGTGAGCAAACCATTTACCACAGAAAAACAAATTTCCGCTTCGGGCACTTCCTTATTTCAAACATTTACAAAGAAAAACCAGGCACATTTTATAGATAGTAAAAGTGATTTGGCCGGTTGGGATGAAGGCATCAATATAGAAACGAAAACACCGGATCAATCCACAGAAATTACATCACCGGATTACCCAAGCAATCCATTTAAGAGTTTACAACACAGGTTTACAGATAAAAGTCCCACTTCGGAAGAACATATTCAATTGCATAACTCCTTTATCATCGCGCAAAATGAAAATGGATTTATGGTCGTGAATCAGCAAAATGCGCATGAACGGGTATTGTATGAAAGATTTGGCAATGCGATGCAGGGAAAGCCCATTGCTATTCAACGAAGTTTATTTCCGGTAACATTGGAATTTACTCCTGCAGATACTGTTCTCTTCACTGAACTTTTACCCGATTTATACTTACTGGGCTACCAGGTAGAACCCTTTGGCAGCAATACCTTTGTTATTCAGGGATCCCCTTCTGATATCCCAGATGGAAATGAAAAAGCAGCCCTGGAAAAAATGCTGGAACAATACAAGCATTTTAATATGGAAGCCAACTTCAGCAAAAGAGAAAAACTACTCCGCTCCATGGCCTGGCAACAATCCATCAAAGCCGGAACAAGGCTTACCTCAAAAGAGATCACTGCATTAATGACAGATCTGTTTAATTGTGACGTCAACAATACGACTCCCAATGGGAAACCAGTCTTTTTAGAATTTAAGAAGGATGAGTTGAATAAGATGTTTGGGCGGTAGGTGGTAGGTGTCAGGTATCAGGTATCAGGTGTTAGGTTGAATGCCTTCGGCGTTGATTACTTCGTGTTGAATGCTTCGCGTTGAACAGTGAATACTTCACTACGAACGGTGAAATAAAAAGAGAAAGATCCCAATATCAGAAGAGCCCAAACGTCCAGCCCTGAAAGGGCGCAATATACCAAAATAGGGTGGAGCCCTATTCTTTGAGGTGTCAGGTATTAGGTATCAGGTATTAGGTATCAGGTAAGAGCGTATGCTAATCAGAGTTAGTCTGGTATGTTCTGCTTTTCTTTATCTGATCAGGCATTTTAAAACCGTGAAGGTTTGTCACGGTTTCATTACCTTCTGTTTTTTATTTCCCGGAAAAGTATTTTTATTTGAGTTTCTTTATAGTTGAATTTGATATTAAGGATTTCATTTGAGTTATAGCAATTTTATTTAATTGAGCTATTCTTTCATTTTGTTGCAGACCCTGATAAATTAAAACAGCATTGATGCTTTCCATATTACTCAACACAACCAACTGCTCGATGTTTGCAGCATCACGAATATTGCCTTTGGCTTTCGGGTTTTTATCTCTCCATTTTTTTGCTGTCATACCAAACAAAGCCATGTTGAGCATATCGGCTTCGTCAGCGTACAAAATTGATTTTTTCCTTTGAAAGATCTTTCGGTCGGAATTAAATTTTCTTTGATGGCATCGGTATGAATGTGGTAATTTACTTTAGACAGGGTTCTTTGCAGATTCCACTCTAATTTAAGGCGATCATTTTCATCGGCTTTTAGGCGTTGAAATTCTTAAATGAAGTAAAATTTAAATTCAGCACTTATCCAGGTTGCAAATTCAAAAGCTATATCTCGATGGGCAAATGTACCTCCGTATCGCCCGGACTTTGAGATGATACCTTTTGCATTGGTCGTTTCAATCCACTTTTGTGGTGTAAGGGCAAAGCTATTTGAGCCTGATTCATTTTTAAACGCATGGAATTCGATGCGTTTAAAAATCAGGGTTATTTAGTTGTTCCCAAAGTCCGCAAAATTCTATAGCGCTTCGGGTTCTCATCCAATTCTGAATAATGTGTAAAGCTCAAAGCTAAAAGCACGGCTAAAGGCTAATGGCTAACAGCTAATAGCTTTATGCCTCTCTCTCCTGCGCCCGCAACCATCTCTCCGGAATCTCATTATTGCTGGCATATAAATAATCCTTGTAACTGCAGGCGATCATTTTTTTATTGGGAAGTTGCATCCACCAACGGCCGGTTTTTTTGCTTTGCATAAATACGGTATCTACTTCTGCAAAGGCCGTGTGGAACTCATTAAAATGATGTGACTCCTCTAAATCTGCCTCGTATTTACTTTTGCTTTTTCCATCCACAAAATACCAGAGCATTTGAGAGATTTGCATGGCGCTCAGATTTTTTACATCCTCTGATGCCTTGTACCCATACACACCTACTGTGGATATTTGCGGGCTCATGCCGGCATAACGCATGAGGTTGCAGGCATCTTCACCGGTAAATCCGTTCGGACTATGAGAGGAGGCAGGGCTGTCGCTGTACTTGATAGCGGAAATATCAAAACTCAGCAGATCCGATGTGCGCATAACGGGTTCCATTTCATCCAGTTTTTCACGCGCAGTGCCCACGCGGTAGCAATCAAAGCGTAATTTATCAATCGTTTCCAACATATTTGGATGGACAAAATAACTTTGAAACCCAATATGGTTATAATGCTTCACCATATTCGGTTCACTTGTCAGCATTTCCATCAGGAAATTCTCACTCCGCGAAGGGGAATCACTTTTTAAATCGATGATCGCATCTACCACAGTCGCTTCTATGAGATTGCCGATATCTTTATAGGCATAATATTGCGCCAGCGTATTATCATGCGAACCGCCAATAATTACAACCGTCTTTTTTAATTCGATTAATTCTTTCAGTACAATTTTTAATGCATGGTAACTATCCTTTAGGGAAGCGCCGGTTTTGATATTTCCAATGTCCGCGATTTTCACATTCTGATGCCAGTAATGCAGCAGGTAAAATTGTTTACGGATGGCATCCGCAGAATTTTCTTTTGGTAAATAAGCCTCTCCGCGGAATTCATTGATTCCGACCAGGACGATATCAATGCCTTCCAAATCCGGAATGTAACCCTCATTGATTTTGAGGATCTTCCCCATCTGGCTGTCATTATATTCATTGTCATCATTCAGTTCAGCCACATTTATCGGCGCAAGAAAATCCTGGAGGTCGTACATTGGAATTGTTTGTTTTGCCGCAAACCTAAAAGATTAATGGGAAAGTCAGGTCGTTCAGATCAACTTTTTTCTTTTGTTGCGTAAAAGAGTATTGAATTGCAACATATTCAGTTCATGCATATTCGTCATAATAGAACGGTTATTTGCTTAAGATATAAAAATAGGGGGAGTTTTTTTAGCGCTGAATGGTTTTTTTAATCAAAATAGGTTTGAAAGTCTGACGACAAGACCTTGTGGTAAAGTATTTCAATCTGAGATTTCAAAATTCTGTCTTCTGAAAGTTCCGGCAGGTTTTCAATGTCAAAATACTGAACATCCAATACATCAAAGCCTTTTGTTAACTCAAAGGAGGTGGGCTCACAATAAAAGACCATTTTATACACGTAAAAAGGCTGGGGTGGATGTGCATGAAACCGCTTGTCAAAGACGGCCAATAATATTTTCACCGTAATGTCAAGTCCTGTTTCCTCTTTAAACTCCTTGATAACCGTCTCTTTTGGGCTATAACCAATGTCGGCCCAACCTCCCGGTAAAGACCATTTGCCATCGGCGCCCTCTTTAACAAGTAAAATTTTATTTTGGGATGAAAGAACCAGGCCGCGGATATCAATCTTTGCTGTCGGGTAATCTGTAGCGGCAGGAAATTGCGCTTTCAGGATTTCAATGCCATTTCCACTGACCAGGCTTAATAACTTAAAACTAATATCCTGCAATTCCGTGTAGCGGTCCTTGTCGTAGTTGTTTTTGGAGTAGAGCATGCCAATATCAGAAATTGCTTTCAATTTCTTTATTTCGTCAAGAAGCTGAATGTTTGTCATGTATCAAATGTAATAAATTTGTGTTGGTGACAATCGTTATTTTGATGTGCCCGTTCAATCGGAACCTTTATGGTGATAGAGTCTAATTTAAATATAACAGTTCAAAGAACGGACAAATTTGAAAAGCAATTTGTTGAACGAAACCGCTGACGATAGGATAAGCAGGTGGTATTTTTTCTTTCCGTGGAGGAAATAAACGCAAGGAACTTCATATAATTGAAGCAAGTCTTGTTGGCGTCCGGCTGATTTATTTAAGAATATCTTCAAGTTTGGTAGGATTCTGGCGTCCATCCCAAATTGATAAAATATTTATTGAACTTTCTGTAATCTCATAAATCAATAAATACTCTTTAACAATCTTAATCCTTTCAAAATTCTCATCTGTAGATTTTCCAATGTAAGGGTGTTCCTGAAGCAATCTGATAGCATCTTTGAATAGTTGATTCAGTTTCTTGCTATAACGGTTTGATTTTTTTCGCCGTGACCAATATATAAAAATTTCCTTTTTGTCTTTTTGTGCCCTTAAAGACCAAACTATTTGCTTAGCCATTCATCAATTTCTTTGTTTGATTCTTCTTCAGTTAAATAATCTCCATTAATAATTTGCTGTTGTCCTTCCGCAATGGCTTCCTTCTGTTGATCGTTTAATATATAAACATCCGGTTCTTCGATATCCACATCAAGAAGCCTGGATGCTTCCTCAAGTAATTTTTCATCATTGGTTAATTGAATCTTTTCAATCAAAAGCTTGCGCAATTCTATTGTTGACATATCAATATTTGTTTAGTCAAATGTAATAAAATTATTCGATTTGTCCGTTTTTGGGAGTCGCTTTTGGCTAACCTTTGATGATATTGACAATCCGAAAGTTGTTTTTAAATTCAATAATCTAAAAATCGGGAAAACCGCTCTGGAACCAATACTCGCAAATGTAGTCCCTGCTGAAATATTTCGATATGTACCAGCGGGGTTTTTCGATAACGAAGTTATGAGTTATAAGACGTACCCAGGAAACCCCGATACCTGGAAGACCTTGCAAAATTTCAATCCCATTTGTGCTAAATGTTAGAATTAAAGTGCAAGACAATTAAGCGGAAGCTGATAGTGCCAAGATACCTTATCCGTAGTTACAAACTACGGACAGCACACTAAACGATTTCAGGCATGTTACGGATAGCTGGGTCAATGCCTCTATAATAATTGTCGATAGAGAGATTGCCAATTGCATATTCAATATCGCTAACCTCAATATCATATATCAATGTTAGATCCTCTAATTCTGAACTAGCTTTTCTTGTAAAAGTGATGTCCACACCATCAGAAATTCTTTTTCTGGTTTCATCTAAAGCAATAAACATTAGCGCTCTCGACTTACCTGATGCTCGTGGTGCTTTTACTTTTCCTGTTTGAGCATAATAACTGCTACTAAATTGGTCATCTTATCGGTCTTTATTTTTGTCGATTATTTTTTTCATTTCTTTGTCAAAGTCCGAAATATAATTTTTGTCCTGGATAACTCTAAATTTATCATATTCTGATTCAGCTTTTAGTTTGGCTTCCAACATGGAGATTTTGCCCTTATCCTTTAGAATAGGATAATCTGCTAATTCTAAAAATTGAATTAAAAATTTATCCCAATCTTTCATATTCATAACAGTTCGGTTGGTTGCTCTACTTTCTGCCAGGTCTAAATAAGAGGTTACTATTCTCTCTAAAGCTTTAATATGTTCATTGTTTAAATAATTTTTAGCAACAGCTACATCACTTTTTAATATTTTGCCATCTGGCGCTTGTTTCCAGGTTTTTAAACCCATATAAATTTTAGCAGCATCCCCTTCTGTATAAATAATTTCCGCAGCTGCTTTCCTGTTATTGCCCAATGTAATTTATTTTGAACACTAGCAAAAAAATGCTTCGTCACATCCGCTTTACTATCATAATCAGCTGACAAAGAGTAGATGTCGGTAATTTTTTGATATAGCCTTCTTGCACTCAAACGAATCTCCCGGATTCGCTCCAGCATTTCATCAAAATAATCCGTACCGAAATGTTTTATTTGTTTTAAACGTTCATCATCCATTGCAAAACCTTTGATGATGTATTCGTGTAAAATTTC
>JBBSUB010000072.1:0-17678 GCA_038235345.1 Chitinophagales bacterium
CGACCTGTCCATGTAAATCATGAAAACATATATATAAGAATTGCTAGTAACCTGAAAGCAAGATGTTTTAAACGCAGGCAGGACAGGTCGCGACCTGTCCCTACAAACCAATAAGACTTAAATTGAAATCATTGTCTGAATTAATGAAAATTGAAAATTACAATGCTTTTAGAAATACATTTTTAGGATTATCATTAAATATACCTTGAAATTTTGGACGACGTTCGCGTAGGGACAGGTCGCGACCTGTCTGTGAAAACCAAAAATTTAAAAACCAATCATCCCAAACCCCTCCTTCTTTACTTTGACAAACTTTCTTGGGTAAAAGGAAATACCCACCATAAAATACTGATGCAGTAAATTTGTAGTGCCACGCGTTACTGAATAACTATTCCCATAATAAATAATTCCTTTATTTTGATTCAACAAATCCAGGGCAGATAATTTCAATTCCAGGTTATTGCTTTTCAGAAAACGGACCGATGCAAATGCGTTCCATATAGCAATAGTATTATTGTAAATATTACCTGAATAATTGTTTAAGGAAAAAGTAGAATTCAGGGTTATTTTTTTATTCATTTTTACACCAAAACCCATCCGGGTGATGGATTCATTATTTGAATACACATTCCCCGAAGGGCCCGACTGCTTTGCATGATACCTGTTGAATCCCTGGAAAAGATTGATTGCCAAAAAGTCTTTATACAGATAATAGATAGATGCAGAGTCGGAGCGCATAAAAATATTTGTGATCGTTCTTTCCATTTGCGGACTGTTTGTAAAACCAAAATAACCCGGGTTCTTTATATAAGATCCTTTGAAATTCAGTTGAACCTGGAGCTGATTTCCCCCTATATTATAGGCATTTTTTAAAAATAGATCTCCGGAAATAGTTTGCTGTGATTTAAAATTGGTGGCATACCGGATATATCGCCCCCACTCATCCAACAGTAAACTATCGCCAATGAAATTAGTTGCTTTATTCCACTGCAAAGTTCCTCCATAACTAAGACCCTTTCTTTTCCCATAATTATTTCGCCGGTAGGATGCCGTATAGTTAAAATCCTTTTGAGGTCTTAGGAGAATATTTCCCTTTTGCAAAAAATAAATATTTGAACTATCTGTTAATGGCACAAGCTCTTCTATCAAAGGATTTTTATAAGAAGAATTGAATTGAATATTATAACTATCACTAAATTTTCCATACTGAAAGTTAATATAGCTTATGCCCGCAGAAGGAAGTATCCCGGAATAGGAATTATTATAAGATTGAAAAGAATGTTGGGAGCCGAAATTTTCAAAATGAAAAATAGCTTTGTTACTAAATTGCACGCTCACGCTTTTCTGAAAACGACCGGATAAAATTTTCAGAAAATTTGTACCAATGAATAATCCAGGGGAAATACTCAATTTTTTATGGTCGCTGTTGACACTTAAATATTGGTTCTTAAAATAAATATGATTTGATGTATCAAAGTCCCTTACCTTATTATTTGCTTTTTCATCGAGGAAATTCATATCATTTTCCAAAAAAATATTCAGACGGGACAATCCACGTTTTCCATGGAAAAGTACATTTGAGAAATCCCCTAAACGGAAGGAAACTGCCTGTGTATTACTGGTCTTTGAAAGAGAATAGGCACGGTTGTAATTCCGGTTGTTTTGTGGATCCGCCTTATTTTCAACAGTAATCTTTGCCAATCTTTCTTCCTCCGGACTTTGAGAGGTAAAATCATATTTGATACTCCAATTTAAAAACCTTGGACCACTTTTAAAACCTGAATGTTTATAAGCGGTTTTAAATTGAATAATATTCTCTTTGGCTAAACTGTTTATTTGTTGGTGTCCACCGCTAAATTTAAGGTTTGCCGGACTTAGTAATTCCTGAAGAGATAATTCATTATTATTTATTTCCGTGTAGGAGTAGCGTGCATTTATATGAAAGGTATCTTTATATTTTTTCTTGTCATAACTGATATCTGTATTCCAGCTTTTGGGATTATTTTGAATTATCTCCCGGTTCTTTTGAATGAATGTACTGTCGAATCCAAAATAATTAGAGGTTTGAGTTTCTTTCATTGTATGGTTCTCAACATCATTATAAAAAGATTTCATTGTTAACCGGCTTTGCCTGGTTTCTTCAAAGATTGAATTGAAATCATGCGTCATGAAAACCCCACCCGATATTTGTTCGTTTCTACCGGGCAAATTGAAATCATTATCATATTCTACCTGGGCGGATGTTCCCTTAAAAGAAGCATTTTTTAAAATTGAATTGAAATCATTGGCAGGCCTGTTCACATTATTCATTTGCCCGACAAGTGAAAGCTGGGTTTTAGGAGTAAAGGCACTTTGACTGAAGCCGCCCTCATACTTTTCATCTGTACCTAAAGAGGCAGCTATCTTCCCAAAATATCCCTTGTGGCTGTTTTTTCTAAGTTGTATATTAATTGAAGTAATAGAATCGTAGGGATTAAAATTATCAATACTTTCCCGGTATACCTGCACTTTTTCGATGGCATTTTTAGGAATATTTTGTGTTGCTACTTTTGTATCGCCGGTCATAAAAGGCTTTCCGTTCACCAATAACTTTTCTATCTGCCGACCATTTACTGTTATGGTGCCATCACCCCAAACAATTACCCCGGGTAGCTTTTTCAGGAGATCTTCTGCAACGGCATTTTTATCTAATTGGAATGCTTCGGGGTTAAATTCAAGGGTGTCGCCTTTCATGATCACAGGTGCATATACATTTATATTCTCCAATGTTTTGTTGCTTTTTTCTAAATATACCACGCCTATGTTTTTTATAGGTTTACTACTGTCTAACACAAAAGAAGAAGAATAAGTCGCGTATCCAATGAACGATATATGGATAAATAAGGTATCTCCTAAGGGCAAACCAGTAAGTGAAAAAGTTCCCCGCGAATCAGTAAGCGTATAAGACTGAAGCTTGTCATTATTTTTGTAAACAGAAACCGTTGCTGAAGGCAATAAATAATTTAAAGAACTATCCTTTACGATTCCTTTCACTTCTCCCGAAGGGATGCTTTGAGCAGATAGGTCCCAGGTGAAAAACAGCAGGATCAAAAAGTACCCTAAGAATACTATTCTTCTCTTTGCTATCATAGACCAGGCTTCAAGGTAAATTCGATAAGTACCGGATTATGATGCTTATTTTCTTCCGCGATTATATTTTTCAGTTCGGGGGGAAAATTTAATTTATCACCTTTGGGAAGAAAATTTGGTTTAAACCGATGCGAAGAAATAGGAGCATATACTTTATTATTGCGCACCGCTCTTGCTTTTTCAAAAACATTACTCAAAACCGGAAAAAAAGAAGTGGAGCTATCTCCGGCTACTTTTGTAAAGGAAATCAGTGTCCCATTTTTTAAATTATACAAATAGTTCAGGTCAGACGTATTTAACATCTCTGTATTCATAGCAGAAAATAGCAGGTAATCTCCCAATCTGTAAACTGAACTGATGTTATGTATTTTATGGATATTTTCCGGATCCAAATAAGCATATTGTATTCTTTTATCCTTAAATGCTTCGCTGGAATCAAAACCCTTTGGTAGTGAATATTTCTGTGAAAAGATAAATTCATACACATCCGAAATTCCGGTGTCATTTAATTCATAGGCTTTGTTTGTAAAAGGCAATGCATACATAAAGCTTCCTTCTTGATTTCCACGCGTAAAAAAATTATCCATTGTATTGAACTGCTCATCCTGTATCCGGGGGTTATATGGTTTGAATGAACGGATAATTTTACCGTCCTGTGTATAAACTAAATCGTAATAGGACTTTTTTGAATCTTTAGAATAATCCAGCCTGTTAGGTTTGTAAATGATCTTGCCATTCAGGTAAAACAGCGTGGCTATTCTTTCCAACTCCTTTGGCGCATTTTCAACATAGAGAAAATTTCCCTCAAAGTCATATACCAAAGGACCTTTTTCAAAATTATTACTGATGTATAGTTTCCGATTTTTTTCATCTATTCCAAAATAGTTAATGTACTTATCTATTCCGGAAATCGCTATTCTGTTCTTAAACCGACCATCTCTGTAAAAAAACAAGATGGCTTTGCTTTGAAAATCCAATATAATAAATAAGGAATCCGTTACCTCCATTTGGTCAATAACACCGAAAACACTTTCCTTCTTAGTTTCCAACGGAATAAATTTGATGGAATCTATTATTTCTCCAGTGGTTCCTCCACGGGCATTATCGGGATCTATTCTTAATGCATGCTTTACCTGGGCAAAGGAAAGCATGGACAAAGTCATGAATAAAAATACTGTAAGTAATTTCATTTTTTATTTTTTAAAAATTAATATAATATTAAGAATAAATGAAAATTTAATTGTTAATATCCCACGAAAGTAATAAGTTTATACAATTATTAACAATTTAAAAAACCAAACATGAAAAAAAATCTCTTTTTAATTGCAAGTTTTTTTGTAATTGCAGTACTACTTTCATTTAGTTTTAAACCTGATTTAAAAGTCCTGGAAATTTCCAAACTATCTCAAATTAAAAGTATAGAGGTGGGGAGTATGCCAGGTCAGGCCTATACTGCATGGTGTCCAGATCGATCAAAAACAATTATAGTTTGTGGTGCGGGTCTGCTTAATTGCACTCCAATTGGAATTTGTCCAAAACAGTATTAAAAATTAAAGAAAATTTTAAAGAAAATAAAATAAGAAAAGTATGAAAAATAAATTAATGTCTCTTGTATCAGCTATTTTAATAACATGCTCAATAATGTTGTTATCTTTCACAGTTGCTCCAGATTTAAATCTTAAAAAATTGACAACAGAAGAAATTGAGATTGGAGTTCCTGTTTTTTATCAAACATATTATATGACCTGCCCAAACGGTAGAATGATCATAGTTTGTGGCCAAGGTTATTCTCACTGTACTGCAGTTGGAGTTTGTAATACGCAACAATAAATCCTCAAAAAAAAAAAAGAGGGTACTTATTTTAAGTATCCTCTTTTCTTTTCAAATAATTAGACATTTATAAATTTTATCAAGAACAATGTTAAAACCATTCTACACTTCAATTTCACTTTTTTTATTTTGTTTGCTTTTTTCTTGTAAACACAAAAGAGGTGTAATAATTGTAAGTAATCCTATAGAAATTGACATTTTAAATGAAAAAAAACATATATCCCTAATAGACAATATAGACTCTTTAAGGATCCTTAAACTAGAAACTATACCAAAATCTTTGTTATCAGGAGGTTGGAGCATCCAAAGAATAATTTATTTGGAAGACAAATTTATTATTCTAGATGGCAAATTTATGGTAATAAAAGTTTTTGATAAAAATGGTAAATATTTATATGATTTTGGAGAACTAGGAAACAACCATGGTCAATTTATTAGAATTGAAGATATTCAATATAATGAATTTAATAATACAATCATGGTGCTATGCAACAACCCAAGAAAGATAATAGAATTTAATTTAAAGGGAACTGTTCTGAAGGAATCTTCGATATATTTTTTTGCAACGTCCTTTGTTATTCAATCCCCTAACAGCTTTATTTTCTATATAAATAAAAACCACAGTCCTTTATCTGCACGTAAAGAATTATTAAAAACTGACTCAACATTTAACGTCATATGGACACTAATTGATAGTGATACCAGTATTAATACAACTATCAAATTTTCTGGAGGTCTATTTAAGGTAAATAACCAGATTTGGTTTAGTCAAGCTTTAAAAGAAACATACTACCTAATTCAAGGTGACTCGATAATTCCTAAATTCAAAATAAATTATCGAAATAAAAAATTACCTGAAAATTTTAAAGAAGAAGAATTATTTCAGGAAATAGATAAATATGGATTTCAATATAATACTTTTTTTTATAATTCAGATTATATAGGTTTTAATTTTTTTAACAAAGAGATCTACTCTGCTTTTTATAATCTCAAAAATGAATTAATCATTATGAGCGATCCAAAAAAAGATAGCTTAAATTTTCTTTTTAATAATTTATTTTTTCAAAATGGATCCCAAATTATATGTGTAATTGAACCTGATCGATATAAGGATTT
The DNA here is from genome assembly GCA_038235345.1 of Chitinophagales bacterium. GTDB lineage: Bacteria > Bacteroidota > Bacteroidia > Chitinophagales > Chitinophagaceae > Ginsengibacter. The sequence continues at coordinate 6,076 of JBBSUB010000072.1, forward strand.
TCTTGTTAGAAATGAGAAACTTATTAATAATAGGTTCCCTACTCTCAAACCGTTATTCAGCGAATTAGACACAAAAAGAAACCCAACACTATTGTTATTTAAATTAGCTACAAAATGAAAAAAAGATTAATATACTTTTTACTTGCAATTTTTATATTTTTAATATCAGGAATAATATTTTATAAAAAAAAATTCACCGCTCATACTGAAGAAATTTCCTATACAATTCAACCTGAAACTGCAAATATATTTATTCCTGAAAAGTTTAAAGATATCGGCTCAATAAAACAAAATGTACCATTTACTGTATCATTTTCAATCCATAATACTGGGAAAAATGACTTTATAATTGAGAATGTTCAGCCAGATTGCAATTGTACAGTCTCGCAATTTTCAACAAATCCTATAAAATCAAAAGATTCTACAATAATTGAATTGACATTTAATGCATATAATTTAGGTCCTTTCCAAACGTCAGCGTTTGTGATGCATAATGCGAATAACTCTCCTACGCTTCTAATATTTCGTGGAATAGTTGAATGATACTTAATTAAATAATCTTTTCGATCTCTCTATAATCAAATTTCAAAACTAAATAGTAAAATATATCTATAGTTAAAAATTTAATAACCGAAGTAAAGTCTGTTATAAATAAATTTTAATTATTGACGCAATAAAACCATTTTTTGAAAAGTTGTAATAGGAAATTAAAAAAAAGACTATCTTCTCTTTCTTAAATAGAATAAGTTTAAAAATATCAACAACACTATATTATACCGATCATATATGGCCCCATTTTATTTCCAACTGTTAGTGATTTTCTTGAACTAACAAATGCTTATTATACTGAAGTGGTAGGGACTAGTTCAGCATTGAAAATAATTATTAATGGTATAACTTGTGGCCTCAAAAAAAATCACTCAATTATGCTTCATTCAATGTCTCTGCGATCGGGCAGATTTACATTATTTATGGTTTCCTTACTGCTTACGGGAACTACATTCGCTCAAAAGAAAAATTTTACGGATCAGCAATTATTGGAAAATAAAATGCCGGAAATTGTTACAGCGCTTCCCTCTATTGTTTCCTGGGATGACGATGGCGCGCTGATTCTATCAAAAAAAGAACACCGCGATTCTGCCTCTAAACAATATCTCTTTGATTTTAAAACCAGGAAAGAAATTCCTTACCAGGGCGCGGCAAGAACTTCACGAGCAGCGATCAGCCGTGGTGGCAAATCAATACTTACTAAAGATAATGATCTGTATTTAAGAGATGGCGACAAACCGGAAGTTCGTTTAACCAACGATGAGGCAAAAGAAGTAAATCCTACTTTTTCTCCGGATAGCAATTATGTAGCCTATACAAAAAACAATAATCTTTATGCTGTAAACCTCTCTACAAAAAAAGAAACACAATTCACATTTGACGGAAATGACACGCTCATGAATGGTTATGCCAGTTGGGTATATATGGAAGAAATTTTAGGAAGGCCTTCCAGGTACCGCGCATTTTGGTGGAGCCCGGATAGCAAAAAGATCGCATTCTTCCGCACAGATGATAGTCCTGTACCGATTTTTACACTTGTAGCTGCAAGAACACAGCAAGGTGTTGTTGAAAGCTTACGCTACCCAAAGGCCGGCGATAAAAATCCGGAGGTAAAAGTGGGAATCGCTCATTTGGATGATGCCCGCATTGTTTGGGCAGATTTTAATGAAAAGGATGATCAGTATTTTGGAATGCCTTACTGGAAACAGGATGGATCTTTATTAGCTCTTTGGGTAAATCGTGATCAGAATGATTTTAAGATCTACGATGTGAATATGAACACTGGTTCTAAAAAGATCTTCTATGAAGAAAGGCAAAAAACCTGGGTAGACATGAATGATCTGGGCAGAATGACTTTCCTGAAAAACGGAAATATCTTAGTGACCAGTGATAAGACAGGATGGAAGCATATGTATTATTATGATAAGGACGGAAAGTTAATCAACCCGATTACTTCCGGAAATTACACAGTGACCAATATTGATTTCATAGACCAGAAAAATAATGTTGTTTATTTCTCCGCAAGGGGATTGGAAAATACCGCCCGCACAGACTTTTACCGTGTGGACCTAAGCGGAAAAAACATGAAGCGCCTCACTTTTGGGGATTATAACCACCGCGTCCGTTTATCGCCAAATGCGCAGTATTTTGTAACTACTTATAGCAATGCAAATACTCCTACAAAATTGGCTTTACTGGATAATACCGGCAAAAAAATAGCTGATTTAGGCGATAGTAAAGGAAGTGAATTCAATGATTACAACCTGGCCAAAACAGAATTGATCCGCGTAAAAAGTGACGATGGCAAATTCGATCTTCCTGCTTTGGTTACCTGGCCAACAAATATGGATCCGAATAAAAAATACCCTGTATTGATTAGTATTTATGGTGGTCCGGATGCCGGAACAGTTTGGGACAACTGGAGTTTTAATGCCAACAAGGAATGGTATGCAAAAGAAGGATTAATTCAGATAGCGATGGATCATCGTGCAAGTGGCCATTTTGGAAAGCAGGGAGTCGATTATATGCACCGCAATCTTGGCTATTGGGAAATGAAGGATTACAGCAGCATCGTAAAATACCTGATCGATCAGAAACAAGCTGATCCGGCAAAAATATGCATCACCGGTTTCAGCTATGGTGGTTATCTAAGTGCTTACGCTGTGACCTATGGTTCGGATGTATTTAAATATGGTATGGCCGGCGGCTCAGTGACTGACTGGCATTTATACGATTCTCATTACACAGAAAAATTCATGGGTACACCACAAAGCAACCCGGAAGGATACAAATCAAGTTCCGTCCTTACCTGGGTGGATAAGTACAAAGGAGGTCTGCAATTAGTTCATGGTGAAATGGATGATAATGTGCATGAGCAAAACAGTTTGCAATTAGCCAGCAAATTACAGGATGCGAAAAAGGATTTTGAATTGATGATCTATCCTGACGGCAGACATGGCTGGGGTGGAAATAAAGGTTTGCATTTCGCCAATTTGAAAACGAAATTTATTTATAAGAATTTATTAGAGAAGGAAGTGCCTAAAGAAATGTTCAAATAGCAGTTCGGAGTTCGGAGTTCAAAGTTCAACGAGAAGCCTTCAAACTGAAACCTGAAACCTAATAACTGATACCCAAAAAAATGAGTCCGAAAAATATTCCGGACTCATTTTTTTTAAATTCTTTGTGAGTTAAAGAAATGGTTTAATTTACCTTTACATCTGACCATGCCAAGCATCAAACAAATTCTTTCCTTTCCTTTTATTGCAGTGATCAAACTGTACCAATGGATTATTTCTCCGTGGTTAGGTCCAAGTTGCCGGTATACGCCTACCTGTTCACAGTATGGATTAGAGGCTTTTAAAAAATATGGTCCTTTAAAAGGTGGCTGGCTCACAATAAAAAGAATTGCAAGATGCAATCCCTGGGGAGGCCATGGCCCTGATCCTGTCCCTTGATCCCTTATCTGACTCTCTTTCCCTGATTACAATAAAATACATATGCTGACTTTCAAATGTTTCTAATGCAAAAACATTACCTGCACAAGGCTGTGTTGTGGTAATGCATGAAGGATTACTTCCTTTTTTTTAAAATTAAATTTTTCGAATTTGTACTTGGTAAACATTGCTGGCCGGTAAATAAACGCCTAACACTATGGCTTTTTCAATGGCTTTTTGGATGGTGGTTCTGGTGGTGTATCAGACAAATTTCCATCCTCATCTACGTAGGCGTACATGCTTTCAGGATTATTTCCGCTTTCACTAGACTCCTTACGGTTCATTCTTTTTTCGGCTTTCTCTTTTTTAAGAGCTCTTTTCTTCTTTTCTCTTTCTTTTTTACTCCAGGTTTCTGCCATAAATAATAGTGATTTAGTTAAAAATTATCAACTGCTTTCTTAAGAATTTATATTTGGTAAAGGCTTGAATACCATTGCAAAACAGCTAAACAGTCCTCCTCATTTTTCTTATGAAAGGGCTTAAAGGTACTAAATTATTAACGTCTTAATTGTTAATAATTCGCTCTAAGTCAGGAGTTAGAGCGTAGGAGTTAGGAGTTGGTATCATTTACTGGTAGCTCCTGAATTTTATTTGCTTAAATGCATACTTCTTTCCCTGTAAAGCTGACGGAAATAAGGATCCTTTAAATTTTTGATAAAGCGAATAGCCTCACCCGTACTTTTCATTTCGGGACCAAGCTCCTTGTTTACATTTGGAAATTTATTGAAGGAAAATACCGGTTCTTTAATAGCAAAACCATCTAATTTTTTCTCAAAGGTGAAGTCCTTCAATTTCGCCTCTCCAAGCATGATCTTGGTAGCATAATTTAAATAAGGAATCTGGTATGCTTTGGCGATAAACGGCGTAGTGCGGGAAGCGCGTGGATTAGCTTCAATCACATACACAACATTGTTTTTAATGGCAAACTGAATATTAATCAACCCTTTTATGTTCAGTGCTCTCGCAATCTTTTCTCCGTACTCTTCCATTGTCTGCACGATCAAAGGCGATAAATTAAATTGAGGCAAAACAGCATTACTGTCTCCACTGTGTATTCCTGCAGGCTCAATGTGCTCCATAACGCCCATTACATGAAAATCATCTCCGTCAAAAATAGCATCTATCTCCGCTTCCTGGCATCTGTCCAAAAACTGATCAATTAATATTTTATTTCCCGGAAGGTGTTTCAATAAACTTAATACGCCACTTTCCAATTCTTCATCATTCAATACAATACGCATACGTTGTCCGCCTAAAACATAACTAGGGCGTACAAGAACGGGGTAACCGACTTCATTCGCTATCTCAATCGCCTCATCGGTATCGAAAGCAGTTCCATATCTTGGATAAGGAATTTCCAATTTTTTAAGCAAATCACTAAAACGACCGCGATCTTCAGCGATATCCATATTGTCAAAAGAAGTTCCGATGATGCGGATGCCGTTCTCGGTTAATCTTTTAGCTAGTTTTAAAGCAGTTTGGCCGCCCAACTGAACAATAACGCCGTACGGTTTTTCCAGTTCAATAATCTCCCAGATATGCTCCCAGAAAACGGGTTCGAAATACAATTTATCTGCGATATCAAAATCCGTGGAAACAGTTTCAGGATTGCAATTGATCATAATTGCTTCCATACCACATTCTTTAATGGCTAATAATCCATGTACACAACAATAATCAAATTCAATGCCCTGCCCGATACGGTTTGGACCACTGCCCAGGACGATGATTTTTTTCTTGTCAGAAGGAATGGATTCGTTGTAGATAATGTTATTGTTCATTTGCTTGTTGTAAAAATTTTTTATGTAATTCTTTACTTATTCTAAAAGTTGTTTCTGAAATAAGTTTATTTAAAACCGGATGAACGGATGATATTATGCCTTTCCTTTTTGATAATAACAAAACACCTAATATCCCAATTGTATTTATTCCCAAAGATCGGGCGATGGATGTACCTTTTCTCTCATCTATCAATAATAAATCGGCATTCAAATCTTTGCACAATACAATAGCTTCTGATTCTCTTTCATCAAGTTGTTTAGATAATTGATCAAACAGAATGCTTTGATGAATTGACATTACTTCAACCCATCTTTCATCCAAAAAACGCTTGACATTATATTTTGATGATAGGTTTAAGAGTTCTAAACGAACCGCTTCAGGAATAATTATTTGATTAAAATTATCTTTTAACAATCTCAAATTATCGATCATTAATAAATAACCAATACAAGAAGTATCACTGACTACAATCATTTCAATAAGCGATTAACAGTGGCAACTGTTGTTTCAAACTCTTTATTAGTCATTTTTACTGTAGGAATATTCCTTTCATTTAAAATTTCGCTAAAAGCCTCCCAATCTAATTCTGCTACTTTCGCAGCCTTTCTTAAGGAAATCTTATCTGTTTCGTAAAGCCAAATTGCAAATTCCAGTTTTAATTCCGGTTCAGACATATGGATGTCTTTTGCTAAATCTTCATTTATTTCCAACATAAAAAAGTATTTGACTTAAAGTTACAAACATTCTTACTCGAAAGTGCTATAAAAATAGGGCGTCTTCGCTTCAAACTCCGCGCTGCATGTATCTACCATTTTATAGACACGTGTAATTCCCAGTTCTTTTCTTCTCTTATAAATATCGTCATCGGTGCTTTCATCTTCCATGATCCGTGAAATTTGCTCATCACTAAATCCAAGATTTTTCGCTTCTTTCATCAATTCTACCGGCATACTATCCAGGGTCACTTTTGCCAGTTCTTTTTCACAATGACAAATCTTTTGAATCTGGTAAATAAACCATCTGTCGATTCCTGTACTTTCACAAATCCTTTTTACACTTGCACCCAACATCAGTGCATCTTTTATACGAAATATCCTGTCCCATTTTGGAATCTTTATATATTCGATTAATTCGTCAGCACGCATCATGCTTTTCCCATAATAGCCTAATCCTACAGCCTCATTTTCCAAACTCTGACAAGCTTTTTGGACCGCTTCCGCAAAACTTCTTCCTATTGCCATAACCTCTCCGACTGATTTCATCTGCAAACCAAGTGTGTCATCAGCCCCTTTAAATTTGTCAAAATTCCAACGGGGAATTTTTACAATCACATAATCCAGGGCGGGTTCAAAAAACGCTGATGTGGTTTTAGTAATCTGATTTTTTAACTCATCAAGGGTGAAACCTACAGCAAGTTTAGCAGCAATCTTTGCTATAGGATAGCCGGTTGCCTTACTTGCCAGGGCAGATGAACGGCTCACGCGCGGATTAATTTCGATAGCGATAATTGCTTCATCTATAGGGTTTAAGGCAAACTGAACATTACATCCACCGGCAAAATTTCCAAGGTCACGCATCATCTGAATGGCCATATTGCGCATTCTCTGGTAAGCAGTATCGCTCAAGGTCATGGCAGGTGCTACCGTGATGGAATCTCCTGTATGAACGCCCATCGGATCAAAATTCTCTACCGTGCAGATAATAACGACATTATCATTTTCATCCCGCAATAATTCCAATTCAAATTCTTTCCAGCCCAACATAGCCTTCTCCACCAGAACTTCATGCATGGGAGAGGCATTCAAACCCCGATCCAGCGCATCGTCCAACTCGCTCTTCAAATAAACAAGACTTCCTCCGCTACCTCCAAGTGTAAAAGAAGGACGAATTACCAGCGGAAATCCAATATGCTGGGCAACTTCTTTTCCTTCTAAAAATGAATTCGCTATTTTGGCCGGTGCTACGGGAATACCTATATTAACCATCCATTGACGAAAAAGTTCCCTGTCTTCCGCTTTATCAATCGCTTTTATATCTACGCCGATCAGTTTAATATTGTTCGCTTCCCAAATACCCATTTCATCTACTTCTTTACAAAGATTCAGGGCGGTCTGACCTCCCATAGTTGCCAAAACAGCATCTATAGATAAATCAGTACCTGCATTTTCTTCAATAATATGTTCGATGCTTTCTACATTTAGTGGTAATAAGTAAACCTTATCAGACATCATAGGATCCGTCATAATAGTCGCCGGATTGCTGTTGATCAGTACAACCTTGATCCCTTCTTCACGCAAACTACGGGCAGCCTGTGTTCCTGAATAATCAAATTCGCAGGCCTGTCCGATAACAATGGGACCCGAACCTATAATTAAAACTGTTTTAATGGAAGTGTTGAGTGGCATGTAATTTTATTCTGTGGGCCGCAAAATTAAACCAAAGTGTTGAAACAGCTTTTAAAAAATTAAAAAACTTCTTAAGGGTACTTTTCAGATTGAAAATCAAGGAAAAAGACAGGATATATATTTTAAAAAGGGTATTTCAAGAAAGTAAGCAGGAAAAAGTAAATGATAGAGCATTAATAAAAAAAGATTTTCCAATGGATCAGGAAGATATACATTAAAAAAGCGGGAAAATCCTGATTCGTAAATGAGGTTAATAAATATCTTATTTATATTCCCATATTTTACAATAAATATCTTTTTTCTGACCCGTAAAAATCTCTAAACATTTTTTTTACCAGATATAATTTATCGATCCAATCATCTTTTCCCTTTTCATCAATTTCTGTGATAAAATGATTCACTTTTTCCACAGTGTCTTCCGCATTGTTCAAAAGTTCGTTGGTCGTCTCTGTAATATGTCGACAAAACTCTTGCCTTTCTATTAAGGGCATTTTAAAAAACCTCCAAATAGCCACGCCTGCGGCGGCGCCTAAAATCACTAATGCTGCTTTATCCGATTTAGTCATAATTTTTAAATTTTTAAGTTCTTAGCTTTGCGATAATATGAAAAATAATTCTTCTAAAAAGACTTCAATGCACAAACCGTTCCTTTTTTTTATTACCCTCATGTTAACTGCTCATGTTTTTTCCCAGGCACCGAAGGAGACTTCTTTCTTTCCTTCAAAAAATTATCCAAAGGGATATTTTACATACCCTATCGATGCCCGTGTAAGTCTTTCCGGAAATTTTGGTGAGTTGAGAACCAACCATTATCACATGGGCCTCGACATGCGTTCCGATCAGGCAGAAAACAGGCCTGTGAAAGCGGCTGCAGATGGTTATATTGCCCGCGTGAGTGTGGCCTCCGGCGGATTTGGAAGAGCTATCTATATCAATCACCCAAATGATTTGACTACCGTTTACGGCCACCTGAATGATTTTTATCCCGAATTAGAAAATTACCTGAAGGAACAACAATACAAACAACAATCCTGGTCCACTTCTATTGATCTTTCGCCGAATCAATTCCCGGTAAAAAAAGGGAAATTCATTGCCTATAGTGGAAATACAGGCGGTTCAGGTGGCCCACATCTGCATTTTGAAATAAGGGACACCAAAACGGACAAGGTGCTTAACCCGCTTCTGTTTGATTTGCCGATCGCAGATAATATTCCTCCGACAATTGCGCGATTAGCTATGTATGACCGTTGTTTTAGCACATACAGTCAATCTCCAAAAAATATACCCATAAAAAAAGTCGGAGCAAACTATTCAGCAATTCAAAATGTGGTGACCGTAAATACCGATAAGGTGAGTTTTGGTATAACAGCCAGCGACAAACAAGCCGGATCAGGTTTCTCCAATGGTATATATGAATCCATTATTTATTTAAATGGGGTGCCACTAACCGGGTTTCAACTCGACAGCATTGACTATAATGAAACAAGATATTTAAATGCACATATAGATTACAAAACCCGCGCTGAAGGCGGCCCATATATTCAACATCTGTCAAGGTTGCCGGGTTACCCGGAAGGATTCTACAAGGATTTTAACGGTGATGGAGTCATAGAATTAGAGGATGACAAAGTACATGATGTAAAGATCGTCGTAAAAGACGCAAATGGAAACAGCACCGCACTCGATTTCAAAATAAAAAAAGGATTGATTACCGAAACCGGTGAAAAAGATCGTTCGGCTTCTTTTTATGAAACAAGGGAATTTCATCCCGGCTTTGTAAATGTGTTTGAAAACGAACAATTGCATCTATTTCTCTCTCCGGCAGCATTGTATGATTCCGTTTCCTTTAATTATGTCCAAAGACTTTCTACTTCGGCAGATGCTTATTCAAATGTCTACTCCGTTTTTTCGGGCCTGATTCCGGTTCATGATGCCTTTACGATAAAAATAAAACCCACAAAAAATATCCCTGATAGTCTAACGGGGAGGATGCTTATAAAAAGAACCTGGAAAGGAAAAACAGATGTTGCTCCGGCTAAAAAAGAAGGGGATTGGTACAGTTCCTCCTTCAGAACTTTTGGAGATTTTGAACTCATTGCAGATAATAATCCACCTATAATCGGGGGGGTTGCCAACGGAGCAAATTTATCTCAAAGCAAGAGTATTGTTTTTACTCCAAAAGATGATAATGGCATCCGCTCTTTCCGGGCAGAAGTTGACGGAAAATGGCTTCGTTTCACAAATGACAAAGGCAGAAACTTTATTTATCTCTTCGATGGGATGGTTCCGAGAGGCAAGCATACGATGAAAATAACCGTGGAAGATTTGGCAGGAAATGTGGCGGAGAGAGTGATTGATTTTACGAGATAGATGCTGCGGTTGTTGAATACTTCGTGTTGAATACTTTGTGTTGAATACTTTGTGTTGAATACTTCGCGTTGAATGCTTCGCTTTGAAGCGGTATTACGATTTAACAATTCAACCATTTAGCCATTTATCAATTGAACAATTGAAATAAATAACCATCTAAACAACTACAACATGACACAATTAATTAGCGGCGATAAAGCGCCCGATTTTACTGCGAAAGACCAGAATGGCAAAGCTGTTTCCTTAAAAGATTTTCTTGGTAAAAAAGTAGTTCTCTATTTCTATCCAAAAGATTTTACACCCGGATGCACTACAGAAGCATGCAACCTAAGAGACAATTATGAAGATCTGAAAGATGCCGGCATGGAAGTAATCGGCGTGAGCCCGGACGATGAAGAAAGTCATAAGAAATTTGAAGAGAAACATGAATTGCCTTTCACACTTTTAGCTGATCCTGATAAAACAATTATTGAAAAATATGGCGTTTGGGGTGAAAAAAATATGTATGGTAAAAAGTCCATGGGGATTTTCAGAACCACATTTTTGATTGATGAAAAAGGCGTGATTTACAAGGTTTTCAAAAAGCCTAAAACAGCTATACACAGTGAAGAAATATTGAAGGCAAGCGCTGACATAAAGTAACATGAAGACCAATCGGCTTAAATTTATTTTTTATGCTCATTTCCGTAAAAGAAAATTCATGGATCGCAAAAATTGCCGCAAGAAAATTGGGATCAGATAATGTAGCAATCGTCATTGGCAAAACAATTCACCTGCACAATGTCTCCAAAGCTCGTTTTTTAGAAGATAAGAGATGGGTAAAACATGAGTTATGCCATGTCCGGCAATTTCAACAACACGGATTTGCTCCGTTTATTTTTAAATATTTATGGGAAAGCATGCGCAGTGGTTATTATCAAAATAAATATGAAGTAGAAGCAAGAGATGCAGAAATAAAAAGTGTTCCGGAGGAAATAGCAATGGCCTTTAAAACCCATCTACCATTCTCCGGAACACCTTCTTAATATTCTTTTCTATCTTTTAAAACGCCAGTTTCACTCCTCCATTTACATTAAATCGTTTAGAGTTGTAGCCGCGTGTTACAAAATATTCCTGGTCGGTAATATTCTGCAAATCTGCAAAAAGAGAAACCATTTTATTGATAGAATACCCGCCATAAAATCCAAGTGTATAATATCCTTTCAATTCATACGGCTTTGCCCTATAAACCGGCTCAAAAGATTTGCCAACAGCTCTAAGACTAACGACCATGGTTAGGTGTTCTACAGGCTGATAATTAACCCGAAGATTCAGCGTACTTTTTGGTCTTTTATACAAATTGAAATAGGAAGAATCCTTTCCGTTATTTTGAGTTGTGATCTCCCCATCTACAAAGGTGTAATTAAGAGAACCGGAAAGTTTATTATTTATCTGAAATGCTGCTTCCGCTTCTATTCCGTAATCATTTTGTTTATCGCCATTCATATATTTCCCCGCATAAGTC
>JBBSUB010000073.1:0-17674 GCA_038235345.1 Chitinophagales bacterium
GTGGAGGAATTAAATATGAAAAAAGAGATTGCCCAAAATCATATTCAGAAAGTGATTGAGATGGAAGAAGATCTAAAGAATAACCGCGGTGACGGACAGGGAGTAATCTTAAGTTATACACGTGGATTCAGAAACGGACTTGCCGCGATATCGCATCATAACATCTTCAAAACAAAGTTTTAAAAATCAGACTATGCGAAATCTTTGGATCAAATTCGGTTGCTTTCTCACAGGGTACAATTATCCGATTGTAATGGCCAGTAGCGAAGTTGCGGTAAAAGCAGTAAAGCGTTATACCTCCGCCCTGATCATTGTGTCCATCATTTGGGCGTTTATCGGATTTATGTTTACCAACCGCTATCTGCATGGAAGTACCTGGGGATCTATTGCCGGAGCGGCAATCATGGTCATCATTATTATCCAGGTAGAACGCCAGATCATGCTGAGTGTCACACCCAGCAAATGGTTATATATTTTCCGGGGATTGATTGCAGTCATGATGGCGATTTTAGGAGCGATCATCATTGACCAGATCATTTTTAAAGAAGATATTGAACTGGAGCAGGTTTCATTGATTGATGAAAAGGTCAACAAAATTTTACCTTTAAAAACGGCTGATTTGAGGGGACAGATACTAAGTATGGATTCCACAATCAATTCCAAAGAACAGGAAAGACTGGCGCTGATGACGGATATTTCACAGTATCCCACCATTCAATCGGTGACCACTCAATCCTTACCTGTGACAGTCAATAAAACGGTGACAGATTCCCTGAAACGAACTACCACAACTGGATCAGTTGTTACGGCAAATACAAGAACAGTTACCTCCATCCCGAATCCGAAAATGAGTCTTATACAACCCCTCGATGCACAGATCATGGATTTGCGCAGCAGGAAAGCCAGCCTGGATAGCAATCTCCTGGCATTGCGGCCCATGGTAGAAAAAGACATCCGCAGTAAAGTCGGTTTCCTGGATGAATTAAAAGTGATGTACAAATTGATTTCAGAATCCAAGATAGCACTGACAGTTTGGTTGCTTTGGTTCTTCTTCCTTTTGGGATTGGAAATGTTTGTGCTGATCAGTAAAACCAGCGAAAAGCAAAATGATTATGAAGCAACGGTGCTGCATCATATGAATATTCAGATGAAACGGTTGAAAGCGCTTGAAAGGGAGAATTGATGTTGTGGAAGCTGCGACCTAATAAGGTTTAGCTGTTTTTTAGGAATTCTTTTTTATGCTGGCCTTTCATTTTTACGAATATGGTTTCGCCTTTTATCTTACATGGAAATTTGGGCTCGTTCAACTAACATTAAAACCCTCCAGCTAAAGCTGGTGGCTATTCAAAAGGACAACCTCATTCTTCTAAATTCCCACATGGTAAACCTGTGGGCTTCGGAAATATTGATTAGGGCTTGAGCCCAATTTTTCTTTTTGCATTATTCCAGACAAACTTAGAAACTGATTTCTAATTTGTTAACTCCTCGTAATCGGCATTAAAGGTTCACCGCAGTCTTTGAGTGAGGTAGAACAGGAAATAATGTCTTAATATTATCCTAACAAGATCATTGACTTTTTCCGGGAACAGAATACTTCAGAATTGCTTCAGATTCGGGATTTAGGTTTGTGAAATATTATTACAAACTAAATTAAATTAAAATGAAAAAGATTATCGGATTTGGAGCGTTATTAATGACTTTGAGTTTTGCAACCTCTGCGCAAACTACCCAGAAAAATAAGCAAAATGAAGAAAAAGAACAAAAGTCAGAATTACATGTTCCGGCAGCTGTCAAGGCTGCATTGATGAAAAAGTATCCTACCGCAAATAAAGTGACGTGGGAAAAAGAACATGGAAATTTTGAAGCCAATTGGGGTGGTAAAGATGGTGAAGCCAATTCAGTGCTTTTCACTCCGGCAGGAGACTTTTTAGAGATCGTTGAAGCGATTCCTGTTAATGAACTTCCGGCAGCTTCACTTCAATATATAAAAACACATTATAAATCATCCAAAATAAAAGAAGCAGGAAAAGTAACAGATAAGAATGGCAAAACCACTTATGAAGCAGAGGTGAATGGAAAGGATGTGATTTTTGACCTGAAGGGAAATTTTGTGAAAGAAGAAAAATGATGTTTGATGATGCGTCATTTCTAAATGTCGCGGGTTGGTAGATACACCAACCCCGGGCAGTTAGCCGCTGGCTGTGACTTCACCAAACACTTTTAAAAACTTCAGATTGTTATATGGGAGCGGGGAAGATTCCCGCTCCCTTTTTTCACCCCAGAAAATTCAGGAAAGTATCAAATGAAAGCGAACCTTACTATATTTGAACTGTCCTTTTCTGACAAAAGATTAATCAGATCATTTTCTTATTTCATTATGAATCAACTCCGGATTTTAATATTTTTTTTACTTTTTGTGCCTTCTTTAACCCATGCGCAAACGAGAACAATGGAATATTTTATCAATCAATCCATTCAAAATGATCCGAAGTTTTCAGAAATAGAAAATCTGATTTTATCTAACCGTATAGATAGCCAACTCGTTGTTGCAGCAAATAAATTCCAATTTACCGGCAATGGAAATGCTTATTATGCCCCGGTAATAAAAGGGTATGGGTATGACGCTGCTATTACGAACGGGCAGCAGGTTTCAGCCCTCGTAGCTCTAAACAAACAAATTTATAATAAGCGGAACTTAAGCCTTCAATTTAAAAACCTTCAACTTAAAACGGATTCATTGAATAATTCTACGCTCCTTTATCGACAGGATCTGAAGAAAGCGATCATCAGTCAATATATTCAAACATACAGTGATCAGCTTCAATTAAATTTCAATGACCAGTTAGTAGAATTATTATCCAAAGAAGAGAGGATATTGAAGATCTTAACTGAAAAAAATATCTATAAACAGGCTGATTATCTTTCATTCCTGGTCACACTACAGCAACAACAATTAAACAGAAGTCAGTTATTTGTTCAATATAAAAACAACTATGCCACGCTGAACTATCTCGCCGGAATAATGGATACAACAACACAAACGCTTTCGGAACCGGCACTGAAAATGCTCGTGTTTAATCAAGTGACACCATCTCCCTTTCTCCGCAATTTCCAAATCGATAGTTTGCGTCTTAAAAATGATCGCCTGGCTGCTGAAATTCAATACCGGCCTAAGGTGAATCTATTTGCCGATGCAGGTTATCAGTCTACTTTAATGATTACGCCCCTGAAGAATTTCGGCTACAACGTCGGTCTTAATTTGACCATTCCGATTTATGATGGAAATCAAAAACGCCTGCAAATTTCCAAATTAGATATTCAGGAAAGAACCAGGCTAAATCAACAGAACTATTTTTTTCGGCAATATCAGCAACAAATCATGCTATTGCAACAACAATTGCACGAACTTGAAAACCTTGCTGATCCTATAAATAAACAAATAACTTACCTGGAAACATTGATAAATGTAAATGGGAAACTCTTAGAAACAGGCGATATCAGAATGACGGATTATATACTTGCTTTGAATAATTATATCACAGCTAAGAATCTTCTTGTTCAAAATCAGATTGCCAAATACCAGGTAATTCAACAATTAAATTATTGGAATATGAACTTGTAATTTTTATAATGACTAAAATGAAAAAGGATTTTTCTACACTATTATTTAGCCTGGTTATATTGTTTCTTCTTAGTTGCAGGCAACAAAACGTAAATAACCAGGAAGTTGCTCCGGAAATTCGAACACCGGTTACTATAACGGCTGTTTCAGTTTCGCCTTTAGAAGATTATATTGAATTAAATGCAACCTCCGCTTTTTTGCAACAGACTTTTGTGAAGTCAAATCTGAATGGATACATTCAGAAAGCAACAATCAAATTTGGAGACATGGTTCGCAAAGGAGAAGTCCTGTTCGTTTTAAAAACAAAAGAAGCCAAAGCCATTGGTGATGCAGTGAATCAGCTTGATTCTAATTTCAGATTTTCAGGCATAAATATTATCCGGGCAGATGCTTCCGGATATATTGCCCAGGTCAATTACCGGCAAGGAGATTATGTTCAGGATGGAGAGCAATTGGCTACTATCAGCGATTCAAAAAGTTTTCGATTCCTGGTGAATGTACCCTATGAATACATGCAATATGTTCCACCGGGAAAGCGGGTGCAACTGATATTGCCTGGTGGAGAGAAATTAGAAGCTTCCGTAGGATCATCCCTTCCCATGATGGATTCCGCCTCTCAAACACAACCGGTTTCCCTGCAGGTGCTTTCTTCGAAACAATTTCCGGTAAATCTCGTGGCTAAAGTACACCTCACAAAAGTGTCGAAAACGGCTGCTCAAATATTGAATAAGAATGCAGTGTTGACGGATGAAACATTAAATACCTTTTGGGTAATGAAGCTGATCAACGATAGTACCGCGGTAAAAATTCCGGTTAAGACAGGACTGGAAACGGGGGGGGATGTGGAAATCGTTTCACCTCAATTTTCGCCGGATGATAAAATTTTATTGACGGGAAATTATGGATTGGGAGATACTGCCTTGGTGGTAGTGAGGCAGAAGTAAGGTGAAGTCACAGAAGGGATTTACGCAGTTCTGCAAAATAATATTCTAAAATTTACTTTAAAAAATACGCTTCAGTGAAAAATTTTTTCACCACCTATAAAAGCCCTTTGGCAGTAACCCTCGCTTTGATCATCATCGCGGGACTCTTTGCCTATGGGAAAATGCAGGTATCTCTTTTTCCGGAAATTACCTTTCCGAAAATCAAGATTATTGCAGATGCAGGTTTACAACCTGTGGACAAGATGATGGTGACAGTAACCCGTCCGCTGGAAAACGCTATTAAATCAATTCCGGATCTTACAAAGATCCGTAGTACCACCAGCCGGGGAAGCTGTGAGATTTCAGCCTTTATTGATTGGAAGACGGATGTGGATTTGAGTAAGCAAAGAATTGAATCCAGGATAGCACAAATAAGAAATACGCTGCCACCAGAGGTGACTATTACCGTAGAGAAAATGAATCCCTCTATTTTACCTGTGATGGGATATTCCATTGAAAGCCATTCTTTATCGCCGGTTCAGTTGAAGGATTTAGCGGTTTATACCATCAAGCCCTTTCTGAGCCAGGTTGACGGCGTATCAGAAGTGCGTGTTATCGGGGGCAAATCCAGGGAATATTGGGTGCAATTGGACCGGCAAAAAATGAGTGCGCTTTCTCTAACACCGGACGCAGTACAAAATGCATTGAGCCAAACGAATTTCATTAAATCAAATGGATATCTCGTGGATTACCGGCAGTTATATCTTACTGTAACAGATGCCTCCGCGCACTCCCTGGATCAATTGAAAAATATTGTGATAAGCAATAGTGGAAAACGGGTGATTCAACTTCAGGATATCGCAGATGTTCAGGCCAAAGAAGCAGTAGAGTACATAAAAGTAAATGCAAACGGCCAGGAGAGTATTTTAATTGCCATCATCAAGCAGCCGAATGCCAACTTGGTGGATGTTTCAAAAGGCATGAAATTAAAAGTGGCTGATCTGGAAAAGATACTTCCGAAGGATATCATTGTGAAACCGTATTATAACCAGGCGGATTTTGTCAATCTCTCTGTAAAAAGTGTGGAAGATAGTTTGTGGATCGGGTTACTGCTTGCCATTATAGTCGCCATAATTTTCCTGCGTTCATTTAAAGCGAGTGCTACCATTTTAATTACAATTCCTGTCACGCTTGCTGCCACATTAATTGTTTTGGATACGATCGGTTATACCTTAAATATCATGACACTTGGCGCCATTGCCGCGGCCATCGGATTAATTATTGATGATGCTATTGTGGTGGTTGAACAAATACATCGTTCTCATGAAGAAAATCCGGATGATGAATATAAATCCGTGGTTCAGAAAGCGATTCATTTTTTGTTGCCTGCTATGATTGGTTCCTCCATAAGTACCATCGTTATTTTTATTCCCTTTTTCCTGATGAGTGGCGTTGCCGGTGCATATTTTAATGTGCTTACTAATACCATGATTATTACACTTGTTTGTTCGTTTTTCGTTACCTGGATTGGCCTTCCGGTTATTTATCTGTTGTTTTCCAAAAGAAAGAAAGATGGGAAAAATACAGTAAAAAGTATGAAGCATGAAAAAGTAACAAAACAAAAATGGGTTTCGTTTTTTATTTTACGGCCCTGGGTAAGTTTTATTTTCATGGGTTTATTAATACTCGCTATTGTATTGATTTTACCCAAACTGCAAACCGGTTTCTTACCCGAAATGGATGAAGGAAGTATTGTACTGGATTATGTTTCACCATCCGGCACTTCGCTGGAGGAAACAGACCGGATGCTAAAAGAAGTAGAAAAAATTATCACCACCACACCCGAAGTTTCGGCCTATTCAAGACGGACTGGTACCCAAATGGGGTTTTTTATAACGGAGCCAAATACCGGCGATTATTTGATCCAATTAAAAAGAGATAGAAGCAAAACTACACAGGAAGTAACGGACGATATCCGGAAACGAATTGAGACTTCACAGCCGGCATTAAGGGTAGATTTTGGGCAGGTGATCGGTGATATGCTTGGGGACCTCATGACCTCAACGCAGCCGATAGAAATTAAAATATTTGGAGAGAATCAACAGAAACTTCAGGAGTTATCTGCGGAAGCTGCAAAAGTGGTTGAAAAGATAAACGGTACAGCAGATGTTTTTGATGGTGTGACCATTACGGGACCTTCTCTTTTTGTGATGCCTGATTATATTAAATTAGCTCAATTTGGTATTAGTCCCGCAAATCTTCAGTTTCAGATACAAACAGCCCTGGAGGGCAATCTTGCGGGGAATATTTTTGAAAATGACCGTATTTATCCGGTCCGCTTAATCTATCCAAACGCGAAAAGCAGAAGCCTGATTGATATTCAGAAACTTTTTATCGCTTCTCCGGATGGCAGGTTAAAACCGATAGACGAATTAGCGGATTTGCAGATCAAACAAGGATCCGCACAGATAGACCGGGAGAATCTTCAGTCCATGGGAGTAGTTTCTGCGCGGTTACAAAACCGTGATTTGGGAAGCACCATGAAAGAAATTGAAAGTAAATTGAAGGCCCAAATCCAATTGCCTAATGGATACCACATTGAATACGGAGGAGCTTACGCAGAACAGCAAAGATCTTTTACAGAACTTTTAATGATCCTGATCTCATCCAGTTTGCTGGTATTTGGTGTGATCTTGTTTTTATTTAAAGATATCAGGGTAGCCTTAACCATCCTCATCATAGCAGTTCTTGGAATCTCCGGAAGTTACCTGGCTCTTTTTCTTACAGGTACACCCTTGAATGTAGGAAGTTACACCGGTCTGATCATGATTGTGGGAATCATTGGAGAGAATTCCATATTCACCTTTCTCCAATTCAAGGAAAACCTGCACCAACAGTCGGTTGATGATTCTGTTGTCTATGCCATTTCTACCAGGCTGCGTCCAAAACTAATGACCGCCCTCGGAGCCATTATCGCCCTGATGCCGCTGGCTTTAGGAATAGGTACCGGAGCAAAATTGCATCAGCCATTAGCAATTGCAGTGATAGGGGGATTTATTGTTGCTCTTCCTTTATTGCTGATTGTGCTGCCTACTATATTACGCATGATTTTCAAAAGTGATAAAATGAAGCACAAGTTCTTAATGCAGGAAGGTGAATAATTTTCCTGCCTATGATAACGTCCCGCCAAAATATTTTTACAGCAAAACGTAATGCGGATCCAAATTAAACCAGCTATTAAAAACTTATCGGTTATGCCTTACCTTGTATATTGCCGGATTTATGGAAGTAGAATCAAAAAATCTTCGAATAGAGAATTCTTTTTTAAAATTTATTACTTTTTAAAATAATGAAGAAGAAAATTGTCCCTTTAATATTTCTTTCACTAATAATGTTCCCCCTATATATTTATGCTCAATCAAATTCCTTAAATCAGCCTCTTAAAAACAGTTTATCCAAAACGAATATTTCCACAAATCTGATAAAATTCCTAAACAAGAAAAGCTGGAATCAATTATTTCCTCACAGATATGGAATTGGTTTAAAGGATACCATGAACCATAATCCGGATTTCTATTCGTTTAAGTCATTCGTAAACGCGGCGAAAATGTTTCCTGAATTTTTATCGGAAGGCGATGAGCAAACGCAGAAAAGAGAATTATGTGCTTTTCTTGCAAACATTGCCCAGGAAACCAGCGGTGGATGGGCTGATGCTCCTGGTGGATATTTTAAATGGGGACTTTATTTTCTGGAAGAAACCAATAGCATAAACAGACCTGTTTATTCGGACAGTACAAAAGTGAACTATCCACCGGTAGCAGGAAAATTCTATTATGGTCGTGGCCCAAAACAATTAAGCTGGAACTACAATTACGGTCAATTCAGTGAAGCGTGGTTTGGAAGCAAAGACACACTATTACAACACCCGGAGTTACTTTCAAAAGATCCTGTATTATCTTTCGCGTCTGCTATTTGGTTTTGGATGACTCCTCAATTTCCTAAACCATCTTGTCATGATATAATAATTGGAAAATGGATTCCAACAAACGATGACATTCAAAAAGGAAGACTTCCGGGTTTTGGTGCTACAGTAAATGTAATTAATGGTGGTGTAGAATGTGGCAATCCGGAAGATCAGGAAAGGACTTTATATCGCTATAAATACTTCCAATTTTTTTGTAATTATTTTAATGTGCCGCCAGGTGAAAATATTAGCTGCAAAACTCAAAAACCTTTTGGCCAATAGCTATTTTATATATTTAAGGTGTGCCAAATCTTCTGGGCGAAGCGTAAAATATTTTTAACCGGGAAAGATTATTCATGCCAACTTTTAAGGAGGTGACTTTTAATCCTATACGTTACAATTGTATTAAAAACGATATAAACGGGTATGTAACTCACAACCGGATTTGAATTTACTCCGGCATTATTAGCATTTCCAAAAGTATCGCCCACATAACTTATTGTAAAGTGTCTTATAATTTTTTATCAGGATACCCTATCAGAGCACATGCTTTTTTATCAGCAGATAAAAACACCTAACCAGGCAAATAGAGGATTTCTCAAGAATGGTACATAGGGACTTGAATCCTTTTTTTTTTATTATTGTCACTTTCACACCAAGGGAAATGGTCAACAAGGCTACAGGTATGATCGTTTTTATTCTTATTATTGTCACTTTCACACGCGTTTTCGTCTATACTAATAGTTAATCTTTTACGATCAATGAAACAGTTCTAAAATATCTACGTATAAAATTATGCAAATAAAAAATTGTGGTCCTTACGTTTTCTCTTTTTTAAAACTTGTCTATTAATTTTCTCAAAATTATCTTTACATTTACACTTCGTGAAAAGATTTCTCTCTACCATATTAATCATTTTATATTGCACTACTATTACCGGTGCTACCATACAAATGCATTTTTGTATGGGCGATTTGGTAGAAAGAAATTTCTGGCACAATGATAAAATTCCCTGTAGCAATTGCGGCATGGATAAAGAAAAGAGCGAGAAATCAGGTTGCTGTAATAGCAAGAATGAATTTGTTAAAGCAGATCACTCCCAGTTAACCGGTGAAGCTTCTGTTACATTATTAAAAACGTTCTCTCAGGCTTTACCTCTTTTCTTTTTAGAGAAAGCTGAATATTTTACTTCTATTACAGAAGAATCTCCCCAGGCTAATGCACCTCCGATATCGCCGGGCATTGCTATCTTTAAGCGTAACTGCGTTTACCTCATTTAGAATGAACTCTTCTTTTTAGCCGGACATCACTTGTCGGGCTTTAGGCATTTCTATAGCCTCATTTTTTTTCGACGTTTATTTTATTTCAATTACTAAATCACATTAGATGAAACAATTTATGTTCATGCTCATTGCTGTATTTGCAATGACATCTTTCCCTCTTTTTGCTCAACAAAATTCAGATATTAAGACAGACACTATTAACGTAAATGGTGCCTGCGGCATGTGTAAAAGCCGCATTGAGAAAAACCTAAAAATGGAGGGTATTTCCTCCGCCAATTGGAATAAAGAAACAAAGCATTTAATTGTTTCCTATGATCCCGGTAAAATTACGAATGATGCCATCCAAAAGAAAATAGCTTATGTGGGCCATGATACAGAAAAGTATCGTGCAGAAGATAGTACTTATGAAAAACTTCCTGGCTGCTGTCACTATGATAGATCAGCAGAAGTAGAACCGGTAAAGGAAAAGAATATTACAGAAAGCATTCACGTAAACGGCGCTTGTGGAATGTGTAAAAGCCGTATTCAAAAAGCTGTAAAGATTGAAGGGGTTTCTGAAGCTAACTGGAATAAAGAGACCAGGGTACTGTTGGTTTCCTATAACCCTGATCTCATAACCAATGATGCCATCCAAAAGAAAATAGCCTCAGTTGGCCATGATACAGAGAAATACAAAGCGAAGGATACCGTCTATGAAAAACTGCCGGGCTGTTGTCATTACGATAGAATAAAATAGACACCAGGATAATGAAAATGATAAAGAAATGTTTGCAAAATTATGGTACATAAATTAATAGAATTTTCGCTTCGAAACCGGTATATGGTTTTGTTGTTTTCGCTCGGAATTTTTGTTTGGGGAATCTTCGCTGTCCAGAAAAACCCGATCGATGCGATACCTGATTTATCTGAGAACCAGGTAATTGTTTTTACAGAATGGATGGGTCGAGCGCCGCAATTGGTTGAGGACCAGGTTACCTATCCTTTGGTAACCAATCTTCAGGGCTTGCCATATATTAAATATGTACGGGCATCCTCCATGTTTGGAATGAGTTTTATCTACATCGTTTTTAAAGATAATGTGGATATATATTGGGCAAGATCCAGGGTTTTAGAAAGGTTAAGTACGATCAGCAGCACCCTGCCAAAAGGTGTTACTCCGCAACTTGGACCCGATGGAACAGGAGTTGGTCATGTTCTCTGGTACACTTTGGATGCACCCGGAATGGATTTAGGTGAACAACGGGCTTTGCAGGATTGGTATGTAAAATTTGCGCTGCAAAATGTACCCGGCGTCAGTGAAATTGCTTCTTTTGGCGGTTTCCAAAAAGAATACCAGATCGCTATCGATCCGAATAAATTACTCTATTATAAATTATCCATCCCGGAAGTTATAAACGCTGTGCGTGCCAATAACAATGAAAGCGGGGGAAGAAAATTTGATATGAGTGATATTGGCTACATTATTAAAACCTCGGGTTACCTCAAATCTATCGAAGAAATTGAAAATATTCCCCTGGTAAATCAAAAAGGAATTCCTGTTAAAATCAGCGATATAGCGGCAGTACAAATGAGCGGAGGAACCCGATTGGGCATTTTCGATCACAATGGTACCGGAGAGGTGGTAGGCGGCATAGTCGTAATGCGCTATGGTGAAAATGCAGATGAAGTAATTGACAATGTAAAAGAAAAAATGAAAGAGGTCGTGAAGGGACTTCCGGAAGGGGTAAAATTTGATATCGTGTATGACCGGGGCCTACTCATCAAAGAATCTATTGACTCTGTGAAGCGTACCCTGATTGAAGAAATGATCGTGGTTTCGCTTATTGTGATTCTGTTTTTGTTTCACTGGCGCAGTGCACTAAGCATTATTATCCAGATTCCAATTACTGTGGCGGCAAGTTTTATTCTTTTAAATGCCTTTGGCATCTCCTCCAATATTATGTCTCTGACGGGAATTGCGCTGGCAATCGGCGTTATTGTGGATAATGGAATTATTATGAGTGAGAACGCTTACCAGCATTTATCTCTCAAGTATGCCGACTGGCAATCTATTCAAAAAAAATCAACTGACTGACATGAAAAGAATCAAAAAAATATTTAGAAAAAAAGAGGATTGGATTTCTGAAAAGGACCGGTTAGAGGTGATTGAAAAAAGTAGTAAACAGGTTTCACGCGGGGTGTTTTTTGCTACTGTTATCATCATCACTTCTTTTTTGCCCGTATTTATGCTTACCGGCCAGGAGGGGAAATTATTTCACCCGTTGGCTTATACGAAAACGTTTATCCTGATTGTAGATGCGTTATTGGTGTTAACGCTTGCACCTGTTTTAATTTCTTTCTTTATGAAAGGAAAATTCCGGCCCACGCAATCGCATCCGGTAAATCATTTTTTGGAGAGAATTTATGAACCCATGATACGCTGGGTATTAAAATGGCGCAAAACAACTTTAGCCATCAATATTACCGCCTTATTAATTTCCATTCCCTTATTAATGAACCTTGGAACCGAATTTATGCCTCCGCTGGATGAGCAAAGCATCCTGTTTATGCCGGTGACATTACCGGATATATCGAATGGTGAAATTAAACGGATTTTGCAGGTTCAGGATAAGATTATAAAATCTGTGCCGGAAGTAGAAAGTGTACTGGGCAAAGCCGGTAGAGCAAGTACAGCGACGGATAATTCGCCCATGAGCATGATTGAAACTATCATAATGCTGAAACCAAAGTCCGAATGGCGTAAAGGAATTACCAAAAAGGATATTGTGCAGGAGCTGGATACAAAACTTCAAATTCCCGGCGTAGTAAACGGTTGGACGCAGCCAATCATTA
Organism: Chitinophagales bacterium; assembly: GCA_038235345.1. Lineage (GTDB taxonomy): Bacteria > Bacteroidota > Bacteroidia > Chitinophagales > Chitinophagaceae > Ginsengibacter. Next base: position 12,625 of record JBBSUB010000073.1, read on the forward strand.
ACCGCATTAATATGTTGGCTACTGGCATCCGAACAGATGTGGGAATAAAAATTTATGGTCAAAACCTCGATACCATTGCCCGGGTTTCAGAAAGGGTAAAAATGGCTTTGGACGGTACGCCTGGAATTTCAGATTTATTTGCCGATCCCATTACCGGCGGTAAATACTTAAGTGTTGAGATTAACAGACCAGCGCTTGCGCGGTATGGCTTAAGTGTAGATGACGTTAATGAAACCATTGAATTTGCTATCGGAGGAGCGTCTATCGGAAATACTGTGGAGGGGCGCCGCCGTTTCGAAATTAGTGTCCGTATGGCACAGGACTACAGGAATAGTGTAGAACGCATTAAACGTTTACCCATAAAATCTTCCACCTTTGGAGAAATTCCTTTATCTGCTGTGGCAGATATAAAGTTTGAAGATGGGCCGCCTATGATCAGTTCGGAAAATGCCTTATTACATGGAGCTGTGATGTTTAATATCCGCGACCGGGATATGGGTGGAACCGTAAAGGAAGCGATGCGAAAATTGGATGAGGCCAAAAATTTATTACCGGAAGGATATTTTATAGAGTGGAGCGGACAATATGAAAACCTGATCAGTGGTGAGCGTACATTAAAAATTATCGCTCCGATTGTTTTATTCATTATTTTCTTTGCCCTGTATTTCGTTTTTAATTCCATCCGGGAGGCTTTTTTAAGTCTGATCACCGTACCCTTTGCCCTCATCGGAGGAGCCTATATCATTTATTTTTACGGTGTAAATCTATCTGTAGCTGTAGCCGTAGGCTTTATAGCACTATTTGGTATTGCTGTCGAAACGGGTATTGTAATGGTCATTTATTTAAATGATGCGATGGAACAATTAATTGAGAAAAAAGGCAATTCAAGTGAAACTATTTCCAAAGAAGAGCTGAGAGAATATGTGGTACATGGGGCAGCTAAAAGATTACGTCCCAAGCTGATGACCGTTTGTGTTTCACTCTTTGGGTTATTACCTGTTTTGTGGTCTAACGGGGTAGGCATGGACGTTATGAAACCAATTGTACTTCCCATGATTGGTGGTGTTTTTACATCTGCCGTGCACATTTTGTTGGTTACACCGCTTATTTTTTTAATGGCAAAAGAACATGAATTACGTAAATATGGAAAACTGGAGGTACACAATGCGAAACATTAAAATGATGGCAGTCGTCCTTTTTCTGCTGCCTTTTCAATTATTCAGTCAATCCGGCCCTGTATTTTCTTTAGAGGAAATATTGCAGCGGATAGACACAAGTAATCTGCTGCTGCAAAGCTATGGGCTTAGGGCTGAAAGCTATATCCATAAAGGAGATGCTGCTACCGCCTGGATGCCACCTATGGTTGGGTTGGGCACGTATATGACTCCTTATCCATTTCAAAAAGTAATGGATGAAGCCTCTAAAGGCTCCCTGATGATCCGGGCAGAACAGGAGATACCAAATTTCGAAAAGCTCCGGGCAAGAAAGGATTTCATCCGTTCACAGGGGGATGTAGAAAATGCCACCCGCGCAGTTACGCTGAATGATTTTAAAGCCCAGGCTAAGCGTTTGTATTTCGGATGGCTGGTTGCAACCCAGCGCATAAAAGTGCTGGAAGAAAATGAACGGATCATGGTCACTATGAAGAAAATTGAGGAATTAAGGTACACGTATAATCAATCGCAGTTAGGCAATATTTATAAAATTGAGGGGCGTGTAGAGGAGAATAAAAACATGATCCGGATGCAGGAAGGAGAAATAGCCAAAGCCAGGGCCTGGCTCAACAGCCTGATGAATCAGCCGGGAAATACACTATTTTCGATAGATACGAGCAGGAAGCCGGTCTTCAGCCCTGCCTATTTTGATACGACAACCCTGGCAGCTTCCCGTGGGGATATTTTGAAAATGGATGCAGGAATAAAATCTATGAATCTGAATATTCAATCCATTAATCTGGAAAGGAAACCATCATTCACTATTCAGTTTGACCACATGAACTCTTTTAGCAAAATGATGCCTAAGGCTTTTTCCGTAATGGGGATGATGTCTATACCTATTGCTTCCTGGTCTTCTAAAATGTATAAATCAGAAGTAAAGGGTATGCAATACGAAATACAGGCTATGGAAAAGGAAAAGGGAGCTATGCTGCAGGAAACGCAGGGAATGCTTTATGGAATGCAGTACGAAATACAATCGATGCAAAAAAGAATTGCGGGGTTGGAAAATACCGTTATCCCATCCATGCAAAAAGCATTGGATGCCAATTTCCTGAATTACCAGGAGAATAAGCTTCAAATGCCCGTGGTGATTGATTCCTGGGAAGCATTAAACATGTTACAGAATGACCTTCTGGACGAAAAATTAAAATTATATCAAATGATCGTTGATTATGAAAAAGAACTATATCGCTAAATCCTGCCTTTTCCTGTTGCTGGTGCTATTTTTTGCAGCCTGTGACACCCTGGAATCCAAAAAGACTTCCAAACAGGTAAGTAATATCAGCCAGGAATATACATGCCCTATGCATCATCAAATTATTGAGGATAAACCCGGAACATGTCCGATATGCGGGATGGACCTGGTGCCAAGACATGTACCTGGTACTGAAACCCCTATAGATAGTGGTCTTGCCCACCTTTTAAAACCGGTAAACGAACAGATAGTTTCGACAATTTCTACCATTAAACCGGAATACACCTCTAAGATACTTACCTCCGGTGTTCAGGGAACGGTAACCTATGATACCCGTAACCAGGTAAGTGTGGCCAGCCGGGTAGGAGGCAGGATTGAGCGCCTTCTGATAAAATACAATTATCAACCGGTGAAAAAGGGTCAGTTAATTATGGAAATTTATTCTCCCGATCTGGCGGCAGCACAAAGGGAGTTATTATTTATTTATCAAAATGATAAAAATAGTGAGATGCTCCAAAGAGCAAAACAAAGATTACGCTTATTAGGAATGCAGGAAAATCAAATCACCAATATCCTGCGTTCCGGAAAGATCCTTTATCGGATTCCTGTTTACAGCAATGCAAGCGGGTATATTCTTGAAAAATCTTTACCGGAAAATGCACTGCCAAATAGTGCAGGTGCCGGTACAACTCAATCCCCTTCAGCCGGGGACGAAATGGGAATGGGAGGAGGAGGACAAGCATCTTCAGGTTCTTCAGGTCCGGCCAGTTCCTCTTCCCCCGTACTTTTAAGAGAGGGGCAATATGTACAGGCAGGTCAGACGCTTTTTACAATTTATAATCAACGTAATCTAATCGCTGAATTTGCCCTAAATGCTTCTTTAGCATCCCGTATTAAAAAAGGACAAAAGTTGATTTTCCATAGTACTGTTGACAATTCTACCTTATATACCGGCACAATCGGTTTAATTAACCCTACATTAAACACAGGAAGCAGTTTCACTACCGCACGGGTTTATTTAAAGGATAAAGATCTGGAACCGGGACAACTTGTTACGGCTGAAATACCCCTTTTTAGCCGTGGGTGGTGGCTGCCACAAAAATCCGTTTTGTCCTTAGGGAGCAGGTCTGTGGTTTTTAAAAAAAGGGAGGAAGTTTTCATTCCTATGGAAATCAAAACTCTATTAATTGCAGAGGGATGGGTTTTGGTAGAGGGTGATGTCGGAGACTGGGAAGTAGCCGGCAATGCATCTTTCCTCGTTGATAGTGAAAGTTTTATTAAAGCAATATCCGGAAATGAATTAAAACAATAAAAAATGAAAACCCAACTATATTTATTTAAACTTCTATTGGTAATAATAGCCTTGCCAATAATATTTACTGCCTGTGCTGAAAAACAGAAAACCGTGGCAGTTGGTGAAAAAGTACAAACTTATACTTGTCCTATGCACCCTCAGGTAGTAAAAGATGCGCCCGGAAGTTGTCCATTTTGCGGAATGGACCTGGTGCCTTTTGACAAAAATGATGACCAGCCTTTTCTGACCCTGGGAGCCAGTCAGCGGGCTTTGGCAAATGTTACCACCATGACGGTAGGAGAGAATGATTTTTCAAAATATACGAGACTGAATGGCCGGTTAACAACAGATCCGGAACAAACGATGTATGTTTCAAGCAGGGTAGCAGGAAGAATTGAAGTGTTGTATGTTAAAGAAACCGGGGTAACGGTAAGAAAAGGTCAGGCTTTATACAAAATCTATTCTGAACAATTATCTACATTACAGCAGGAGTATCTGCTTGCGAAAGCACAAATAGATAATTTTCCCGATGATCAAAGATTCAGGCAAATAGAAAAAGGGGCCAGGCAAAAACTTTTACTATATGGACAAACCGAAGCTCAATTGAAAGATTTGGTTGCCGGTCAAAACGTATCTCCGTTTGTGACCTACTACGCCCCAAATTCCGGCGTAGTTTCAGAACTCTCCGTTGCAGAGGGACAATACGTATCAGAAGGGGGAACAATCATGAAACTGGAAAACTATACTAATTTATGGGTGGAAGCCGATGTATATCCTTCAGATTTAAATAAGGTAAAAACCGGTGAAAAAGTTACAGTAATTATCGCAGGCTATGAAAATCAGCCTGTAGAGATGAAAATCAGCTTTATAAATCCTGTATTAGGAGCCGGTAGCCAAACCATGCAAATCAGGGGTTCCATTGCAAACCCAAATCATCAATGGCAGTCAGGGTTGCAGGCTTCTGTGTTGCTTCCGTCGCCGGGTCAAAAAACTGCCTTAACCTTACCTGTGGATGCGGTATTAAGAGATGGGCAGGGAACCCATATCTGGGTAGAAAGAAAGGAAGGGGAATATGAACCCAGGATGGTAACTGTTGGCCGTGAAACTTTTAGCAATGTAGAAATTACAAGTGGATTGAAAGAAGGAGAAAAGGTGGTAGTTTCCGGTGCCTACTTATTATACAGCGAATTTACTTTGAAGAAAGGAAAGGACCCAATGGCGGGAATGAAAATGTAATCAATCAATTTTTATAAACATCAAACAAACAAACAAATGAAACATTTAATGAAAATGCTCCTCCCCGTAACAGCCATTTTTTTATTGACCGCTTGTGGTTCTAATGAA
>JBBSUB010000074.1:0-17576 GCA_038235345.1 Chitinophagales bacterium
AAAACAATCCTGATCTAATAGAAAATATTTAATGAAGGAGCAAAAAATTCTTTTCTTTTGAGATTTTAAAACCGGAAATCCAAAATGATTCATATCTGTCTAAAAATAGTCGCTTTTACTCAAGTTCTTTTTTACTGCCTGTGAATATTTTATTTATTCTAAAAAAACCTTTTTTACTTTGCCTCATAAAAACAATCAGAAACCATGAAGGTGTTTAAATTTGGGGGAGCAAGCATTAATAGTTTTGAGCGGATAAAGAATCTATCCTGGATATTGCAACATCACAAAGAGGAGAAAATCCTTATTGTCATTTCAGCTATGGGTAAAATGACCAATACCCTGGAAAAGATAGCAGAAGAGTATTTTGAAGGCAAAAGTGATGAAGCGTTTCTTTTATTTGAAAGTGTAAAATCTCAACATCTCAGCCTGGTGAAATACCTGTTTACTTTTGAGTGGAAGAAAGCCACAAATGACCTGGAAGGGCTTTTTGCCAAAACGGAAGATCTATTGAAAACCCATCCCAAAAAAGAATACAACTTTTATTATGATCAGATTGTAAGTGTTGGGGAACTTCTTTCTTCATCGCTTATCTCCAATTATTTAAGAGAAGAAAAAATGCCTAACTCATGGGTAGACGTGAGGAAAGTAATTAAAACAGATAGCAATTACAGGGACGTAAAAATAGATTGGGAACTTTCAGAATTGATGATTCTCAAAGAAGTGGAACCAATTTTTAATGAAACCAATTTTGTGATTACCCAGGGATTTATTGGAAGTGACGGAGAGAATAACTGCACCACTCTGGGCCGGGAAGGAAGTGATTATACAGCAGCTGTTTTTGCTAAAATTTTAAAAGCTGAAAGTGCTACTATCTGGAAAGATGTGGATGGTGTAATGAATGGCGATCCGCGTGAATTTCCGGATGCAATCGTCCTGGAGAACCTAAACTACAAAGAGGTGATAGAAATGGCATATTATGGTGCACAGGTCATTCATCCTAAAACTATAAAACCTTTGCAGAATGAAAATATTCCTCTTTATGTAAAATCATTTATAAATCCTCAACTCCCTGGTACATCCATTACAGGAGAGAAAACGGGAAAACTTCCACCTATAATCGTTTATAAACGTGATCAGGCATTGATCACGCTGGAATCCATTGATTTTACTTTTGTAGAAGGAGAACCTATTAATAAATTACACCGTATTTTAGACTCTCTAAGGCTCAAACCAAATCTTACCCAAAACACGGCCATCAGCCTATTAATATGTGTGGATGATATACCCGAAAAAACTGCGCAAATCGCGCTGGACGCGTCTGATATTTTCCTGGTACAGATACGCAAAAACCTAACCTTACTTACCATACGACATCATACTCCGGAAATAATTGAAAAACTGACGAAAGATAAAAAGATCGTATTGCAACAAATAACGACGGAAACAATTCAATTATTAATTTCGAATGATTAATCGAAAAGATAATTCCCTTTTTGATCAACCATGATCAAGGGTAATTCTTTGTTTTTATCAAAGAAATCAAATGCCGTTTTTAACTGAACAAAAAAACCTGCCAGGGAAGGATTTATTTTGATGATCCCATCCAGGTATTCAGCAGACCTTTTAGAATTATACCTGACAGGGAAAATATGTACAGGAATGAATTCCTGCCCGGCTGCTTTAGCATAGGCTGTAAGGATATAAATTTCTTCCACATCACTATCATTTACAGATACGCAGCCAATAGACACGCAGCTTCCATGAATATAAATTCCATTTCCCGGTCTCAAAGAATCGCTTAGAATTCTATCGGAACTATTCGGGTAGTTTAACCCCAGGGATAAGTGATAGGCACTTCTTGGATTAAACTCATTGATATAATAAAACCCTTCCGGAATTTGAAAATCTCCCTGTAACCTTTTGGGCCCCATAGTACCGCTCTGCATACAAACGCGATAAGTTTTAAAAAGCTGGTATTTGTCTTTCGGATTATTCTTTACCCAAACTTCCAGTTGAGAATCAAATTTAAAACTACGGATGTAAACATATCTTGCCGGCCATTCCAGTTTTTTTTCTTCAAATTGTTTCTGCAAAAGAGCTTCTTTATTAGAGAAAGCATTAGATACCCGGAAAGATGATTTTTGGGTCTGAAGAAAACTACTTTGCCCGTTGGCAAATTGGAAACAGGTAGGGCCTAAAAGAAGAAATAAGAAATATTTGAAGAGTGATTTTGACATTTTGAATTGGATGGCTATACTGATAAAACGTAAATTTAATTTATAAATTGAATGAGAACTAAAATGATTGATTTCTTAACGTATTTTTTAAAAATGGCCGACATAAAAGTCAGCCATGCATAATACAAAGTATCAATTCTTTCCAACTATAAATTTCCGCGCTCTTCCTGCTCTCTTTCTATTGCTTCAAATAAGGCTTTGAAATTTCCTTTACCAAAACTTTTTGCTCCTTTACGCTGAATGATTTCAAAAAACAACGTTGGCCTGTCCTGAAGAGGCTTTGAAAAGATCTGGAGTAAATAACCCTCTTCATCCTTATCAATCAAAATTCCTAATTCGCTCAGTGGTTTTAGATCTTCGTCAATATGTCCTACTCTATCTAAAACCGTTGCGTAATAACTGGCTGGTATTTTCAAAAATTCAATCCCTCTTCGCTGCAATTCAGAAACTGTTTCAATAATATTATTTGTTGCAATAGCCACATGTTGACAACCTTCCCCATCATAGAATTCCAGGTATTCTTCCACCTGGCTTTTCTTTTTACCTTCCGCAGGTTCGTTGATCGGAAATTTCACAAAACCGTTTCCATTGCTCATAACTTTACTCATGAGTGCGGAATATTCCGTAGAAATATCTTTATCATCGAAACTTAGAATATTTCTAAATCCCATTGCTTTTTCATAAAAATCCACCCATTTATTCATTTGATTCCAACCTACATTTCCTACACAATGATCTACGTATAAAAGGCCTGTATCGGCAGGGTTATAAACCGATTCCCACTTACGGAATCCGGGCATAAATACTCCATTATAATTTTTTCTCTCAATAAATAAATGCACTGTATCTCCGTAAGTATGAATTCCACTCATCACCACTTCTCCATTCTCATCCTTATGTGTTACAGGCTCCATATAGCTTTTAGCTCCACGACCGGTCGTTTCTTCCCAGGCGATTGTTGCGTCTTCTACTTTTAAAGCCAGCATTTTTACCCCGTCACCATGTTTTGCAATATGGTCAGCTATTTCATTCCCACTACGGATTGGTGTGGTTAACATAAAGGTTAGTTTGTTTTGGCGTATCACATAACTTGCCCGATCTCTAACACCTGTTTCAGGGCCTGCATAAGCCAGAGATTGGAACCCAAATGCGGTTTTATAAAAATGGGCGGCCTGTTTGGCATTGCCTACATAAAACTCTACATAATCTGTTCCCATTAAGGGTAAAAAATCAGTTTCCTGTATTTTATCAGGCTGTGGCTTTAATGTTGATGCGTCCATAATGTAATATTTATCCAAAGGTAAATAAATTGATTTCGCTATCCTAAAAATCACGCAAACGCTATATAAACGACAACTTCATCTATATCCCAATCGAAAAATAGATAGCAAATTACCGAAACTAAAACCTTTCTTTGGCAGGATTTATGCAAGGTGTTTAGATATTCCAATAAAAAAAATTTTATTGTATAAACCATCTTTTTGTAAGAACCAAATTTTCAAATATAAAATCAAATGAAAAAAATCATCAATCTCCTTTTTGTAGCAAGCACTATGCTTTTTCTTGTGAATTGCTCCTCTTCCAAAAATGCAACAGACTTAAAAACTTCCACAGGAAATCTTTCCGGGTTATGGACTGTATCTGACATTAAAGTGGACCTGCCTGACGGATTTAAAGTATCTGATGTGTTTGATGAGGCACCGTACAAGGATTTTATGAATAGTAAATGGGATTTGAAAAGAAATGGCAAAGGATCCTACACTCTCAACAACGGAACCAAAAGAGATATTTACTGGAGTGTTTATGGAAAAGGTGCGGATGCTCAATTTCAATTCAAAAAACTTTACGGAGAAAAAGCCCGTAATGTGGATGAAGGCTACCGCATGACAATTGATAATGTTAGCAGCAACAGTTTTATAGCTAAATCACCAATAGATATTGGCAATGGCGGCACAGGGCACATTACATATACATTTACAAAATAATAATCAGATTGCTTGCAAAAAGAAATAGCGGGTTAATTATCCACCATAGAAATTATTAGATTAAACTTCTCCTGTAAAAAGGAGAAGTTTTTTTTGATACTAAAGCATCAGACCTTTTTCATATTTTCTATTCCGTTTTTTAATGCCTGGAAATAACGTTCTTTCTGAACATTCAATCCTTCAATTAAAAACCACGGCTAATAAAAACCACAGAACATTTATCTTGCACAAATATTTTAACTCTAAATTTTCAATGTAATAAATAATGAAAAAAGCAGGTATACTCGGTGGGGGACAATTAGGGAGAATGCTTTTACAGGTAGCAGCGAATTATCCTGTAGAAACCTATGTAATGGAAAATGACACAGAATGTCCCGCTGCGCATTTATGCCATCATTTTACAAAAGGGGATATTACAAATTATGAGGATGTATACCAGTTTGGAAAAAACCTGGATTCTATTACAATAGAAATTGAATCTGTAAATGTAGAAGCGCTTAAAAAACTGGAAGCAGAAGGAGTAAAAGTTTATCCTAAACCGGCGGCCCTGGAAATCATTAAGAATAAAATTATTCAAAAACAGTTTTATGAAAAACATGAAATTCCCACTTCAAAATTTGTTGTAACAGAAAACCAACGCGAGCTGAATAACCATCTATCCTTTTTACCGGCTGCGCATAAACTTGCAATGGGTGGCTATGATGGAAAAGGCGTTCAGATTTTAAGAAATGAAAAAGATACAGGTTCAGGTTTTGATGAATCAGCAGTTTTAGAAAAACTTGTAGAAATAAAAAAGGAATTGGCGGTTATTATTGGCATTAATGAAAAAGGAGAAACGGCCATTTATCCTCCCGTAGAAATGATGTTCAATCCTCAACTCAATTTATTGGAATACCAGGTAAGCCCGGCAGCCATTAGTGAGAAAATATTATGGAAGGCAGAAGCCATAGCATTAACGGTGGTAAAGAATCTTAAAAGTGCGGGTATATTTGCAGTAGAACTGTTTGTAGATATTGATGACAATGTTTTAGTAAATGAAACAGCACCAAGAGTTCATAATAGCGGGCACCATACTATTGAGGCTAACTTTTCTTCCCAATTCGATATGTTGTGGAGAATTATGCTTGATTACCCTCTAGGAAATACAAAACCTATTATGAATTCTGCCATTGTAAATATTATTGGTGAAGAAGGATATAAAGGAAAAGCCATTTATGATCATTTAGAAGAAGTATTAGGGATAGACAACGTGTTTGTTCATCTGTATGGAAAAAAAGAAACACGACCAGGAAGAAAAATGGGGCATGTAACAATACTCAGTAATGAGCGGCAACATTTGATACATGTTGCCAACCGGATCAAAAAGACATTAAAAGTTATTGGAGATATTTCTATCAGGAATGAATGATTTAATTCTCAATTTCATGATTTTTTGCTTGGTGTATTAAGATGACAGTTGCAGATTTCCATCACATGAAAAATATTACCTGGTTATAAACTGAAATTAAATATTGAATATGAAGAACTGGAAAGTGATTGCAGGTATGTTTTTTTTATTTACCATTTTCTCCTGCGCGGATAAAACCGAAAAAATCAGTCCAAAAAATAATAGGGGCCCCGCATCAGGAGCACCTATGCCTGTGGAAGGGTTTATCGTTACTCCTTCCGTTTTAAATGCAAATGTTTTAGTGGCAGGAACGCTCTTGCCTTTTGAACAAACCGAGATCCATCCGGAAGTGGCAGGAAAAGTTGTTGCTCTATCCATCCGTGAAGGTGCCTTTGTGAGAAAAGGAACCTTACTGGTTAAATTATTTGATGGTGATTTGCAAGCGCAGTTAAATAAATTTAATGTTCAATTAAAAATAGCTCAAAAAACACAGGAGCGTCAGGATGAATTATTAAAGATCGGCGGGATAAGTCAGCAGGATTTTGATTTGAGTATTTTGAGTGTTAGTACTATAAAAGCAGACATGGAAATTTTGCGTGCTGCCATCAACAAAACGGTTATTCGTGCACCTTTTGATGGCACATTAGGATTTAAAAATATCAGCATGGGAGCCTACATCACTCCCCAGACAATTATCACCACGATCAGCCAGGTTAATAAATTAAAATTGGAATTTAGTGTGCCGGAAAAATATAGCGGAATAGTCAAAGTGGGTAACTTTGTCAGCTTTACCACAGAGACTTCATCTAAAAAATATTCCGGACGTATCATCGCCATGGAATCGGCAATTACCCAGGAAAATAGAAGTTTAAAAATACAGGCACTTGTGGAGCAGTTAGATAAAAATATAACTGCAGGTGGATTTGCCAATGTCGATTTTAATTTAGGGGAAAATGATAATGCTCTGATGATTCCCACCCAGTCTATTATACCACAGGCGCGGGATAAAAAAGTTGTCGTATATCGTGGAGGAATTGCTGACTTTAGTACAGTAACCACTGGTATCAGGGATTCCTCTAAAGTAGAAATTCTATCAGGTCTTGCAATAGGTGACACAATTATCACTACAGGTTTGTTATCCATTAAACCCGGTTCTAAAATCACCATTTCATCCTTTAAAAAGTAACCTTATCCAGTGAATATTTCTCTTACAAGTTTACGACGTCCGGTATTTGCCATAGTGATGAACCTGGCGATCATTTTATTTGGGATCATTGGGTTTACATTCCTTGGAGTAAGAGATTATCCGGCAATAGACCCTCCAAATATTTCTGTAAGTACCTCCTATTCCGGAGCCAATTCAGATATCATTGAATCACAGATAACAGAGCCGCTGGAAAAAGCAATTAACGGAATTGCCGGAGTAAAAAACATTACCTCCTCCAGTAACCAGGGAAGAAGCAATATTAATGTGGAATTTGAATTGGGCGTAGATCTGGAAGCAGCAGCGAATGATGTACGGGATAAAGTTTCACGTGCTACACGAAGTCTTCCTCAAGATGTTGATGCACCACCTGTGGTATCCAAAGCAGATGCAAGTGCACAGCCTATTTTAGCCATGACTGTTCAAAGTTCTAAAAGAAATCTTTTAGAGATTACGGAATATGCAAATAATAATATCCTGGAACGATTACAGACTATCCCGGGAGTAAGTTCCGTAAATATCTGGGGAGAAAAAAGATATGCCATGCGGATCTGGTTTAAGCCGGATAAATTAAATGCGCTTGGCCTCACGACCGAAGATGTTCAAAAAGCACTTCAAACACAAAGTGTAGAATTACCTGCGGGAAAAATCTCCGGAGATGCTACAGAATTATCTGTAAGAACATTTGGGAGATTATACACTGAAGAAGATTTTAGGGGACTTTTTATAAAGAATGTAAACGGTGTAAACATTCAGTTAAGTGATATCGCTGATGTGATCTTAGGTCCGGAAAATGTTGAATCTGTTATGAAAGACCGTGGTGTTCCAATGATCATGATGGCGGTGATTCCTCAACCGGGTTCAAATTATGTATCAATAGCGGATGAATTTTATAAAAGATTAGATGAGTTAAAGAAGGATCTTCCTGAGGATTTTACAGTAAAAATTGGGATGGATCAGACAAAATTTATCAAACGCTCCATTCTTGAAGTAGAAGATACTTTATTTATTGCAATTGGCTTGGTAGTTATCATTATTTACCTTTTTTTCCGTGATTGGATCATTGCACTAAGGCCTCTTTTAGATATTCCGGTTTCTTTAATTGGGGCATTTTTTATCATGTATCTGTTTGGTTTTACCATTAATGTATTGACACTTCTTGCCATTGTACTTGCAACCGGTTTGGTGGTAGATGATGGTATTGTGATGACAGAGAATATTTATAAAAAGTTTGAGCGCGGAATGGATATTCACCAGGCAGCAAGAGAGGGATCCAAAGAGATATACTTTGCAATTATCTCTACATCCATTACACTGGCAATTGTGTTTCTTCCCATTATATTTTTAGAAGGTTTTGTAGGGCGCCTGTTCCGTGAATTTGGAATTGTGGTTGCAGGAGCTGTGCTCATTTCAGCATTTGTATCATTAACTCTTACACCGGTTTTAAACGTAAAGCTTACACGTAAAAAAGCCGGGCACACCTGGTTTTATTTAAAAACAGAGCCCTTTTTCCAAGCGATGGAAAATGGTTATAGACATAGCCTGGAAAAATTCATGAAGGTAAAGTGGTGGGCATTTGTCATCATAGGCGTTTGTATGGCCATGATCTTTTTTATATTCAAAGTGATTCCGTCTGAACTTGCTCCGCTGGAAGATCGAAATCAATTTCGCTTGAGCGTAACAGCACCAGAGGGAAGTTCATTTGAATATATGGATACATACATGGATAGTTTAAGTCAATTAATGATGGATTCTATACCTGAAATGGAAAGAATGACCAGCATGACTTCTCCTGGCTGGGGTGGTGGATCAGTAAATAGTGGCTTTATTACGGTGATGTTGGTAGATCCTAAATTCAGGGAAAGATCCCAACAGGAAATTGTGGATATGGTGAACCGGAATTTAAAAAGATTCCCGGAGGGCCGTGCTTTTGCCTCACAAGAACAAACAATCTCTGTGAGCAGACGCGGAGGACAGCCGGTACAATTTGTCCTCCAGAATAATAATTTCGATAAACTAAAAGCCGTGCTCCCATTGTTTTTAGAAGAAGCGAATAATAGTCCGGTATTGCAGGGAGTAGATGCTGATCTAAAGTTTAATAAACCTGAATTGCGTGTAAATATTGACCGGCTTCGTGCAAGCGAACTAGGTGTGAGCATTGCTGATATTAATCGTGCATTGGAACTAGCTTATAGTGATAGAAGGTTAGGCTATTTTTATAAGGAAGGAAAACAATACCAGGTGTTGGGACAAGTAGATAGAAGTGACAGGGACGATCCGGATGATATTTCCAAAATAAGAGTCCGGAACAACAGGGGCGAAAGTATCGGATTAGATAATTTAGTTACAACAGAGGAAGCATCCTCTCCTCCCACTATCTATCACTATAACCGCTATAAATCTGCGACCATTTCATCTGGTCTTGCTACAGGATATACTGTCGGAGATGGAATAAAAGAAATGGATAGAATATCTGAAAAGCTCCTGGATGAAAGTTTTACTACAGCATTGAGTGGCACTTCAAGAGATTATGCGGAAAGTTCGGGGAATACAGCTTTTGCATTTATTCTTGCATTGATACTAATTTACCTGGTTTTATCAGCACAGTTTGAGAGTTTTATTGATCCATTTATTATTATGATAACTGTTCCATTAGCTCTTGCAGGAGCATTACTCTCTCTCTGGTTATTTGATCTTACTTTTAATATCTTCTCCCAGATAGGGATGATCATGCTTATAGGTCTTGTAACTAAGAATGGGATATTGATTGTGGAGTTTGCCAATCAAAAGAGAAAAGCAGGACTTAATAAAACAGAGGCAGTAGTTGATGCTGCTCATATGAGATTACGGCCCATTTTAATGACAAGTTTATGTATGGCTCTTGGAGCTCTTCCATTAGCATTATCAATTGGGGACGCATCAACCAGTCGTATTCCATTAGGTATTGTAATAGTAGGCGGAATTATGTTTTCATTGGTTCTGACTTTATATGTAGTGCCTGCTATATACGGTTTTCTTTCATCCAAAAAACGAGAGTTGCATGAGGCTTTTCAATAAGAAATATTGGTTGATATCTTTCATGGGAATGTTCTTTACACATTCTGCATTTTCACAAACAGATTTGCTTACTGTGCAGGAGGCTATTAAATATGCCATCGAAAACAATTATGGAATTCTGATGACTAAGAATGACATAGAGATTGGCGGTATTAATAATAATTGGGCGAATGCAGGAGCTATACCGGTGATTAGTGCAACTGCGAACAAAGCTGTTGGGTTAAGTAACCTGGATCAAAAATTAAATAACGGAACAGTCACCCAAAAAAAAGGAAGTACAACCCAGAATTTAAATGCTGGAGTTGCAGTTAACTGGCGTGTATTTGATGGTTTTAAAATGTTTGCCACAAAACAAAAATTGGAAGAGTTAGAAAAAAGAGGTGAATATGTTTTCAGAAAAAACCTCAATGAAACTGTTTATAATGTAGTGACTTCCTATTATAGAATTGTCACTTTAAATGAGCAGTCCGAAGCATCTGAAGAGCAGATAAGTCTTTATAGAGATCGTTTTAATCTTGCCCAAAGAAAATACGAGATAGGTACAGGTGCCAAATTTGAAGTTTTGGAAGCAGAAGTGGATTTAAATGCACAAAGATCTAATTTGTTGTCATTACAAAATGAAATAGCTCTTGCCAAATCATCCTTGAACAATTTAATGGGCAGAATACCTCAAATAAGTTTCAAGGTCATTGATACGATAATCGTGCAATCACTACCTTCAATAGCAGAAGTCAATTCAAAAATAGAGCTTCAAAATCCTGATGTAATGCTGGCTAACAGTGATCTGGCAATATTAATGCAGGAAAAAAGGGAGATCAATGCAAAAAGACTTCCAACAGTCAATATAAACGGTTTTTATAATTTTGCCAAAAGCAGGAACAGTGCTGGTTTTACCTTATTTAACCAGTCCTATGGACCTTCTGGTTCTATAGGAGTTAGTGTCCCTATTTTTAATGGCGGTTTAGTAAAAAAACAATTGCAAATAGCAGATATTGATATCAGAAACCAGGAACTTTTTATCAATGAAACAAAAAATGATATTGCTACCTCTTTAAACAATGTGTATATAAATTATAATAATTCTCTAAAAGCAATAGAATTAGAGAAAGAAAATTTAATCCTGGCTACTGAAAATATTAAAATTGCTATGGAAAGATATCGTGTATTAAATATCACTTCCGTAGAGCTAAGACAAATTCAGATTAGTTATAATGCAGTAAAGAATCGTTTGTACAATGCGCTTTTGCAGGGTAAAATATCCGAAGCTGGCGTTGCACTTCTTATGGGAGAAATTGAAAATTTGTAGGAATTTTTAATTTCAAAAAAAACTTTTATAAATTTATTTGTAATTTATTTTGAAAAAAATTGGCATTCTAATTGAAAAGTATTTACATTAGCTTTGCAAACCCCCTCTTAGAAACAAATAAAAATAAATTTGCTTACATCTTGAATTAAAACAACACACATGAAACACAATTACTTTTTACCAATCTTGGCTTTATCATTCTTATTCATTTCCTGTAAAAAAACTGATAGGGGAACAGGTCTTTTTGCAGGAACCACCTATAAAACATTGGGTAATTTTGATAAAAATGGTTTACCAAATTACTTATTGCCAAAAGATGTAATATCTCCAGAATTAAAGAACTTTATGGCTGAATATTTAGTTAATGGTAAAAATTTAATCCAGGCACATCCGGAATTATTTACAAATAATGCCATAGCTGATGTCAGAATCACTAAACCTTCAACGGTTTATATGACATTTGTTCAACAAGGTGCTACTTCTCAAAATGCGCTAGCATTCTATACCTATCCCACGGACAATCCGCCTATGACAACAAATGATATAGGAAGAATAACCTATGCTCTTCCAAATGTTGGACCTGCAACATCACTGCAGGCAGGAGATAAGGTTAGTCTTGGTCAATTTAGTCCCGGAACTTCCATTGGTTTTATATTAATGATTAATGCCTGGGATAGCAAGTCAGGAAATTTAAATAATAGTGCTACTCACTATACTACAAATTATATTCTTAACCCAGAGAAAGATCCCGGGTTAAGAAAACATGCCGTATTAATTGAATATCCAGCAGAGAAAAAAGTAATGGTAGGATTTGAAGATATGAACAGAGAAGATCCTACGTGCGATCATGATTTTAATGACACTGTATTTTTTCTAACAGTTATAGAAAGTTAGTATATCCAAATTACATATTTAATTCCTTATTCTCCTTCCATATATTTGCAGTTAAAATCTGTTAAATGGAAAAAGTGAACCAACCACTCGTAGGCATTATTATGGGTAGTGACAGTGATTTGCCCATTATGCAACAAGCGGCTGATATTCTTGAAGAATTTGAGATTTGTTATGAAATGACAATCGTATCAGCGCATCGCACTCCGTTACGCATGGTTCAGTACGCTACAGATGCACATAAAAGAGGATTGAAGGTGATCATTGCCGGCGCAGGTGGTGCTGCACATTTGCCCGGAATGGTGGCTTCTCTAACTACTTTACCTGTTATTGGTGTTCCAATAAAATCTTCCAATTCAATTGATGGCTGGGATTCGGTATTGTCTATTTTGCAAATGCCTAATGGAGTGCCCG
The DNA here is from genome assembly GCA_038235345.1 of Chitinophagales bacterium. Classification (GTDB taxonomy): domain Bacteria; phylum Bacteroidota; class Bacteroidia; order Chitinophagales; family Chitinophagaceae; genus Ginsengibacter. The sequence continues at coordinate 12,482 of JBBSUB010000074.1, forward strand.
TAGCCACTGTTGCTTTAAATGGTGCAAAAAATGCAGGCATTTTAGCTGCTGAAATGATCGCCATCGCTGATCATCGTGTTACTGAAAAACTCAAGGCATATAAAAATAAAATCCGGAAAGAGGTGGAAGAAAAGGTTCGAAAGATGGAGAGTTAGGATTTGGATTTGGGATTTGGGATTTATATCATCTTGATTTATAACATGGGCCAAAGGTCATTTTGTAAATTTTAGAAGGTATTAATACCCATATGAAAGTTGTTCGGACCATTTATAATTTATATTCGGTTATTACTCATTCCTCACGGCTCATAGCTCACAGTTTATTTGGTTTCCTCCAATACACAAAACTTCTGCTCCAGCCCTAAAGAGTTCTCATAAATAAGGCTAATAAAATCGTTTCCCCATTTAGCATACAAAAGCATAAAATTTTCTGTTCTTTCCTGCAGACCGTCATCAGGAAACAAAGCAGAAAATATTTTTGATAATTGATTTTGCTGGGCTTCAAACTTTCTCTTTTCAGACCGGAACATTTTCTTTTCTAAAGCAGATAAGGTTTTTAATTGTTGTGCTTCCAACGAAAGAATATGCCTGTTAAGTGTGACATCTATTTGATTGACAAGATTTTTTATTTTAAAATATAAGTCTTTGAATTCTGATTTTTCAGTATCAAGATTCAACGTTGCCTGACTATTTTTCCTCACTAATTCTTCGATGATAAACTTTTGACCTTTGAATAAATCGAAAGATTCCAATTGAAGTTTTTGCATTAATTCACCATACTTTTTTTCAATGATCAGGAAGGAATTTCGAAGGATTAAAACCGGGTATGGAACACCGTAATGTTTAAACAAATCTTTTAATTGTAACCAATAGGCAAGTTCCCCACCACCTCCTATCCAGGCGATATCCGGAAGGATAAATTCCTGGAACAATCCTCTAAGAATAACATTCGGACTAAATCTTTCAGGATGATTATTTAACTCTTCTATGATGGATTCTTTAGTAAAAAAAATGTCCGTATCATGAACCAAAAATCCATCCTTTACCGCTACGATCCTGTTTCTGATGGAATCTTTCAGGTAAAATAAATTGATATCTCTCGGATAAGCCTGGGCTTTATAATTCTTAGATAATTTATTTGATGTATTTTCAACAATTTCTGAGGAAGTATGGTTGAAGATGTCATTCACAATAATAGAACGAATTTCATTTTTAAAAGCTGCCTTATCTGAAAGCAAAACGATTAATCCATATTCTTTAAAAAATTCATGAACAAATAAGAATGTCGCTTCTTCAATGGTAGAATCCTTTTTATAACAATTTTTCAGGATGTCCATAATTTCTCTCCCATAATCTTCTGCAAGGAGTCTTCCTGCAATCTGATCGATTAATTTGATCAAACCAGCATCAATTTTCATTCTCCCCACTGCGCCTGTTTGCTTTGTTTGCCATTCATATTTTTGACCATCAAGCACAATATGATTCAATTCTTCCAGGTCTGCATCTTCACTGCCCATATAAAATACCGGTACAAAATTATATTCCGGCAAGTCACTTTTAAGAATGGAGCACAATTTAATAATGTGCATTATTTTGTAAATAAAATACAAATGACCCGTGAATAAATTAGGCTGATGTGCCGTACAAATTGAAAATGTATTTTCTTCTAAAAGCGCCTGGATATTCCGATAAACATTATCTGTCGAGGGAATGTTTGCGTATTGAAGACTTAATTGTTCTACTAAAAGTGACCGGTTTGTGGGAAATTGTTTGCGTTGATCAATCGCAGATTTAATTCCTTCCAGGTTAATTGGATGTTCGTAAAACTCCCTTAGATCAGAGGCTTTACCTACATAATCTAAAACGATCTTAGAAAATTTTCCTGTTTGGGAATAAGGAATATTTTCTGATTTAAATTTACTGTTCAAATCCTGTTTTTTTATTTGCAAAGATAAGACGCAGAGTTTGGAGTTTGAATTTTGTAGTTTGAAGTCCAGAGTTCAGAGTTCAACGCGCAGCATTCAACACAAAGTATTCAACGTGAAACATTCAACCCAAGAACTACTACCTACCACCTAAAACCTATACAACTACCCCTTCCAGATCATAATCATACGCGCTGGTAATTTTTACCTGCACAAAATCGCCCGGATTTAATTTAACTCGAGAATTTACGATCACTTCATTGTCCACTTCCACACTATCGAATTCTGTACGACCAAGATATTTACCGGATTCTTTTTTATCAATAATTACTTTGAATGTTTTGCCTATTTTTTCTTCATTTTTCTGATAAGAAATTTCCTGCTGAAGATTCATGATCTCCTGGGCACGTCTTTCCTTTTCTTCTGCAGGTACATCATCCACCAGTTCGTGAGCAATCGTGTTTTCTTCGTGAGAATAAGTAAAGATTCCTACGCGGTCAAATTCCATCTTCTTTAAAAATGTTTTCAATTCTTCTACGTCTTCCAAAGTTTCTCCGGGGAAACCGGCAATCAATGTTGTACGGATACAAATGCCAGGAATCTTTGTTTTAATTTCTCCGATAATATCTTCCATTTCTTCTCGCGTAATTTGCCTACGCATAGATTGTAACATTCTGTTACTTGCATGTTGCAATGGCATATCCAGGTAGTTACAAATATTATCATGCTCCTTCATCGCATCTATTATCTCCATTGGGAATTTAGAAGGATAGGCATAGTGAAGTCTTATCCATTCCAATCCCGGAATAGCTGCCAAAGTATGAAGCAGCCTGGGCAATTCTCTTTTCTTATAAATATCCAATCCGTAATAGGTCAATTCCTGCGCGATCAGCATAATTTCCTTCACACCTCTTTTTACCAAAAGTTCTGCTTCTGCGACAAGGGATTCTACTGTTCTGCTGACGTGTTTTCCACGCATCAGGGGAATAGCACAAAAAGAACAGGTACGATTACATCCTTCACTTATCTTCAAATAAGCATAATGATTCGGCGTGCTCAATAATCTTTCTCCAATCAATTCTGCTTTATAATCAACGTCAAATTTTCGCAGCAAAAAAGGCAATTCCATCGTTCCAAAAAAAGCATCTACCTCCGGAATTTCATCCTCTAAATTTTGTTTATACCGTTCACTCAGGCATCCGGTAACATATACTTTATCTAATTTTCCCTTTTTCTTTAATTCTACCTGTTCAAGTATAGTATTGATACTTTCTTCTTTTGCCAGGTCTATAAATCCACATGTATTTATAACCACAATATTGTGATCCGATTTTTTACTTTCGTGCGCAACATTAATGTCAGCCGCAGACAATTGGCCACTCAATACTTCACTATCCACCATATTTTTACTGCAGCCAAGGGTGATGATATTTACTTTGTCTTGTTTGTGTTTTGTTTTCATAGATAGAAAGCTATCAGCTTTGAGCTACGAACCCGCAGCCGATAGTTTATTACACTTTAATTTTTATGATTTTTCCGAATCTATTCTTCTTTATTATGCAAATTTAATCTTGTCGTTGTGTTTTTTCTGTTAATCATTTAAACCAATAAGAGCTCATGGTTCAAGGTTCTGGCTCATGGCTGAAAACTCATTGCTCAGCTCTATTTTACCCCGCCAAACAAACTATCCACAAAATCTTTTTTATCAAAAACCAAAAGATCGGTTGCCTGTTCCCCCACTCCAATAAATTTCACCGGAATTTTAAACTGATCTGCTATGGCCAATACGACACCACCTTTAGCCGTGCCATCCAATTTTGTTATAGTTAACGCGGTTACCTCCGTGGCTGCTGTAAAATGCTTTGCCTGTTCTAATGCATTCTGCCCTGTACTACCATCCAGCACCAGCATTACTTCATGTGGTGCTCCGGGTAAAGCTTTATTCACGGAGCGTTTAATTTTATTCAATTCATCCATCAGATGAATTTTGTTATGCAATCTTCCGGCTGTATCAATAATGATCACGTCTGCATTTTTTGCCACACCACTTTGAACGGCATCAAACGCCACAGCGCTCGGATCACTTCCCATTGGATGCTTAACGATAGGTACATTCGTCCTTTCGCTCCAGATATTTAATTGGTCCACAGCGGCAGCGCGAAAAGTATCCGCAGCACCAAGCAATACCGATTTACCCGCAAGGGAAAAATTATGAGCAAGTTTCCCGATTGTAGTTGTTTTACCTGCACCATTTACACCAACCACCAATATTACGTGCGGCTTATGTCCAACAGGAAGTTCGTAATCTACATAAGAAGTATCTTGAGGTGCATCTACCAATAAAGCCTGAATTTCTTCTTTTAGGATTCCATTTAATTCAGCAGTATTTATATACTTATCTGCTGCGACTCTTTTTTCAATAGAATCAATTATTTTAACCGTAGTATCCACACCCACATCAGCACTTACCAGCGCATTCTCCAGCTCGTCCAAAACTTCTTCATCAACGGTACTTTTACCGGCAATGACTTTAGTCATTTTTTCAAAAAAACCTTGCTTAGTCTTTTCGAGGCCCTGATCAAGACTTTCCTTTTGCTCCTTTTTCCCGAATAATTTATTAAAAATTCCCATAGTTAAAATTAAATTTAGGAAGGGTAAAAATAAAGAAAGCTATCCGCATTAATTGCAGGATAGCTTTCATCAAAATATTTTTGGTCAATATTAACTTGCTAAAAAATCTTTCACTTTGTCTTTGTGAACGATAGATTCTTTAAATGCATAAGATCCGTTTTTTGGGTTACGAACCGTGCGCACGACTTTTGTCCAATTTTTAGCGTCTAAATCTGTTTTTTTATCTTTCGATTTTATCGCCGTTTTAGCTGATTTTGCCATGATTTTTTATTTAGTAGGTGAATTCATGTAAAAGAATCAACCCATTGCTTATTACTTAATTTCTTTATGAACAGTTACTTTCTTGAGTATTGGATTAAATTTCTTCAATTCCAAACGCTCTGGAGTATTTTTCTTATTCTTCTTCGTGATGTAACGGCTGGTACCTGGCATGCCTGAAGTTTTATGCTCAGTGCATTCCATAATAACCTGTACCCTGTTTCCTTTCTTTGCCATGATAAATATTTAAAAGAGTTTATTATATTTTAATACCTTTCGCCC
>JBBSUB010000075.1:0-17555 GCA_038235345.1 Chitinophagales bacterium
TTCTTCCTTTTTTTGATCTAAGATTATTGCCGTTGCGGTCATTGTCATCCCTGACGTCGATTTGGAGAAGATTAGAAGTAAAGCAAATGACATGAATTATAGGACAAAAATCAATGCGCTTATTGAACAGGTTTCAGAATCAGATTGGGAATTTCGTGAAGCTTGCTTTTTCGTGAAATTATGTATAAAATCTAATATCTTCTCATCATCATGAGGGCACGCAAGATGGTCCGCTGTAAAAATCTCTATATTGCCTTTGTTTAAGGCATCCTTTGCAGCAACACAAGAAAAGGATTTATCAAGTATCTTTTCCTTGAAAGTGTTTATAACGTTTTCCATTTGATTTTTATTCTATAAGTGTTAGCTACTCAACAATCAGTTTTCGTTCAGAAAGAAGGAACTTCTTACCTCGTCCCAAAACATAGACTGTTATTCCTTCAACAGTTATTGGATCTCTGTTCTTTATGCGTTTCTCCAATTTCAGTGTTTGAAGGACTTGAGCGGTATCAAAACACTTTTTTTGACTGACGGTCTTTGATACTCCACCTTAAACCCATTGCCCGCGGCAGGTTAAGGGAGATGACTTAAAGAAACTAGTTAAAACTCTTAATATCATTTATAAAATATATCGTTTTTTATACTCAACTTCTTTATACTTCTACTTTTAATCTCGCCTGCCTGTTGGTAATTTCAAACATTTCGCCGTAAGGCACAATAGTGATCTGCCCGAACTCTTTTAATAATGATTTATAAGCATCTGCAACAGGATGAGGTTTTCTATTCATGTCGTACAATCCGCATTCATTTATTTTTCCTTTTTTCTCAGCCAACCCAATATCCCAATCTATCTGGTCTATCAAACTATACCATGTGAAACCAAGTACCGGCACGCCATCCTTGCGCATTTGAAGAACGTTAAGCCATTGCTTCCATAACCACACCGGTGCATCTTCTGCATCGAACGTATTTGTTTCAGTATGCATTACCGGTTTTTTATAACGTTCATAATATTGTTTTGTAATGGTGTACCAACCGAATACATCGGAGGCGTTGAGCATCTTTCCATCACTCAACCGGATGAATTCGTTTCTTCCATAATAATCATTTCCGGTTATCTGGTAACCCGGGGGTTCTCCCGCCATAAACCATTCGTATTCTTTCCTGGTCATTCCATTATCAAACAGGTATAATCCCACTTCTGTATCTGGGGGATGGGCATATAAAAGATCGAGCGCCAGGAAACGCACTTTGTTTTTCATAGTAATTTCAGGCGATTTTGAAACATAGGCTTCATGAATATATTCTGCGCTTTCACTTTGAACAATTACACAATCAGGCCGCTCGCGGGCGATTGCATGGTTGCCTAAAATACTGGCCGCAACAATATTTTTTAACGCAGTTACAAACGCTTTATCACTTTTCAGTTGTTCATTCCAGATTCCATCTTTAGCGCTCATCTTTGCGGTTACATAAATCTCATTTACCGGCGTATAAAACTTCACCCATGGATACCTTTTAGCAACGGCTCCGGCATATTTAGAAAAGAAAATGGGTAACTCAGGATTTTGAAAATTGCCTACCCAATCAGGCACGCCAAAATGCATCAAATCCAGAATGGGAGTTATTTTCACTCGTTTCATTTCATTCATCACTTCGTCGGCGAAACTCCAGTCGAATTTGTCTTGACTTATTTGAATAGAATAATAAGGTAACCCGTAACGGAGTACATTAAGACCCAATTCTTTTACCAATCCAAAATCCTCCTTCCAATGCTCATAGTGCCCACATTCGGCCAACAGATCCCGCCTTATGGTTCCGTTTTTTATTGTTGGATAAGAACATTCAATTCCCGTGGCAAACATAAAATTTCCCGCATTTTTTTTGGGAAGGCCGCTTCCATCATGACCGCTGCCACCGCCATACTGATCGCCATCGTAAGAAGGTTTATCACCATATTTTTTATGAACGAATTTTAAAAAGCTTTCAGTTTTTATATTATTTTTTTTCATTTTTTATTTGTTTGCGGTAACTCCAGGGAAAATCCCTACCCGGATTTTATGCTCCATCATAATCTATCTTTTATTTCCCTAGAAATTTATCCGCTATCAGCAGTGCAACCGCCATAATAGTAAGTGAAGGATTTACGGTTAAAGAACTTGGGAATATAGAATTATCACAGATGTATAAATTTGGAATGTCAAATGATTTTCCCTCTGCATTTACCACTGCATTATCGCCATCCGATCCCATGCGGCAGGTACCAATGGTATGCGCATTCCGATGCACTATAAACCTGTTTTTTGCACCGGCAACTTCCCATATTTCCTTCATCAATCTTTCGGCATGTTCTCCTAATCTTTTACCATTGTTTTCTACTGTAAAATAAATTCTTGGTTTTGGTAAACCTAATTTGTCGGATTCATCAGAAAGTTCAAGAAAATTTTCCTGGGAAGGCAGGCATTCGCCGTGCATATCTATACCGGCTACGTGGTTGTAAGCATTCATTCTATTCCTAAGTTCTTTGCCCCATGCACCGGTAGATCGGACTAATTGTGAAATGTAAGTTACTGGCATTACGCCCAAAGATTGTAATAAATATCCACTGGCAAAATTTACATTTTTAGGCCGGTGCATATCTTCAGAAATAAGACTGGCAGGTATTCCTTTATATGGATGTATTGTTTCATCAAATTCGCCCCATACCTGTATTCCGGTGTTTGCCATAAAATTTTTACCCACCTGGCCGCTGCTGTTGCACAAGTTGTTTATCAATAATAATCTTGGAGTTTCAATGGCTCCGGCACATAAAAAAACATTTTTGCATAATTGCCTTTCTTCTACGCCGTTTTTTAAATATACTACTGATGTTATTTTTCCTTTTTTATCAGGTTGCAATTGAGTTGCAAAACATTCAGTTCTTATTTCAGCGCCAAAATGTATTGCCAATGGAATAAAAGTAACATCTGTACTTGCTTTAGCTCCTGTACTACAACCTGCCTGGCAAAAACCTCTGTTGGTACAAGTATTTCTCCAACCAACATGTTCCTGAAAATAGGTTGACGATAAAATAGCATTCGCAGCCGGAGATGTTTTTATGCCTAACTTTTCGCAACCCCGCTTCATCAATTGAGCCGCACCATTTAACGGTAACGGAGGCAATGGATAATTTACCTTTCTTGGTGGCCCCCATGGATACGGAGTTGGCCCGGATACACCGAGGAAAACTTCCAGCTCATCAAAATAAGGTTCTAAATCATCGTAACCGATCGGCCAATCTTTACCGACTCCAAATTCTGTATTTATTTTAAAATCATCCGGATGAGGGCGTGGAGTATAGGCAGTATAAAGAAGTGTAGCTCCACCTACACCTATACCGGAATTATTTCTTCCAAAAGGAACCGGATCTTTGCCACCGCTAAGTCGTTCATAATTCCAAACCAGTTTGGATTGCTCCAGTTCGTCTGTCGCAAAATCTTTTTGCGGATTCCAATATTTACCTGCTTCTAATGCCACTACTTTTAAACCGGCTTTTGCTAACCTGGAAATAATGGGAGCGCCTCCGGCACCGGTTCCAATTACCACAGCATCTACAACTTCTGTATTTAAATATTTGCCCATTGACTGATACTATTTTTAAAGTTATTATTCACAAACTTTTCAATCTCTTCACTTTCGTTCAATCCAACTTTCTTCCATCCTGCCGCATCAGCCATTCCTGCATAACCCATTTTTAATTGTACCAAAGGAAAACTAAAGAAGATCTCAGTTGTTTCTGCAAGCAATTCTTCAAAGAATCTTTTAGAAGGAAGTGTCTTCCAGGTATCACCTTTTGCTGTTCCATCTTGTATTGCTTCTAATACTTTTATTTGTGCTTCTTCTCTTAAATCAGTAAAATTTTTATCAAACATTATGGAGGCCGCTTCATCAACACCTTTTAATCCATTATTATACATTTCATCATCAGGCGGCATATCATTATATCGCCAGCCATCACAAGTATTTTCTGCCAGTCTATCATCTATAAATAATGCCATATTTACAATTCTGTTCTCAGTATCCTGGTCCATTAGCCTGTCACATAAAATGGACAATAAATTAAAAGAGTAATCATTGAAAAAGCGATTTGTTCCATTTGCTTTTTCAATTCTTTCAATTAATGCTTTTCGGGTAGGTTCTGTAATTGCTGTACTATTCAAAAAATCCTTTACTTTCTGTGTTATATTTGAAGAATTAGTTTCCATATATTTTATTTACTGCTTGATAATCGACCACCTGTTACTTCCAATAAACTACCGGTAATAAAACTTCCATCTCCTGATGCCAATAAAACATAAGCCGGCGCCAGTTCTTCTGGTTGACCCGGTCTTTCCAGTGCCACTTCATGACCAAAATTTTCTACGTCTTCAATCGGCATTGTACCCGGAATATTTGGTGTCCACACCGGGCCTGGAATTACGGAATTCACTCTTATATTTTTTTCACCTAATTGTAACGCGAGTGATTTAGTAAATGCGTGAACGGCTCCTTTTGAGGAGGAGTAATCTACTAATATCGGTATGCCGGTAAGACCGACAATGCTGCCGGTATTTACAATAGCGTCACCATTTTTTAAATGAGGTAATGCGGCCTGTGCCATAAAAAAATAGGCAAAAATATTAGTTTCAAAAGTTCGTTTTAAATCTTCTTCCAAAATGTCTTCCAAACGCTTTTCGGTTTTTTGAAAAGCGGCATTGTTGATCAGGATGTTCAATTTACCATAAGCTTCTACTGTTTGTTTCACTGCGTCAAAACAAGCTTCCCGGCTCCTTACATCTGCTTTTATTAAAAGGCATTTTCTTCCCGTTGCTTCTGCCATGCGTTTGGTTTCTTCAGCATCCGAATCATTTACATTATAGACAATAGCAGTATCAGCACCTTCCATCGCAAATGCAACAGCAACCGCCCTGCCAATACCGGAATCACCACCAGTGATGATGGCTACTTTATCATTTAATTTACCTGCCGGTTTGTATTGGGAAAGATCACTATCGGGCTGAGGAACCATATCTGATTGCTTTGCTGGATAAGGTAATTTTTGGCCTTTAATTTCGCTTGCTTTCAATCTGTGTTTCTTTTTTTCCATAATCTTTATAAGTTATTTTATTGATTTTTATTTTTGGATTGAATTAGTTTTCTTCTTTCTCTGAATTTTTTTTTATGTAAATTCTTATTGAAAAAGAAGCTCTGTTTCTAAAAGACTTTTTTAGGCTCCTGCTTATGAGATATCAGCGTTTTGAATGTTTTATTTCTATTTTTCCATTTTGGATACGCACATCCCAGGTAGGTTGGGATTCAGTAGCTGGGCCATCAATTACACTACCATCTTTTAACGAAAAAACGGAATGATGCCATGGGCAACGAATTTCGGCATCAGCAAGTAGATCGCCTTCGCAAAGAGGGCCACCGAGGTGTGAACAGGTATTTGTCAAAGCATAAATATGATTGTCTTTTCGGGCTAAAACCACCGGGATTTCTCCGGCTTTCACACAGCGCATCGAGTCTTCAGCAAGGTCATTTTCATTTAAAACCGCGACGAAATCTTCCGGATATTCCATTGATGTTGAGGTATGGTCAACCCCGATTTGTTCGCCATAGACAAGATGTCCACCCAAATAAGCCGCTGCGGATACCACGCCATAACCAATCATTGAATAAGCAATAGCAGCTTTCCGGGTATCTTTGTTACGACGTAAAATTAAAGAGGTAACGTAAAGGCCAGTCGCAGCAATGTTTAATAAGCCATGCATTAATCCCAGCTTGCGTTTCTTCTTAGTAGTTCCTGTCCAATCTGTGACGCCCGTAACTGCAGATCCCAACGCACCTGCAATTCCTATGGCCACAGCAGCATCCGCGCCGGATCTAAAATTATCATTTCCGCCAAGTTCCATACTATCCAGGACAGCGGCGGAAGTCCATGCCCCAATGGGGATATCAGTTAACACGGGATGTAAAGGATGACCAAGCCATGTGCCATGAAGAAAATTTTTAATTGCATGTCCTGTTTCTCCTCCTGCTTTAAAGGCTTTCATAATGACCGGTTGAATTGCCTCGCCGGTTTGGCCAAGCCACTCTTGGTTTTCAATAAAACCGATTGCTTTTTTCTGTATCATTTGCTTATATTCTTTAATAGTGGTTTTAGTATTAACCCGCTCATTTTTCTTTAGAGTACCAAATTTTAAAAATTGGTTACAAAAAGCCGACCAAGTATTTGATTTAAACAGACGGGAAATAGAATATTGAAACACGGAATTCAAATTCTTTTGCTTTTATTATTTGAAAAACTGGAGTTGAGCTCTTGTGTAGTATCTCAACAAATCTGCTACAATCCAAATTCATTGGCTGGGCTATTTGATTTTTTACCCGTTGCTTGCAAGAAACAAACTCGGCAACTCCTTCATACAAGCACAAAAGCAATTTGGTCAAATTACGTTTGTGCCTTACGGCGAAATGTTTGAAATAAAAAACAGGTCAGCCAGTTTGAAAGTAGAGGTGTAAAGGTCTTTTTATAGAGGCGTTGCAAAATCTTAATCCGCGATATCAGAAAAAGATAGAGTTGTATGAAGGCATTTATTCAACCATAACCGAATTATTTTATGATAACATAATGAAGAATAAATGAATTACAGTTGCTCGTGGAAATTAAAGAGGTAGCGCACACTGAGCTTAACATTTTTGGTTACAAATTGCTCCACCGAGACTCATGATAAAGGTTGTATTCGTGTTCTTTTCAATTCTCACCAAACTTAACGCTATTTTCCTGCTGCTGTTATAATCTGTTTAGCCATGCGGGTAGCTATGGCTTGAATGGTCAGAGAGGGATTGACAGCGGTAGAAGTGGGAAAAACGGAACCATCGCAAATGAAAAGGTTTGGAATATCATGCGACCGGCAATCACGATCGACTACCGAACCTTGAGGATCGTTCCCCATCCTGCATGTCCCTAAAAGATGCGCTGTCCGATCTGCTGACCATGCGTTTGTGCCGCCTGCAGCTTCCAGAATTTCTGTCATCTTCGATGTGGCGTGTTTGATCAATTTCCTGTCATTATCGTGATAGCAGAAGCTAACATGTGGCACAGGCAGACCAAATTGGTCGCGTTCTGTAGCATGAAGCGTAACCGTATTTTTCTCTTGCGGTAAAGTTTCGCCTACTATGCCAATACCGGCATAATAATTATAATCAAGCATTTCCCGGCGCAGGCTTTCGCCCCAAAGCATACGGGCAGTTGAAATGCGGGAGGCAAAGTCAACAGCGTGCGGACCAACGCCTTCAATGGTGTAACCGCAGATAAAATCTGCTCCCGGCATTGTGCGGTTAAAATCTTCTGTGAGTGCCATTCCCGGCGGGGCTTTATATTGATTGATGCGATCAGGAAACTTCGCGAAAACCTGGGTTCCGGAATGGATCATAAAATTCTTACCAACGCTTCCTGATGAGTTTGCCATACCATTAGGAAAAAGCGAAGAGGCGGAATTTAATAACAACCGGGGAGTCTCCACTGCGTAACCTGCAACAATTACGTTTTTTGCTTTTTGCAGCGAAAGTTCCTTGCTACTTCCCCGGAAATAAAGAACACCGGTTGCCATGCCTTTTGCATCATGTTCAATCTTTGCTGCCATTGCATTAGGGCGTACCTCAGCACCGGCGGCAATTGCCCTTGGTATGTAAGTAACAAGAATAGAACTTTTTGCATTAGTAGTGCAGCCGTAATTGCAAAAACCACGATATACGCACTGTGGACGGTTTTTGTAAGGAGAACTTAAAGTAGCAAGCGGAGCAGGTACTGCTTGAATATCCAACTTGCTGCAGCCTCGAACCAAAACATTTGCAGTAGCATTTAATTCGTGTTCCCGCTTTGGATAGCGACCACGCCGCGTACCCCATGGGTATGAAGTGGGACCGGAGATTTGTAATGCTTCTTCAACTTCTTCATAATAGGGTTCCAAATCTTCAAATTTCAGAGGCCAATCCTGCAAATTGGCTCCGAAAATATCACCTTCGAGGGTTCTTCTTTTGAAATCGTCAGGATGGGCGCGCATCGCAACCATGGAATAGTGGATCGTGCTGCCACCCACGCCTCTGCCGGAATTATTTGAGCCAAGCTCTATTGCATCTTCTCCCCCTGTTATCCGTTCGTCTGTCCAAAAAAGCTTTCTTGATGCTTTTTCATCAGAAACAAAGTCGCGGGTGGGATCATAATGTGCACCTGCATCTAAAATTACCACCGAAAAACCTGCCTCGGCTAATTTTGCTCCTGCCACGCCACCACCGGCTCCTGCACCGATTATACAAAAGTCAACTGTCTCATTTGCCAAGTCGCGCATTTCAACGCTTTCGCCGTGAATGCCCGGTGCGGTTAATGTTCGTTTTTCTTTCATCTTTGCTTAATATTTTTTTATTTTTTCTCCTGCGCTTCCCATGGGTCTACGCCACCTTCCCATGTACGAACGTGTCCGCGTGGTGATGAAGGACCGGAATAACCGATTTCATTCCATGCAAAAGGATGAGAGTAATAGGTCTTAACGATTGTGGTTAGTAATACACTTTTAAAGAAACGTTTCGCCGACAGTTGCTCCCAGGTTTTGCCTGCGGGTTTCCCTCCTTCAATCTGCTGAAGTACTTTATTTCGAGATGCAGCGTCCAACTCAATAAACTTTTTATCAGCAAAAAGTAATTGTGCGGTTTCATCAATGCCTTGCAAACCTAATCGCCAGGCATCGCGTTGTGTAGGTAAGTCTTCATAACGATAACCATCGCGCTTGTCTTCATACAATAGCTCATCAATCCAAGGTACTATGGGAACTTTTGATTTTTCGTTTCTGTCTGGCTGTGGTATAATACATTCACTAATGGCAGTAAGGGTTTGGGCCTCATGATTATTGAAGAAGCGGATGGAGGGAATCTCTTCGAGCCGCTTCCTGATTACTTCGCGGGTCTGATCATCAAAATCAGGTGACGACCACTTATCGAGGACATTGAAATCAGGATAATGAGAGTGAAACAATTCTTCCATTTGCTTATTTATTTATAGATAAATCATTGTGAGGCCGACTGCCGATAAGCCGGAGAAAAACAGTGGCGGAGAAATTGGCGGGCCTTCCAGCAAGTGGAAACGCCAAAGTTTCCAGCCACCAAACTGTTTCGCTTGTCCACGTAAGTGCATTCCAAATCCTACAAAACCAGCTACCAGCGTCAACCACAACAAAACTGTCAAAATACTTTTCGCCAAATCATTTCCAGGAGAGCTTGCCAGCCACACACTCGCTGCAACAGCCAACAATGGTGCTGTCAATGGCGCATACATCAATGGATTATGGAAGGCACCACGGTAGTGCAAAATACCAGCCTCAACGATAGTGAAAAAAAGTGTGACGGCAACGAATCCAAACAACAAAACGCTGAAATTAATTCCTGCAAAATCTGATGATCCATTGAGCCCGTAAGCTACGACAAGCCCAAGAAATCCCATGGCAGTAAGTGCCATCGGTGCTAACTGGGGTGCACCATACATCAGATTATGCAGAAACAGCTTGTAACCTCCCGGCTTCTTTGCCATTCCGTAATAGTGATGAAATCCAAAACCAATAAGTCCGCTCGCCATTGCCAGCCATCCGGCTATGCGAAGGGTTGTATTCAACCATGAAGATGCTGGAGCAGCAGCTATTCCTATTGTACAAATAATCAAAAAACCACCGGTGATGAATGGCGCATACTGCACTATGCGGGTGAAGCCAGAACGATAATGTCCAATAAAAGCATCCACCAATAAAAGCAGTGTCATGACGGCAGTAAGCACCGCAAGAATCTGAAACATATTTAATCCGGCAAATGTATTCATGGGCTTTTTGTTTCTTGATTATTTTGGAAAAACTTCCCTCGGTTTTTTTTGTAACAAATAAATGAGTCCGGCTAAACGCTTTTTGTTCTCAATATCTTCTATGCAATCTGAACTCAATCATCAACACTGTGAAAAATCATGAAGTGTAATTTTTTACGAATTTATTCCAAAATTTATCGCTTCTTAATATCGGACGCATTTCAAATTCAATTATCATTTTCTATCGGTGAACATAACGACCGGGGCTGCCGTGGTTTGTGTCTTCACAAACCACCGTATGGCTGCGACAATTTAAAATTACTCCCTTAATTCTAAACTTTTAATACCTATATCCAGCAAAAAGATGCGACTTTAAACGGCCCTAATTGTAAACATCGATAATACAAATACTGACTAAACTTTTTAATCTACAATGGGTATTCATATGCGCCTCTCCTTAAATTAGATAATCCTTAATTAACCTTTAAATTCTATACTTTTTTGCATCGCTACATTTAAATTCTAATCCTAATCCCGGACTCTGCATGTCCACATGAAGCCCACCATTTACGGGCTGGCAGGTTCCATCAAAAAGCATATTTTGTATTCTTGCATGATCGTAAAAGTATTCTGCAGTAAAGAAGGCGGGTAATGCTAAGCCCGCGTGTAAATGCAGAGCCGGAGCGCAATGCGAAGAAAAAAGCAATTGATGAGCTTCGCAAATAGTTCCTGCTTTTAAAAAGGTGGAAATACCACCGCATCTTGTGGCGTCTGCCTGTAAAATATCAACACTATTATTGTCAAGCATTTTCTCAAAATAAGGTAAATTATTTCCATACTCTCCTGCGGTGATATTGATCGCAGGAGGTGCATTCTCACGAATAAATCGTAGCCCTTTTAAATCACTTGACGGTACCGGCTCTTCATACCAGGTCACTCCAAAATCTGAAAACTGAACTGCTTTTTCAAGAGCTTGCCTGGCATTGTAAGCTCCGTTAGCATCTACAAATAACGCCACATCTTTTCCAATCGATTCTCTTGCTTTTTTTACCCTATCCACATCTTTTTCCGGCTCACGGCCTACCTTCATCTTAACTTGTTTAAATCCCCTGCGTTGCCTCCATTGCCGCTTCAGCGATAGGCAACTCACGGCCTACCTTCATCTTAACTTGTTTAAATCCTTGGGCTGCCCAATCGCCTAATTGTTTTTGTAATTTTTTAACGGAGTAAGAAGTGAAACCACCGCTTGCGTAAAGTTGAAGGATCATTTCTCTGCTTTCCTAAAAATGACACGAGCGGAAGATTCAGAATTTTTGCTTTTAAGTCCCATAAAGCACTATCTATCGCTGAAATAGCCATCGCAATTACACCGCAATTATTATTATTTCTTACACTGTCAACCATTGTTTTCAAAATAAATGGAATCTGCATTCCATCTTTACCAATCAATATTTTTTTTAAACTTTTATCAATAAACAGGGCCGAAGTAACATCTGCATAAGTATATCCGATTCCTGATTTGCCTCCACCTTCTATTTCCACTAAAATTAGTGTTGTACTGTTCCATTCAATGGTTCCATCGGACTCCGGACCATCGGTAGGAATTTTATAGGCTGATACTTTAACATCTTTTATTTTTATTTCATCGATCATTTATATCACGTTTTCGGTTCTTCACTAATGGATGTATTCCTTGACAATACCTTTCCAGGATTGCTTAATCATATCCCAGGCATTCTCATCACCTTTTAGCATGGATGAGGCGAATGCTTTAGCTTGTTTGAAAGTAATATGTGGAGGAAGCGGAGGTACGGATGGATCGGTATATGCCTCCAATAGTACCGGTCGTTTGCACGCAAATGCACGCTTGAATGCATCTGCAATATCATCCTCTTTATCCACTTTTATACCATCCAATCCAAGCATTTTTGCATATTCTGCATATGGAAAATCCGGTACATCCTGTGATGCTTCAAATTTCGGATCGCCCTCCATAATGCGCTGTTCCCACGTTACCTGGTTCAAATCACGGTTGTTCAAAACAACAATCATCATACGGGGATCTTCCCACCGTTTCCAGTATTTCGCAATAGTAATTAATCCACCATTTCCCAGCATCTGCATTGCGCCATCGCCCACAAATGCGATAGCCATTCTTTCAGGATAGGCAAATTTTGCTGCTATAGCGTACGGCACTCCCGGGCACATTGAAGCCAGATTTCCCGATAGAGAAGCTTTCATTCCTTTGCGGATTTTTATATCCCGCGCATACCAGTCTGATGACGTGCCACTATCTGAAGAAAGAATACAATTGTCCGGAAGCAGGGGAGATATTTCATAAAAAATTCTTTGAGGATTGATAGGATCAGCACTGCTCATGGCTCTTGCTTTTAATATTTCCCACCATTCTTCTACATTCTTCTCAATCGTTTCCCGCCAGTCTCTTTTTTCTTTCCGTTGTAATAGTGGTATAAGCGCTCGTAATGTTTGTTTGCTATCTCCCTGGAGGTTTAATTCCATCGGATACCTGATACCCAGCATTTTTCCGTTTATGTCAATTTGGATTCCTTTTGCCTGTCCTTCCTTCGGTAGAAATTCAGAGTAGGGAAAGCTGGAGCCTATCATTAAAAGTGTATCACAATCCATCATTAAATCCCAACTGGGTTTTGTTCCCAGCAAACCTATAGAGCCCGTCACATAAGAAATATCATCAGGCAACACATCTTTTCCGAGAAGCGCTTTTGCTACTCCGGCTCCCAGCAGTTCTGCTACTTGTATTACTTCATCTGCAGCACCCGAAGCACCTGCTCCGATCAGTATTGCCACCTTTTCTCCTTCATTTAGAATGGATGCGGCTGCCTGTAGATCTGAAGCATCAGGTATTAGTTGAGGGTAAGAAAAATGAATGCTGGTATGATTCGTATTATGGCTTCGTGAAGGCTCTTCAAAGTCTTCATCCTGCACATCGTTTGGAACGATAATGCATGTAACTGTACGTTCGATTTTTGCAATACGGATGGCACGGTCAATAAGCGTTCGCATTTGGGAAGGAACCATAACAGTATGCACATATTCGTGTGCTACATCTTTAAATAAAGATTGAAGATCTACTTCCTGCTGATAGTTTCCCCCAATAGCGGTTCTTGCGGACTGACCTACTATAGCAACAACCGGCTGATGATCCATTTTCGCATCATACAATCCATTAAGAAGATGTATGGCGCCTGGTCCTGAAGTGGCCAAACAAACGCCCACTTCACCCGTATATTTTGCATGCGCACAAGCCATGAACGCCGCATTTTCTTCATGCCTTACCTGAATGAAATCAATTTTTTTATCAGCACGATCAAGAGCACCCATGATTCCATTGATACCGTCGCCCGGAAAACCATAGATTCTTGAAACGCCCCATTCATGCAATCTTTCTATAAGATAATCACCAACTGTTTTGCACATGATAATAATTTAGTGTCCATTAATAAAATATTAGAGTCCATTTAAACAATAAAAGTTACAGATTATTTCAGGTAAGAGGGCCGATAGCGGTATAAGTTTACCATCAAAGACTGTGCCGTGCCGCTTAAAATCAACATTCTCTTGCATGTCTGAAATTGATCTCTCGACTGTCTCTGATTTAATTTGAGGTTCTTCCGCAATCTTTGTTGAATCTCCTCTACTGTTTACCTTCAATTTTATTAGTTGACGAACTTTTACATGACCCGATATGGATAAATACAGTCTAAATAAAAGATATAATAATAAAAAGCAGCCAGTAAATGAAACGTGCATCCCAAATGAATGAAACACTCTTAACATATAGAACCTTTTTTATATGAGGCACACTTTTTGTAACCTTTTGTTAATAATCCACTCTATACTTTTAGATTAAGCTTGTAAAAACTAAAAACAAATTCAGCTTTTATACTCATAAGTAAGTTCCTCTTACTATACACTTACACTATAGCAATCTTGAATATTCTGTTTGTAGAAAAAGCAACAAAGGCACTACTCCAAACATCAAAATACAATACTATGCAAAAAAATACATCAATGCCGCCGGGAGCTCCCGGAGTAGAACCACGCTGGACTTCCAGTGCTAAATCAGGAGTGGGAAAATCAGTTAATCCATCCTCAAATGTCATCTTTACATTAAGTCATGGAATATTAAATGAAATTTATTTTCCAAGAGAAGATCTTGCCTGCATCAGGGATATGGAATTTATTGTGACAGATGGAAAAGATTTTTTCTCTGAAGAAAAAAGAGATACCGATCATGAAATTAAATGGATGAAAGACGGAGTTCCGGCATTTCATATCATCAATACCTGCAAACAAAAAAAGTATTCCATTGAGAAAGAGGTTATCACCGATCCATTAAGAGATGTAGTTCTTCAGAAAATTAAATTCACCCCGCTTCCCGGAAATAAATCTTCTAAGTTTAAAATCTATGCGCTCCTTGCACCGCATATCAGTAACAAAGGAATGGAAAACGATGGTTGGACGGACGATCATAAAGGAATACCCATGGTGTTTGCGAACAGAGATGGTATTTCATTGGCAATAGCTTCAAGTTCCGGTTTTTTAAAAAGGTCTGTAGGATATGTAGGCACGTCGGATGGATATACCGATTTAAAGAAACATAAAAAAATGGAGTGGGAATATGAAAGAGCAGACAATGGAAACATAGCATTGGCGGCTGAAATAGATATTTCAAAAACAACAGAATTTGTTTTTGCCATCAGTTTTGGAATAAGAGCAACAGATGCTGCACATAGCGCTTGGGCAAGTCTTTTGGATGGTTTTGATAAAGCAAAAGAAAGATACATTGCCGGTTGGGAACAATTTCAAAAGGAATTGAAAAATATTGATACAAAGAAAAGTACGGTCTTTGAAAATCTTTGGAAAAGTGCAACTGTTTTACGTTTGCATCAGACAGATGTATTTCCTGGTGGAGTGGTTGCAAGCATATCCATCCCATGGGGACAAACCAAAGGTGATGAGGACGGCGTTGGTGGGTACCACCTGGTATGGCCAAGGGACCTGGTTCAGAGTGCCACGGGCTTCAGTGCTTTAGGCTCAAAGGAGCAAGTTTATCAGATTCTTAATTACTTAATGGCCATACAGGAAAAAGATGGCACATGGAGCCAGAATACCTGGCTTAATGGTCGTCCTAAATGGAAAGGATTACAAATGGATGAGATAGCATTGCCTATATCTCTCGTTGATATGTATCATGACAAGTACGGTTTGGAAGGTGATAAAATGAAAAGATACTGGCATGGAATTAAAAAAGCTATATCCGTTTTAATTATCAATGGCCCTTCTTCCGAGCAGGACAGGTGGGAAGAAGAATCGGGTTTAACAGCCTTTACGCTGGCAACAGAAATCACCGGGCTTCTGGGAGCCGCCCATCTGGCAGAAATAAACAATGAACCAGCCATAGCTCAATATTGTCTTGAAACGGCTGATTACTGGAATGAGCAAATTGAAAACTGGACGTACATTACAGATACTCCCTTATCAAAAAAAGCGGGCGTAGATGGTTATTACATGCGCATCAATCCGTACCACAAATCTGCGGAAGAAGTAAAAGACAAATTTATTTATATAAAAAACCGTACGAAGAAAAATGGTAAAATGCATTTGTATGAACTTATTTGTGTAGATGCACTTGCTTTAGTTCGATTTGGTTTGCGTGCTGCCGATGACCCCAAAATACTGAACACCATAAAACTTATAGATGATACATTAAAAGTTGAAACACCCCATGGCCCATGCTGGCACAGGTATGTTAATGATGGGTACGGAGAAGAGAAAGATGGAACTCCTTATTCCGATTCAAAACATGGAATTGGGCGGGCGTGGCCATTATTAACAGGTGAAAGAGCTCATTACGAAATTGCGGCAGGCAACATCGAAGGAGCAAAAGAATTATTAAAAACGATGAATGGTTTTGCCAATAACGGGCTGCTTCCGGAACAAATCTGGGATACAGATGATATACCCGAAAAAGGTCTCTTTTTAGGGAAATACTCCGGTTCAGCAATGCCCTTAACCTGGGCCCATTCCGAATACATAAAATTATGGTGTTCAATAATAAATAAAAGAATCTTTGATATGTCGCTTCAAACAGAAGCACGTTACCTGAAGAAGAAATCACCATCCCCATTTACTATTTGGAGATTTGATTGGCATTGCAAGGATATTTCAGCCGGAAAAATATTAAGAATAGAAGTTCTGGCAGCAGCAACAGTTCAGTGGTCCACAGATAACTGGAAAACTTCTTCGGATATCGAAACAAAAGACACCGGTTTAGGAATATTTATTGCTGATCTTGATTTGAAGAATGAAAATGCAAAAGAAATAAAATTTACTTTTTTCTGGAAAGTAGCTAACAAAAAAGGAAATAAAGATTTTGTAGTGAAAATTAAAGAGATAGAAAAGAAAAAAAATAATAAAAGCACAGGTAAGAAAAAATTGTAAATGTGCGGCTCATTGAAATAAACAGGAATATTATGTTAAGGAAGTACATAAATAAAATGAATCATGCTTTTGGAAACCCGGATGCGAAAATAATCCTGGAGTTGTATGAAGATTATGAATGTGAATATTGCGGCAGAGCTTACAGAGAACTTAAGGCTTTGCATGAATATTTCCAGGAAGAGATTTGTTTTATTTACAAACACTTTCCTATTTTACGGATGCATCCATCCGCATTACTAGCTGCGCAAGTTGTAGAAGCTTGCGCATTACAACAAAAATATTTACAGGCACATGATTTGATTCTTGACTGCCAGGAGTTTTTGGAATATGGATTAGGCGGAATCATAAGTCTTCTAAAAAAAAATCATTCAATTTCGGTACAACAATTAAATATAGATTTGAATTCAGAAGTTATAAGAAGAAAAATAGATAATGATATAAAAATCGGTACCCAATCAGGCATAAAGAATACTCCGGCTATCTTTATCAATGGCTTAATATATAAGGGAGCCGTAAAATTTGACTCCATTGCAACTTGTTTAAAAGAAATGATTTTGGATTATAATGTGGATTTTAGACACAATAAAGAGGAAGATAAAAGAGCCTGAAAGATTTCGACTTCATCCTCAATAGCATGAAAGTATTCTGGAGATTCACTTTGTATGAAGGTTGCCTCCGGTTGAATCTTTAAAATCTCATGCATTGCCATCACGTTTGCTTTTGAAATATGTTTCAAGGTATTGACAAAGGCTATTTCGGATTGAAGTTTTTCATTCCACTATCCATATTGGGCAGAAAACATGGCTGCAATAAAAATTTCATTTATCGGAGTATATAAGCGCAAATGCGGAAACCTCCGGGCGAAGATTTTTGCATATTCAGCAAAGTGAAAAGGGAACTCCGGATTCTGAAAATTCCCTATCCAGTCCGATACTCCGAAATGGCAGAGATCTAATATGGGAATGATCTTTAATTCTTTCATTCGGTTAAAGACCATATCTGTAAAGTCCCAATTATACTGCTCCGGACCAAAATTAACCGAATAATATGGCGGACCGTATCTAAGGTATTCAATCCCTAATTCCTTTCCTAATTAAAAATCCGTTTCCCAGTGGGTATAATGGTCGCATTTTTCCATTTCATTCACTCTTTTCACAGATCCATCCGGTAAAGTGATAGTGGGAATACTATTCTCAATTCCCGTCGAAAACATAAA
>JBBSUB010000076.1:0-17477 GCA_038235345.1 Chitinophagales bacterium
ATTCAACACGAAGTATTCAACACCGAAGGCATTCAGCGCGCAGCATTCAACTAAAAAACCTTACGTTTGCACCTAATTTTTTTTTGAAGATGGAATTAATCGATTTTATACTACATATTGATCAGCACCTGAATGCATTTATTATTGAATACCATTATTGGGTATATGCTATTTTATTTGCGATCATTTTTATAGAAACCGGCCTGGTAATCATGCCCTTTCTTCCGGGTGATTCATTAATATTTGCTGTGGGAATGTTTGCTGCACAAGGATCCCTGGATCTTTCGATCAGCATTGCCGTTTTATTATCGGCAGCAATTTTAGGAGATGGCTGTAACTATTTAATCGGAAAATTTGTTGGCCACCGTATTCTCGAATGGAAACTCTTCAACCGGAAATTAGTAAAACCGGAACACCTGGAAAAGACGCACCAATTTTATGAAAAGCATGGCGCCAAAACCATTATCATCGCACGTTTTGTTCCTTTTGTGCGAACCTTTGCGCCCTTTGTAGCAGGTGTTGGGAAAATGAGTTACAAAACCTTCACCTCGTATAATGTAATCGGCGGCATTTTGTGGGTTGTCGGTATTTCTCTTGTGGGATTCTTTCTTGGCAATAATGAATACGTAAAAGCCAATTTTGAAAAAGTTGTTTTCCTGATCATATTTATTTCTGTACTTCCTGTGATCATTGCCTTTATAAAAGCAAGGTTTGAGAAAAAGAAGCAAAACCCAGCTGTTTAATTCGGTGAATCTAATTTGACAGGAATCGCGAATCTCTCCGGCAGAATCCATTATTTTTTATTTCTGTTTACTTTAGAAGCGAATGCTCCGGCATTTTCCGTTTATTTATTCGGAAGGTGCCTCAATCACATTGCCATTCTTTTGCTTTGGGACCATTTTGTTTTTCATGTATGCATCCGTGTGAT
Organism: Chitinophagales bacterium; assembly: GCA_038235345.1. Lineage (GTDB taxonomy): Bacteria > Bacteroidota > Bacteroidia > Chitinophagales > Chitinophagaceae > Ginsengibacter. The sequence goes on from JBBSUB010000076.1 coordinate 929, forward strand.
CGATGAGCACTTCCACCCACATCGGCAAATGATCTGACATCTGGAAAGTGCGCCAATAAGTTTTGTAATAACTTGTTTTATTCGTCCGTGGTTTGCCCTTACTATCTTTTTCATAAGCAGAACCCATGCTTTCGGCATATTCTACTTCCTGATCCAGGGTCATTATCGTTTTGTAATAATCAAAGATTCCCGCCTTACCGGAAGTCTCAAAGCGATCGGGATGAACCTTAAAAGCAATCTGATCGTAAAATTTATTCTTTTCCACATTAGATCCTTTTAACGCCTGAATCTCTTTAGGGATCACAAAACCTTCATCTGTAATGGCTTTCAGCGTACTATCTTTCGGACTGAAAATATTAAAGTCGCCCAGGAGAATGATATTTTCAGACCATTCATATTTCCCATCTGCCCGCCTGGACATGGATTTTGCCAATTGACGGATTTCTTCAACACGATTGGGATCTTCTGCTGCCGCCTTTCCATAGAGGATATGTACAGTAGTCAGTACAAAGTTTGTCCAGCCTGCCTTAAATCCGCACATAAATGGAGTGCGGGAAAGTTGTTTTCCGGGAACTGTGATCGTCTGTCCTGTAGTCGGATCTTTATGCTCCAATGGTGGAAGAACCATTTCTCCTGCCAATCCTCCAAAACGTACTTTTCGTGTATCAAATATAAAACAGAGCCGCTCCTCATTACCGGATTTTCCTTCCGTAACATCCGTGAACATATATTCATAATGGCTCCCTAGAATGCTCATAAGTTTTTTCAAGGCTGCCAGGTCTTTTCGAACCTCCTGCACTGCAATGATATCAAAACGGGAAATGATTTCCGCAATGTAATAATAGGATTCCACCCGGCGGCCACCATATTTTGTTGTACCAAATTCACGGATATTCCAGGTCGCCATCAAGAGATTGCTGTCCAGATGTTTTTCAGGAATTTCCTGTGAAAGTTGTTTCCTGAGTTTAAGAAGATTGCGTAAAGTTCGTTGTCCTTCGGGAGTAGGGAATTTTATATTTTGATAGAATGGCATGGTAGAAAATATAAAGTGATTGAATGGTCAATAAAGATACATGAGGAGAAGTTAAGATTGGTTTCCTTTAGAAATTAAAGATAATCCTGATTCAATTTTTAAACCATTGTAAGGTATATTTCTGTCAGGCTAACTTGTCCAGGTTTTTTCGGGAAGCTCAAGCTTGCCCTTAGTTTGCCGAAGGGAAGTTGGGTTATCATTAAGAAATATTGATTGCTCGAAAGTCTCTTTCCTTAGAAGACAGAATTCTTTATTTTTTATGCACCGACTTCGACGGGCTTAGCCTGACACCCAAAGGGATAGCTAAGATAATAAATTAGCAGGATTGCAAATAAATAAAATTTCCTGATTTTAGGTTAATAAAATAACAGTGTCAATTTGCACGCCGATGAAAATTATGTTTATCTCGCCAGTAAGAAAAAAGTAAAAAAGAAGGAAATCAGTAAAGACAATATTACCGTATTTGATATAAAGAAAGGCAAAGAAGTAAGCGCAATCGAATTGGACGAAAATGAATATTTAATCGATATGCAACTATGGAATAATACTATTTTATTGATAATAAGTAATGGTTTAAAGTCTGTAAATAAACCTGCCTGATTTCATTGAAAAAACTTTTCGATAATTCTGAAAATGATGCATTAAGTAATTTGTACGCTTAAGAGCAAGAAAGGTAAAAGGGGTGTCCAAAAGGCGGGGGAGAAAAATATAGCAACAGTCTAAAAAAATGGTTCTGTGTAGAATGTTATTTGCAGCCGAACCTACAGGTAACATTTTTATTATACGGTATTAATGAATAGTCATCATGGTGTGCATGCATTAAAGCAAATAACCTCATATTGAAAAGTAGAACGAACAGACTATAATTAATTGGATGTAGGCTGTCTCAAGGAATAGAAACGATCTTTTATAACATTATTAATGAAAATACCCATCAGCTTCAATTCCCCGGAAAATTAAAATTTCATAACTAATAATTGCCAACGAAAAAAAAACAACAACCTTTGACGGATGAAAAAAAAGGTGGCGATCATAGGTGGTGGAACAGCAGGTTTGTTTCTTGCAGCATTTTTGAACACCAAACTTTATGATGTGACTATTTTTGAAAAAAAATATTCTCCGGGACGTAAATTTTTAGTGGCTGGGGATGGGGGATTTAACCTGACCCATTCTGAAGAACTTTCTACATTCAAATCCAGGTATACGCCGGTATCATTTTTAGATAATGCTTTGGAGCATTTTGGTAATGCTGATTTAAGAGCCTGGTTATTGGATTTAGGAGTTCCGACTTTCGTTGGAAGTAGTGGACGGGTTTTTCCGGAAAAGGGTATAAAACCCATTGCCGTTTTGAGAACGATAGAAGCACATCTGATTAAAAGAAATGTCCAGTTTAAATTCAACAAGACTTTCACCGGCTGGGATAAAGAAAATTCGTTGGAATTCAATTCGAATGAAATTATAAAGTCAGACTACGTCGTTTTTGCCTTAGGCGGTTCGAGTTGGAAGGTTACCGGCTCCGATGGTTCGTGGTTAAACATATTTAATAAAATGGGCATTGACACAGTACCCTTTCGATCTTCCAATTGTGCGTATCAAATTAAATGGGATGAAATGTTTATCCGGAACCATGAAGGGAAGCCACTTAAAAATATCTCCATCTCCCTAAACAATAAAAATCAGAAAGGGGAAGCGGTTGTAACGAAATTTGGAATAGAGGGTAATGCGATTTATGGATTAAGTCCTCAGATACAAGCGGCTTTGGCTGTTCATAACGAGGTGGAGGTTTACATTGATTTTAAACCAACAAACAATTTAGAAAACCTGATTCAAAAAATATCTGATTCAAAATCAAACTTCACGACGACCTTAAAAGATAAAATAAAATTATCCCGTACCGGAATAGACCTTCTAAAAACAACACTGACAAAAGAGGCATTTTTAGACATCCAAACTTTAGCTAAATTCATTAAATACTTCCCGTTAAAAATTATCGGTTCAGCTCCTATTGATGAGGCAATATCTACTTCCGGAGGAGTTAACCTACATGCAGTTGATTCCAATTTTGAATTAAAAAAATTAAAAAACCATTTCTGCATCGGAGAAATGCTTGATTGGGATGCGCCAACAGGCGGTTATTTAATTCAAGCTTCTGCAAGTATGGGTGTTTATTTAGCACATCAATTAAATAATAATTAAGTGGTATTTTTAGTGAAACCTTATAAACGAATGCAACAAACGATGGAAAAATTGGAAGTGCAAACACTACAACTAAACAGGCTTCTAACGGAAAGATTAATTCTGATTCCATATACTACCCAAATTTGCAAGAATCTTTTAAACAATGATTTTTCAGACCTGGTCATAATGGGGTTGAATAAAGGAAAAAGCTGGCCTGATAATGATGTGATGGAAACGATACCCCGGATAATTAATAATCTATCCTGCGTTAAATCGCCCACCGGTTTTGAATCGTGGATGATTATCAAAAAGGATACTTTAGAAATAATCGGAGATGCAGGCTTTAAAGGCTTTAACCATTTAGAAAAAAATGCGGATATTGGATATGGCATTTTAAAAGAAGAAAGGAGGAATGGCTATGCAGAAGAAGCTGTAACAAGACTTATAAAATGGGCATTTTTAAAAAGATTTGTAAAGGAAATAACGGCAGCATGTTTATTGGATAATGCTGGATCTATCCATTTACTGAAAAATTTAAATTTTATAGAAACATCAAGAGATCATGAAATGCTTTATTGGTCATTACCAAATAAACGATACCAAAAATAGAATAGAAACTACGGTTATATGGATCATTAACACTTTTCAAAATGTCAGGTAAAATGAATGCTAATGTGACAAAAACTTAAAGCACAGTCATTACCTGTTTATTTAAAATCAAAACTCTTAGAACATGAAAGAATAAAAAGTTGAAATGTTGATTTTCTACAGTAAAGTTACGCTGGATGTAAATCACATTGCTAAAAGATCGAAAGAAGAAATTCAACAGTAACACGATGAATATTCTTCAAAAGGATATAAAGTAACTTCTACAGGTTCTGCGAATTTTGGATTAGCAATTTAAATTTATTTGTTTTCCGAAAGGAAGTTAATTTGATTTTTTGATGAAGCTTTTTATAGGTTAGGTGCATCTTGTAGCAAGTCTCATTAAATTAAAAATCCGTGATTTTGTTACAGAAAATAATCATTTCCTTTCCCCCTCAAATACCCTCATCCGATAAGCATTCATCGCCGTCACACCAAGTTTTTTCAGAAGGCGGTTATTGACAATAACGCCTACCGGTGCGCCAATCACCGGAATCAATTGTGCCATCTTTGCCAGGTCCAGGTAATCGCGGTATTCCTGTTGAAAATTCCGCCAGTCAAACTCATTAATATCCTGCGGAAGATCTTTTTTCTTTTCCTCCCAATCCGTCATTTTAAGATAAACATTTTTGCGGTGCTGATCACTTGAAAAAGCAAGTTCAAAAATGTGCAACAAGTACACTCTTTCTTTATAATTGGTTATGTCAAAACCATACAAAGAGGCGATCTCAAAAAGCAACTTTATTTTAATGCCGATCAAAATAGGGAAATCTGCCAGGCCAAGAAGAATGCCGCCAGCTCCGGTTATGCCGCCCTCAACTGCCGCGGTTTTACGGTAAAAATCAATTTTTTTCCGGACTGCAATTTCTTTTGATTCAAACGTCTGGAATGGAATAGACTTAGGTGTGGTAGCCTTAGCGCCAAACAGCACACCACGGATCATTTGTTTGATTGTTGCGGTAATTGCCTGATGTACTTTTTCCGGTATCCAGGAATTGATCTTTACCTGAATGGTTTTAGATAATTTATTAATTAGTCCGGGTCGCCGGAGCATTTTTTTTCGCCACTCCAGGAGTTCTGCTTTGGCAATGTCTTCATAATTCTGCATAGAATGCTTTTCGCTGTATTTATCCAAAGATGGTCATTATTTCACTGAAGTGATCCACCATATATTTCCCGAAGAATCTTTTACACCGCAGGTTCTTCCATAGTTCTCATTTTTTAATTCCATAATGGATACTGCTCCATGATCTAAGGCTTTCTGAAATGTATCATCAGCATCTTCTACATATATAAAAAGGCTTGCAGGATTTGGTGCCCAATCCGGTGTGCTATTACTAAACATAATTGTGCTGTCACCAATCTTAATTTCGCCATGGCGGATTGTTTCATTATCGGCATGCATCGTTTTATTAAGAGTTTCAGCATCAAAAACAGATTGTGCAAAGTCATAAAACTGACGGGCATTTTTTAGGATCAGGTAGGGCATTACTCTTTGGTGGGATGAAGGGATATTCATGATGGCATTTTTAGGGAGAATGAAAGTACAAATTTGTATCAGAAAAAGGGCCATTTTGCTTATTTAATTCTCAAATTTACCGGAATTATTCTTTTACTTTTCAGCATAAAAAAAGTTTAATTTAAGTTATCTTCAAACCAAAATGTTTTTAAAAATGACGAACGTAGAAATTTTAAAGTTATATATCGGAAAGGAATTTGAAAATTCTCCTTCTCCTTTTATGCAATGGTTAAAACCGGTTATTCTTGCGGTAGAGGAGGGGAGTTTGAGGTTTCAATATACTGTGCGGCATGAATGGCTAAATCCTGCGGGAAATTTACATGGCGGCATGGCAGCAGGAATTCTGGATGATATTATAGGAGCTACTATTTTCACTTTGGGCGATCCTGATTTTTATTCGACGATCAATAATGCTATAGATTATTTTGGTGCAGCAAGAGAAAAAGATATCCTCATAGCTGAAACGCAAGTCATAAAGCGGGGAAGAAATATAGTGAATATAGAGTGCACTATTTGGAATGAGAACAAGACTAAAATGCTTGCACGCGGCACTTCAAACCTGATGCGGATGGAGTGGAAAACACAGCCGGATCATGTAGTTTAGCCTATTAACGAACAATATTTATGTCCCACAGATTTAAGCCGTGGAGCAATTAAGAAAAAGAGTCCTAAATAAATGGATATTTTTTTAAAGGAATTATTAGAAATTGTATGGTCTCTTATTCTACGATGATTTTTCTACACCATACTTGGCTAAAAGTTTTTCCAAAACCTCTTCCGTGAATTTATGACCTTCTAATCCCGGAAACCCTTCCCAGCGAACAATGCCTTTCGGATCGATCAGAATCATATGTGGAATCCCGCGTATTCCAAGAAATGCTGAAACGGTTTTTTTGGTATCAATCCCATTGGCATAATCAATTTTAGGATTTTTGAACGACTTTACTTTTTCCAGGGATTCATCAGAAATACCGATGATAACCAGTTTATCTATAAACTTTTTTTGCATATTGTTTAATCCTGGAATGCCCGCCCGGCAAGGACCACACCATGTTGCCCAAAAATCGACCAATACAAATTTTCCCTTAGTATCCGGTTCTTTAGAGTTCCATTTTTCAATGACCAGTTCCGGAGCCTTCTCATTTAAAATGGATTTTGCCCATAACTTCTTACCCTGATTGCTTTCCTGGGCAGTGGATAAAAATGGCATAGCGGTAACAAAAAAGATAATCAGAAGCAGTGTGTTTGTTTTCATGAGATTTTATTTTTTTATGAAAAATGAGCCGCTCTTTCAAGCCTTCGGTTTTAAATATAATTTCATTTTGGGAGAATCCATAAAAATACCTTCTATAATTAGGTAGCCAAATTGTGATTCCTGACAAAAAATAACGGTTTCCGGCTGTGAGGAGATATCTCTTTTCATCCATTAAATTAAAGGAAATAATAGGGGCCAATTATCTATAAAAACGATAAAGGCAAACAATATTATTTGCAAGTTTTTTAGAAATTAAGTGCTATTCATAAATTAACTTTACATTTATATTAACAATAGGGAAGAAATTTTTTCAGGATTTACCTTAATACTCATGTGATTATCTGGTCAATTATTGGAAAAATGATAAGGATGTTCCCTTTTTAAAACTAAAATGAAGCGTTTATGTTACGATCAGATGATCAATTTCTTCAGGACATGGACGATAATAATGAAGAGGTCTTTACTTCAATTTACCGGCGTTACTGGGAAGAATTATTTATTACCGCAGTTAAAGTATTGCGGGGAAAGGAAGAAGCTGCCGATGTAGTGCAAGATGTTTTTTTGTCATTTTGGAACAGAAGAGAAGAATTAAATGTTCAAGGATCACTTGCAGCTTACCTCCACACCAGTGTTCGGTATAAATGTATTCAGTATATAAAAAAGAATATTACCCGCCGTGATTATCTGGTTCTTCTCTCTGAGGTTGAATTAAGTGGTTTTTTCACCAATGCTGAAACCGATTTGCAATTGAAGGAATTGCAACATACTATTAATAAAACTGTGGCTAAAATGCCGTCGAAAATGCAGAAAGTTTATAATCTCAGCAGAAACGAACATCTCAGTCACAAAGAAATAGCGGGGAACATGAGTATATCCGTTGAAACGGTTAAAAAGCATATTCAGCATGCTATGAGTTTAATAAAGATCAATCTGCTCTCCGGAAGTTATATATCAACTTTCATTATTCTTTCAATTTCTCTTAAACTCTTTTAAAAAAAGTTATTCGAACTTCTTCTATTTTTTTTTTACTATTCAGGTCTCCATTTAGTTTTAAGTTTCAAAGTGTTCAATACATTTGTTTGCATTGAGCAGCATTGATTGCCAGCCTCCGGAATGATTTGGAACATTCTTTTCTTTAATAAAGACAAGCCTGCCTTCTGATAATTTTATTTCTTTCAAAACAGAAAGTTTTTAGTGAAACCTGAAATTATTTTAGCTGGGGTAAAAAAAGTTTAAACTTCATTTACCCCTTACATGCTTCTCAAGAGACTATATTAAGAACAAGATACTTTTCACATGGATATTCATCAGGCTGAAGAATTATTACAAAAGTATGAGGAAGGCGACTGTACATCTTCAGAAAATGAATTGATAGATAGTTGGTATCGGCAATTAATTGAAACGGGCGAATGTCAATTGGGTGATCATGAAAAGGAACTGATGGAGAAGATGCTTGAGGTCCGGATAATGAAACGGATAAATGAAAACCCAAAGAAAATAAAATCACCTGTTTCAATATTGCAACGCTATAGTTGGTGGGCAGCCGCTTCTATTATTTTGGTATTGGGAGCTTTCAGTTATTTTTATTTTAATAAAACAACAAAGCAAACTGAAATTGTAAATGACTTATCAGCTGATATAAAAGTGTCTCAATCAAACAGGGCTATGATTACGTTGGCCAATGGGCAAAAGGTATTTTTAGATAGCGTCGATAATGGTGTATTAGTCGTTCTGGGAAATGTAAAATTGGTAAAACTTGCAAATGGTGAGATTGCTTACCAGCCAAATAAAGACGAAGTAAGTGGAAGGATGGAATACAATATTTTATCAAATCCAAGAGGAAGTAAAATAATCAATATAACCCTGTCTGATGGAAGTAAAGTTTGGCTGAATGCGGGTTCTGCTTTAACGTATCCTGTGGCGTTTAATGGAAATGATAGAAAAGTTTCGATTAATGGGGAAGGCTATTTTGAAGTGGAACATGATGCTTCGAAACCATTTATAGTCAAACATGGTTCTATGAAAATACAAGTATTGGGAACACATTTTAATGTGAATGCTTTTGAAGATGATGGGCAGAATCTTACGGTAACATTGTTGGAAGGATCTGTAAAAATAAATAATGGACAGGCATCAGGCTTATTAAAACCAGGCCAGCAGGCTAAAGTAGATGAAGGAATTGAAATACTGAATGGTGTGGATTTAGATGCAGCGATAGCCTGGAAAAATGGTTATTTCCAGTTCAATCATGCCAGCCTTCAAAATGTATTAAAACAGGTATCGCGCTGTTACGATGTGAATGTGGTTTATAAAGGAAACAACCGGCCACGTGAATTTGTAGGAGAGATACAAAGAGATTTAAGTTTATCCGAGGTGCTTAAAATTTTAGAAAGAAATAAAGTGCATTTTAGAATAGAAGGAAGGGAACTCATTGTTTTGCCTGATTAGGATGTGCTTCAAAAATAAATTATAACCGGAAGAATTTTTTAACGGATAAACTAAATAAAAAACGGACAGTGTTTAAACCATTTTCCCATGAATAGAATTTAGTCATTCTAAAATATGGAAACCTGAACAGATCACTAATTCTTTAACTAAAACCAAAAACCAAGTTATGAATTTTAAGACCAATTATTACCGTTGGGTATTTATCAAAAAATTACTGTTGTCTATGACTTCATATTCTTCATACAGCGAGAGAAGTCATCGTACCAATGGGCAAAATTATCTTCTTGGAATGAAAATAACTACCCTGTTACTTTTCTCTGTTTGCCTTACTGCAAGTGCAGGGGGAATCGGTCAGAAAGTAACCATTTCCGAAAATAATGTGCATCTGGAGAAGATTTTTAAGGAAATTAAAAGGCAAACAGGTTTCGTGTTTTTCTATGATGCGACAATATTGCAGGGAATAAAACCTGTAAGCATTCATGTCAAAAACGAAACAGTAGAAGAGGTTTTAAAGGAAAGTTTGAAAGGACAGCCCTTGGATTTTTCTATTGAGCAAAAAACGATTACCATTATACAAAAGGCAAGCTATTCTTTAAATAGAATGCAGGCTAAATTGGCAAGTTTGGTCATTCCGGTTTCTACTCCGAAAGCATTTAGTATCATAACCGGAACCGTAAAAGATGCACAAGGAAATGCGCTTGCGGGTGTATCCGTTTTACTGAAAGGCACGACAAAAGGTACCAGTTCTGCTAATGATGGAAGCTTCAGTATAGACGCAAATGTTGGAGATGTGCTGGAGTTTACGACAGTTGGATATCAAAAAAAGAGTGTGGTTTTAGGGCAGAATAAGAATATAGTTGTGGTCATGGATATTGAGGTAGCGGTCGCAGATGAAGTAGTCGTTATAGGTTATGGAACGCAAAAAAAGAGTGACCTGACAGGGTCCATTTCAACCGTGCCCATGAATGATGTGACAAGTGTGCCAACCACTAACTTTCAAAACGCAATCCAGGGCAGAGTTTCCGGCGTTACAGTTTCCACTCCTGGTGGCGGACCGGGAGCTACACCACAAATAAAAATTAGAGGAACAGGTTCTATTGGTGCGGGAAATGATCCATTGTATGTTATCAATGGTATTCCAATTCCGGATAATGCCAATTTAGCTATGCCGATAAGTAAACAAACAAATTCTGCTTTCCAGGCAACTCCTGCCAGTCCGCTCTCTGCGATTAATACACAGAATATAGAATCCATAAACATTCTGAAAGGACCATCAGCCACAGCTATTTATGGATCAAGAGGTTCTAATGGTGTAATTATTATAACGACAAAGCAAGGTGCCAAAGATGATAAACCGACAGTTAATTTAAACGTTTATTCAGGGGTACAAAATGCAACTCATTTACCTAAATTAATGAATTCAAAAGAACTCATTGCTTATACGGAAGACTCAAGAAACAACTATTATCTTCAAAGGTATAACGCGACGAATCCTACGAGTCCAAATTTTAATCCCGGTTATAATCCGAAAAATAATACAGGAAGGCCGTTTGGTGATGATAATACATTGATTCCGGACCAATATATTAATTGGGACGGAAAGACAGACGTAGATTGGTTAAAGGAAGTGTTAAGTCCGGCAGCCATTTCCGACTATAATCTATCTGTTTCGGGAGGAGGAGAACGCAGCACATACTTTTTATCCGGTGAGTTTTTTGACCAAAAAGGAACTATTAAAGGATCCTCTTTTAAAAGATATAGTGTAAACGCAAGTGTAGCCAGTGACGTAATCAAGGATAGATTAAAAATCGGCTCTAATTTGATGTTGGCTTATTCTGACGCACATCAATTGCCGGCGAATGCACCTTATTTTGCACAACCACCAGGCATTATCTATTCTGCCTTGGTTTCTTCCCCAATCGTGGCTCCCTATAATGCAGACGGCACGCTGAACCAATTGAACGGCCAGGCTCATTTGACGGCTGGAAATGGTACTGCAGGTGGTACTACGGATGCGAGTAATCCCCTCGCAATAATGAAATCGATTACTGATAAAACCGGGCACACAAATATTATTGGAAACGTGTATGCTCAGCTTAAATTGACAAATGACCTGAATTTTGAAACCTCTTTGGGTGGGGTTGTGGACAATTTCGATAAAGTGTTTTTTCTAAATAATGTATTGTTATATAGAACTGCAACAAAGCCCGCCCCTTACGCACAACAAAATGCCGTAAAAAGACTTAATTGGGTGACCAACAACTTTTTTAATTATTCACCACAAATAGGAAATGATCATTCATTAAAAATATTAGCAGGGTTCACCTCCCAGAAAAATATCGTTCAAAGCCTGGCAGTTTATTCAGATCAGCAACCCGATGATAAAGTTTCTACTGTAAATGGAGGAATCATTAACGGAGGTACGGGTTTGAGGAGTCTCTGGTCGCTTGTTTCTTATTTAGGGAGAGTCAATTATGGATACAAAAATAAATACCTGGTTACAGGTACAGTTCGGTCAGACCGTTCTTCCCGATTTGGAATGAATAAACAGACCGGGGTTTTCCCATCTGGTGCAATTGCCTGGCGGATAGACCAGGAGCCATTTTTTAGTTCGGTTAGGTTTATGAATCAATTTAAGCTTCGGGCTGAATATGGACATGCAGGTAATTTTGCCATACCAGACTATGGTTCGTATTCCATGTTGGATAAAGCCAACTATGTATTGGGTGGTGCAGAAGTAAGTGGGCTTGCTCCCATAACATTCGGCAATAGCCGGCTAACATGGGAGTTATCGAAGGAAGTGGATTTCGGCGCAGATCTGGGGTTCTTCAACAATCGTATAGAAGTTTCACTCGATTATTACAGGAGGATTACACAGGATTTGTTACTTAACGTAACCGTACCATCTGCTTTGGGATTTTCCTCTGTATTAACCAATATTGGAAAGGTTAAAAACGAAGGTTTCGAGATATCTGTCCGCTCGGTTAATCTTACCGGCAATTTGATGTGGAACACAGATATGAATTTTTCTCTAAACAGAAACAAGGTGCTGCAATTAGGGCCAAATAATTCCCGTATTCTGAGTGCCGGTGCAGCAGGAATCAGGAATGTTACCCAGGTGGGCTCACCAATTGGTAGCTACTTTGGCTATGTTGCTACCGGAGTTTATATGACAGATAAAGAGATTCAGGATGGGCCAAAAGATATGCAGGCCCCTGATCCGAAACCGGGTGACATTAAGTTTAAGGATGTAAACGGAGATGGGAAAATTACACCGGATGACAGGACGGAGCTCGGAAGTTATGAACCAAAGTTTACTTATGGCATGACCAATAATTTTAAGTATAAAAATGTTGACATGTCCATATTTGTTCAGGGAGTATATGGCCGTAAGATTCTGAATCTGACTACCCGGCATCTTGAAAATGGAGAAGCCAACTTTAACAGCTACGCGATAGAAAATGACCGGTGGATTTCTCCGTCTCAACCGGGAAATGGAACTGTGCCCAGAGCCGATCGTAATTCCAATCTTCATGGGAATAATAACAGGGAATCATCTTTCCAGGTTCAGGATGGGTCTTATTTCAGAATAAAAAATGCGAGTATAGGATACACTATGAAAGGAATAAATAATTTTATAAAATCAGCGCGTTTTTATGTTCAGGGAGACAATATTGCCTTATTCACTCCTTATATCGGATTTAATCCTGAAGTTAGTCTTCAACCATCAAATAATTTAGTGCAAGGTGAGGACTATGGAGCCTATCCATTGGCCCGTACGTTCACATTTGGTATTGACTTCCGGTTCTAATTTTTATTATTAATTTTTTTATCTCGAAAAATATGAAAAAGAAACAAATAATTTACTTTTTATCTATTCTGCTGGCTGGGTTTATATTTAGTTCTTGCGGAAAAGATTTTACCGGTTTAACTCCGGAATCACAAAGGAATGCAACTGATTTTTATCAAAGTCAGTCCGATTTTAATACCTCTGTAATGGGTGCCTATGCATCACTAAAATTGAATGGAAACTTCCGGCAAGGAATTCCAGTTTCATTTGAAATGCAATCGGACAACGCTTCAAATGGGGCTGGGGCCAGTGGTGTTTCTGAACAGTTTGAAAAAGTTGATTTATTTCAGCAAATTGCTACAGGTGGTTTCCCCGCCTTAATCTGGAGTGACTCTTATAAAGGGATTGATCGGTGTAATAATATCATTAAGCTGATCGATAATGCGACTTTCGATGAAACGCTGAGAAATCAATACAAAGGAGAAGCACTTTTTGTCCGGTCCCTTTTGTATTATAACCTGGCGATTATTTTTGGTAACGTCCAATTAAAATTGGATGTAACAACCACGATTGACAGAAATCTTCAGCAGGTGGATGCGAATACGGTCTATAGCCAGATCGTTACGGATTTAACGACTGCAGCAAGTTTGCTACCTCCGACATATTCGGCCGCCAACCGTGGAAGGGCCACCAGTTGGGCTGCCAAGACATTAGAAGCGAAGGCCTTGTTGATGGCTGGAAAAAAAGCGGAGGCAAAGCCAGTACTTACTGATATTATAAATAATGGTCCCTATAAATTGTTGCCAAATTTTGCAGATGTTTTTGGTACATCACGTAAAAATGGTGCAGAATCTATTTTTGAAGTTCAATACCTGGCCGGTGGAAGGGGATTAGGAAGTATGTACACAAATATGTTTGTAAACCCCAGGGGAGACCAGATAGGAGCGGGGGGAGGAAATATTCCTTTCACTATTACAACTTCCATCAGAAAGGAATTTGAAGCAGGTGATAAAAGATTGCCCGTATCCATCATTGACACTTCTTCTGTGCAGGCCTGGTGGATTGTCCCTAAATATATTGGTAATGTGACCAGCAATTTAGATGGAGATGCCAATTGGATCGTTATGAGATATGCGGATGTTATCCTGATGATGGCGGAAGTATTGGGTGCTCCGGCTGGTTATCCATATATAAATCAAATCAGAACCAGGGCAGGTTTGCCATCCATCGGGGCAAGTGGTACTATGACTTATGATGAACAGTTATTGCATGAGAGAAGAGTAGAATTTGCTTTTGAAGGACAAAGATGGCCTGATTTGATCCGGTTCGGTGCGGCAAAAAAAGTGATGGCAAAAGCGCTCACGGATAGAACAGGAACTCCATTCACAGTGGACAAAATAAAATTACTTTTCCCAATACCACAACAGGAAATTGATAACTCAACTAAATTAATCCAAAATCCGGACTATTGATCCATTTCCGGATTTCGGGAATCTTCACGAAACTTTTTTTGAAATTTAATTCCGGCAATGGAATTCATGCCTATCGACACGGATTCCATTTCCAATCTTAAAACCGAATCAACATGGAGAATGATCCGAATAAATTCTGTTATTATAATACTATTGTTTAATGGCTCAGGTAAATTTTTAATTGGATTTAATAGACGTTACACAGATTTCGAATAATTAAATCCATTGAATGATGAGGATTTTAGATCGATTATTTATGGGCCTTTTTCCTGGGATACCAGGTACTGATGAATTTAAAATAGTGTTAGATAATCAGGTGGGATTTTACAAAGAATTATTCTTTAAACACGGTATGTTTCATGATTTTTAAAATCAGATTTTTTATATGGCAATACCTATTAGTATGAAAAAAACAACGCTAATTCTTGGACTATGGATTTTTACTCTTCCCTCAGTATTTGCCCAAAAAGGAGTAGAGTGGGATGCAGCAAAAATTAAGTTGCAAATGGAAAAGCTGAACACCCTGGGAACCGTCCTCTACGTTGCTGCTCATCCTGATGATGAAAACACCACTTTAATTACCTATTCGTCTAATGATAAAAAATATCGAACGGCCTATCTTTCTCTTAACAGAGGAAGCGGAGGTCAAAATTTAATTGGAGATGAGCAAGGTCCTGAACTTGGTGTCATTCGTACGGAAGAGTTACTGGAAGCAAGAGCAAAAGATGGAGGAGAACAGTTTTTTACGCATGCCCTTGATTTTGGATTTTCAAAAACGGCCAAAGAAACGCTTGAATTTTGGGGGCATGACCGAATTCTGTCAGACGTGGTTTGGATTGTTCGAAAGTTTAGACCCGATATAATTATTTGCAGATTCCCGGAAGATAATAGAGCAGGCCATGGAAATCACTGGGCTTCAGCTATTTTGGCTCACGAGGCTTTCACAGCTGCAGCAGACCCTAAAAAGTTTCCTGACCAATTAAAATATGTAAGTACCTGGCAGCCTAAACGGATATTATGGGATGTTTTTTCTTTCCCCGGAATGAATCTAACCAAACCAGATCAGTTTAAAGTAAATATTGGAGGATTTAATCCTTTGTTGGGACAAGGGTATGGAGAAATCGCTGCCCAAAGCCGGTCCATGCATAAAAGCCAGGGAATGGGATCTACACCTTTTTATGGTGACCAGTTTGCCTATTTTAAAACAATAGCCGGAGGTGAACCTAAAACTTCCATCATGGATGGTGTAAACACTTCCTGGTCGGGGATTGCCGGAGGAAGAGAGACAGGCGTCTTGATTCAAAAAGCACTTGATCAATATGAGTCATCACATCCGGAGAAAAGCGTGCCTTTACTATTTGAGATAAAAAAGGCAATTAAAAAACTATCGGATACAACCCTGATGCATTATAAAGAAAAGCAAGTGGATGATCTTATTTTTGCCTGCAGTGGCATTCTGTTAAACGCTATCAGCTCCAACCCATATGTAGTGGCAGGAGAAAATCTTAAAATCAGGACGGAAGGGATTAACCGGAGCCAGGCTAATGTGATTTTGCATTCGATTAAAATGCCGGAAGGGATGAAGGAAGTGAATCGAAATCTAACCCCGAATAAATTTGACACGTCATCTTATTTGATGAACGTCCCTCAAAACACGCCAATTTCCCAACCCTATTGGCTTATGACGGAACCAAGCTTTGCCTACTACAATTTTAGTGATCAACTCCTGGTAGGTAAACCAATGAATACTCCTTCATTAGAAGCTACTTTTTATTTAACGATTAATGGAAATAAAATTGCGATTACCAGACCTGTTTTATACAAATATACCGACCCGGTAAGGGGAGAAATATTCGAGAATATAGTTGTGGCGCCGCCTGTCACCGCCAACATAAAAGATGAAGTGTATGTCTTAACAGACGAAAAAGCTCAGCAGGTAGATGTGAAAGTAAAAGCCTTTAAACCTGGTGTAAAAGGTGTGGTTCATGTAGATGTTCCTGCCGGATTTATAGTCAGTATTAATGATCAGCCATTTTCATTAAAAAATGCAGCGGATGAGATCATTATTAGTTTTAGCCTGGTACATAGCGGAGCGGTAAATTCCACTTCAAGTGGTTTAATGAATGTTAGTCTGAAAGTAGATGGAAACCAATATAGTCGTGGTTTTAAAACGATTGCCTTAACGCATGTTCCGGCTATTACACTTTTC
>JBBSUB010000077.1:0-17226 GCA_038235345.1 Chitinophagales bacterium
CGAATCATTTAACTGATAGAAGAAAATAAAACCGGCTGAAATTAACGCGCCGGCGGCAGGCATGAAACTCAACATCATCCTGATCCCCGTAATGGCTTCCGTGCTTTGCAATGCATTCGCTTTAAATCCATAAAGAGCCAGCAACCATCCTGTTAATGCACCACCTAAGGTCCAGCCCATTTTTTGTGACATGGAGGAAGAAGAGAATATTAAACCTGTCGCTCTACGACCTGTTTTCCATTCAGAATAATCGGCGATATCTGCATACATTGACCACAGTAAAGGAAAAATGATGCCTGCGCAAATGCTTATAAAAAATTGGAAAGTGAAAATTAAAACGATATCGCTTTCATCAAACAAAAAGAACACACAACTTAATACGGCGGCAATAAGCATGGCAAATAAAAATGTTTTCTTTTTCCCGATTCTATCTGAAACCGGCTTGGCTAATACGACGCCCACAATATTTGCAGCCTGGCCTAACACCAAATAAAGTGTGCTGAAATTGATGGCTATATTTAAAACCGGCAGTTGAAAAGCTTCCTGATTTTGGAAATAATATTTGAAATAATAAATGGCAGAACCATCTCTCAATGAGTTAAAAATCAATGTAGCTACACCGGCTCCTAATAAAATAAACCAGGGTTTGTTGTTTCCTAAATTTCGTAAATCTTCTTTTAAAGATGTTTTTTGTTCTTTCGGAGGCCTGACTCTTTCTTTGGTCCAGGCGAAGGTGAGATAGAAAAGAACGGCTGCAATAACAGCATAAATAACCATGGTGTATTGCCAGCCCTGTTGAGCATCTAATACTCCGGAGGCTGTTTTGCTTAACGCACTGACCAAAGGTTCGGCGGTAGCTAACACTAAAATACTACCGGCAAATGCAAATATGAAACGAAAGGTCGAAAGGGAAGTGCGGTCTTTTAAATCAGATGTCATGACGCCCATTAAGGAGGCATAAGGCACATTAACAGCCGTATACACCATCATCATTATTGTGTAGGTGATATAGGCATAAACAATTTTCCCGCTAAGACTTAGGTCTGGCGTGGTAAAACTTAATACACCTACAATCCCAAACGGGATAGCCATCCATAACAAATACGGTCTGAATTTCCCCCACTTTGTATTGGTACGGTCAGCAATAATACCCATGATCGGATCATTCAAAGCATCCCAAATACGGGTGACTAAAAACATGGTACCGACTACTGCGGCGGACATTCCAAAAACATCTGTATAAAAAAACAAAAGATATACAGAGAACATTTTCCAGAACATGGAAGAGGCAAAATCGCCAAAGCCATACGCAACTTTTTCTTTTAATTTTAGTTTTTGAGCCATTCTTACCCTTTATAAAATTCGTTATTTGTAAACATTTTCCTTGGCGACATCACTTTGAAAAAGTGTGCGCTTCTCCGCATAAAATTTCTTAAAATCTGCTGCTGATGGATGATTCAGGTAAGGACCATAATAATGGAATTTCTTCTCGCTCTCCATCCAGCCGTGATTTCTCCAGACCAGTACATAGGATATTTTGAAATCTTTTACTACATTCCATAACGTGTTTGTCCACCAGTCTTTTGCCGGTATCGTTTCAAATCCTGTTTCTGCAAAAGTGGGTATTTTGTTATGCGCTTTAGCAATAGAATCAAGGATGGTTAAACCGTTCCTAATCTGCCCCATGTATTTTTCGGAGGACATTTTAAGGAGTGATTCCGAATCACCCGGTTTTGCAAACTGGTAATTGTCAAAGCTGACCATATCTACCACATCATCTCCCGGATAACGCTCCATATATTCTTTCGCTGTTTGAAAAGTATTGGTGTTAAACACATAAATTAAATTATGTACCTTTTTTACATTTTTTAAATAATCCACTGTATACCTAAAGAGTTTTACATACTCTTCGGTCGTTGTTGAGTCTACTCCCCACCAAAACCACCCCCCGTTCAGTTCATGGTAAGGCCGGAAAATAATTGGAATTTGTTTCCCATCGCTTCCTTTTAAATCGGTCAGAAAGTTAGCGGCATTATCCATCCATGTTTTATACATTTTATTTTTGGCACCTCCTGGTAACGCAGCGGAAACTGCCTTTGTATTATTCCAGGCATTGCCCAGCGTTACAGGGTTATCGACATGCCAGCTAATGGTATTGATGCCGCCCATATCGTAAACCTGCCGGATGTATTCCTTCATCTTAACAAAAGGAACTCCATCCAGATTATTTTTGGCACCATGCTCAATATGACCGATATCCCAACCAAATACTGCCGGGTAATCGTTCACCACATCATGCACATCACTCCGGTTCTTTTCAGCTTTCCATTTTACGCCATAAGCCAGGTCATCCTGGTGACCGAACATGATTCCCTTCTCTAATAATTTATCCAGACTTCTGTATAGATTTTTTGTTTCTGCGGTAGCTTTATGATCGATCAATTTTTTTTCTTGTGCAAAAGCTGGTTGCATCATGAACAGGAAGGATATTATGGTGATTAAATTTTTGAGTCTCATAAATTATTTTGTTTAAAAGGCTTTCAATTGGTTGATTTAATAACCATCGTCCGGCTGAAATGATGTCCTATTTTATCTCGTACATTTTCGGAAGTTTATCTTCAAAAACCATCAATGGGTTATTTTTAAATTTTATAAAATCTGCTTCTGCCGGATGGCCTTTGTAGGGGGTCCAATAACCGTTTTGACTATTTGACCAGGCAAGCACATAGGACATTTCCACCTTCTGTTGTTGTAGTGCTTTTAAAAGGACCTCTGTGTACCAATCGCTTTGGGTCAGATTTTGTAAACCCGTTTCCGTCAGAGCAGCAATTTTATTTTTTCTGATAGCATAATCAGACATTATTTTGAATTTACTACTGGCATCCGAGATGGTGGATGCACTCTTCAGATCATAATAATTATCGATACCCAAAACATCAACATAGTCATCGCCCGGGTACCTCGATAAATACAATGTTTCGGTCGTATAACTCCTGTCCGGCGACCAGGAAAATAATATATTATGAAGTTGTTTTTCATCTCTCAAATACTTCACTGTATATTGAAAAAGATCTTTGTATTGTTGGGCGGTACAATATTTCGCACCCCACCAAAACCAATCTCCGTCAAATTCATGAAAAGGCCGAAAGATAATCGGGATCATTTTTCCTTTATCGTCCACTAAGGTTTTGATAAACGCAGCAACCTCGTCTAACGACTTTTTGTACACTGCATTATAGTTCCCGCCCGGCAAAATTTCCGGCACCGCCATGGCTGACGCATCTTTGAAATAAAAAGAAGCGTTCTTTCCATTTGGAAAACCTTCTTCCCCGTTATTTTTACTCAATACCGGGTTCCAATAATGCCAGGAGAAGGTATTTACTCCTCCCCTTTTATACGCTTCAATCGTTTTATTCCGGATGACATCTGCATAATCACTAAACCAGGAGTTTTTTTGAAAGGTAGCGATGTTCATAAAATCCCATCCGTAAACGGCAGGGTAAGCACCTGTAACATCTTTCACATCAGAATCACCATTTTTACCTTGCATTAAATCCCAATTCGTTCCTTGCTTCGTATCGTCCTGGTGGCCGAACATGATTTTCGTTTTTGCTAAGGTTTTCATGTTGTAAAATAACGCAGCAGTTTCATCTGTTGCATTTTTGTCCACTAACCAGGTTTTTACCGTAGCAACGGTTGGAGGCGGAGTAACAATCACCACCGGCGGCTGAGGAACCGGAGGTTCTACTTCAGTTTTAGTATCCTTTTTACAAGCATTAAAACTTGTAAATAATATAACGGCAATTGCCAAAAGAAGAAACCTAAAATTGAATCTCATCATTAGATATTTTTAATCTTAAAAAAAAGTATTTAAGAAGTGAATGATTACTAATTCCACAACTTTTTATCACTTAACCTAATTCATTTTCTTTGTAAAAATTTTTGAACGATCCGGCCTTTTTATCGAACTTAAAAACGAACGATTAGCCGGTTCTTTTCCTCCACGATCCCCGGATGATTTAGCCCTATTTCGAAAAACACTTCTTTAAACTTAAGCATAGAACAATTGGTTTGGACAAAATATTTACAGTTCAAAACAACCGAATATTCAACCAAACCAATTGTTCTCTTTTTGATTTTTCCAGGCTAATTCATTTCAAAAAACTTCTTGTCTATTTGTACCGATTAAATACGGTATTTTAATACTATTTATCTCAATCCTACCTGATCTACATAGATAGTTCCTGTCCAATCGGCATTTGCTAAAATCAATTCAGTTAACTTACCCGGATTGCCGATATCAGCTATTTTGAGTACAACATCTATCCATTGGCCCTCCTTAATACTTATCTTTTTAGACGCAGCTCCGTTTCCATTAGCAGTAACTGTTATTTCCTTACCATTCGTTCCCACTCCACCATAAATAGAGAAAGCAACTTCCTTATAACTTGCAGTTGTAACTGAAGAATTGGCATATTTTATCCCGCTCCAGGTTGCAGTATAGGTTAATTTCATAGATTTCTCCCCTTCACGTACATTTTCTTTATTGCCATAATCAGCAGTACGGTTCCAGCCCCAATCCTGCCAGTTATTTTGAAATGCATCATTGTAGATTACATAACCCAAAGGCGGTAATGGAGGCAAGTCACCCGTAAAAGTAAGGGACTGCGGAGCATCCACAGTAAGAGTTGAATTGGCAACTTTTAATATAACTTTTCCCTTTTTAGCACCAGCAGGAACTTTTACAACAATTTTAGATGCCGACTGGCTGATAAATGTAGTAACATAAACAGTTAGGCCATTGAACAAAATGCCGGAAGCAAGGTCAAGATTCGTACCGGTAATCGTAAGCTCTCCTTCGGGATTAACAGGGTTCGGCGACAGACCTGTTACTGAAGGTAATACTAAGGTCAAATCATCATTGGAAATGACCATAACTTTTGAAGGTGCTACCAAAGTTACTTTTCCTGCTTTTACACCAGCGGCAACTTTTACTACAATCTTTGTAGCAGACTGGCTGACAAAATTTGTGTCCGCATCTTTAACTCCGTTAAATAGTATACCCCAAACCAGATCCAGATTCTGTCCGGTAATAGTCACATTATCCGCATGTTTTATTGGGTTGGGAGAAATACTGGTTATTGATGGTAATGTTACCATTAAAACACTGTCCGTCTCAATCTCATCCGGCTCTGTTCCGCCATAAGAAAGAATAAGCCTTCCTGTTTGGGCATCCCTTGGTACCTTAACCACTAATTTGTCCATAGACTTGCTAACAATGCCCGTAGAATCTACTACTACACCTTTCCCGAAGGTTACATAATTAACCCAGTTAAGATATTTACCAGTGATGGTAATATTTTCTCCGGGACGTGCTTGTTTGGTCACAGAGGTGATCATAACGGGTACATCGAGGTCCAATTTGGTTTTGGAAACGATATCTCCCTGGGGTGTTTTAAGGGTTACATATCCTTTCACTGTTTCTTTCGGCACGATGATCTGGATCAATTCAGCCGTTTGCTGAATGAAACCACTTTTCGGAACGCTGGATCCTGTCAATTTTATTTCAGTAACCGTTCCCAGATTTTTTCCGATAAAGCGTAAAGTATCGCCAGGTTTAGCACCGGTAGGGCCGAAACTTAACAAGACAGTCTGGCCTGAATTATCCTTAGCCGTATCTTTTTTGCAGGATGTCCCGAAAGTCATTGAAGCAATTATCAAAAACATCCCTAAAAATAGCCGTGTATTAATTTTTGTAGTCTTCATTCGTTTTAATTAAATGAGTTTGTAATAAAGATGAAATTCCTATTTAAGAACTTTTGGTACAATTCTGAAATTATCAAAGGACATATCACAATTGAGATCGCCGGGGCCGTGAAATAAGATGCGTGTATAATATCCATCCTTGTTTACGGTCTGCTTACCACCGTAACTTTTAGTTATATCTTCATAGGGAATTATGACGGTTTTCCACACTCCTTTGGTATCATAAGGAGGCTTCCATTGATAATTATCATTATTAAAACCATTCGACAATCCTGCATTGATCTTGAGAACATTAGCGTTAAAAGGCTTCCTGGTATTCAACTCAAATTTGAGATTATAATCTTCCGGTTTCAGGATGGCCTCGTCAGGGATATTTTTGCTCCCAGGCATACCATAAGGATCACCTTCTGCAATGGGTGTCCACTGCCAGCCCCCTATCGCCTGGTTTACACGAATATAGTTTCCATTAATGGCAGGAGGATCGCCGGGACCAGGATTTGCAACCACGAAATTAGCCCCTGACCAACCTGTATAGGGGTCACTGCTGATAAATATATTTCGGTTATCTCTGAACCAGAAATTTG
Organism: Chitinophagales bacterium; assembly: GCA_038235345.1. Taxonomy (GTDB): domain Bacteria; phylum Bacteroidota; class Bacteroidia; order Chitinophagales; family Chitinophagaceae; genus Ginsengibacter. Next base: position 6,351 of record JBBSUB010000077.1, read on the forward strand.
ATTTGTTCGTTCCAAAATTGGTTGTAACAGTTACCCTCCCCGGCTGAACACCTGTTGGTATTCTAACCTTTAGAATTTTATCGGTAACCGATACAATTTCTCCATTTACTCCCCCTTCGAAAGCAACCGTTAGTGGTTGGTAAAAAAAGGCACCGTAAAAAGTAGCCACATCGCCGGCATTCACATATTCGCATTCCATGCTGTTAATAAAAGGCTTACTGATCTGTACCTGGAAATCATATAGCAATGAATCCCCAGCAGAAAAAAGGATTTTTATTTTATTGGTAATTTCAGTAGGAATGGGAACCGGTACCCGAACGAGAATGGTTGTACTTGTCATATAGGTGGGCGTAAGAGAAGCCTTTCTATTATTAAACCAAAGCTCTTTTGCACCTTGTAAATTTTCGCCCATAATTGCTATCAGGTTTCCCTGGTTAGCGCCTATCAGTAATGAATCGGAAGACTCCGGATTGGTCACTCTTACATATTTGATTAGGCGAACTCCATGGTCTGAAGCATTGTCTTTTTTGCAGGAAATAAAAATACTTTGTGCAGCAAAAGCAAGAAAAAAAAGTATTAATAATTTATTTATATTTTTCATTTGTTCATTTTTATTATTATTATTTGGCCATTCTTTTTAAAGAAATTCTTTATTGATAATAATCTACAGGTGCCTTCAGCAGATTAGGCGCCTGGCTTTGTTCAGCAGTAGGAATAGGCAGTACAAAATTACCATCATTGGCTACGATAAACCTTTTATCCCTGGCCCAACGTGTTTTCCTGAATGTCCAGGATGTTGGATTCGGAAACTGATCGGGAATAACAGCCATAAGTCCTCTGTCCTGGTTGTTTAAAATAGAATATGCCTTTTCTTTATTGTAATAATGCAGATTTACCAGGTCGTACCAGGACATTCCTTCCATAGCGAACTCGACAATTCTTTCTTTAAAAATAACATCCGCAGTAAGTGGCTCTATAAATTCAGGGAGACCTGAGCGCATATGAACCGCATTAAAGTATTGCTTAGCAACGGGATCACTGGTGGAAGCACTGTTACCCAATTGCGCCTCTGCATACGTAAGGTACATTTCTGCCAGACGCAGCATATAGGTATCATTACCATAATTTTGCTTTGCAGATTGTCCGCCTACATCCTCAGCTTTACCCGTCACATACTTTTTAATGCTCGCATAGTTTCTATCTTCTGCCCTATAAGGAAATACTAATTTTTGCTTCCCTTCCGGATTATGCAGGGACTGAGTTATCTCAGGATAATAGGCCCCGGGTAACATGAAAGTTGCATGTAATCTTTGATCAAGTGTTCTGCCCCTCATTAACGTATCGCCAATCTGAGGGTCAATACCACCTAACCGCTCAAAACCATCATACTGTTTCAGCATCCACCAGGTTGCGCTAAAATCTCCGCCGTATCCATCACCATTCGCGATGTCCGGGCTATATGCCAGGAAGGTGGGCGCCGTATTCTGAGTTCCATAAGCACCGGGAACAAATACCCATTGCAATGAAAACAATGATTCAGTATTATTATCATAAGGAAATAAAAACAGGTTGGCATAATCATTTAACAGGCGGGCACCACTATTTTGTATAACATTCCGGGCATAATATTTTGCGCTGTCAAGAAAGATTTGATCTCTCTGACCCGAACCATTTGCTCCAACTCTTGCCCTGGTAAGATAAAATCGTGCAAGCATCCCTTCTGCCGACCATTTGGTGAGCCTTCCCGGACGCAGGGCGGTTTCAGGCAGGTCAGCAGCCGCAGCACGCATTTCATTGGTAATAAATTTCCAGACACTGGGTACCGTGTTCCTGCTGATACTGGTATCAGAGAGTAAGGTTAAATTATTGGTGATTATTGGAACGGGCCCCCAATTCATGACCAAATAACGATAGGCCAATGCACGCATGAATCTTGCTTCGGCAATGGCCATTTTTTTAATAGCAGGTGATACACCATCCCCTGCATATTTTTCTATATTCAGGATCGCAAGGTTTGATTGTCCGACTACGATAAAAAACGAACGCCAGGAAGCGCCATTTTCACCGGTAACGCCTGTGGTATTAAAGCGAACATTATCCTGGTTGTTATAAACAGAATAAGCAGAACCGCCGCGAAAGTCTCCAATAGCATAAGAAGCGTTAGAATTATAATCAAACCAAACTTTATTGTATAATAAAGCGGTCCCGGCCAGCACCTGATCATCCGTTTTATAAAAATTGGCATCCACGATAGAATCGGTAGGTGGTTTTTGCAGGAAATCTTTTTTACAACCGGGGGCTATCACTATCAAAAGAAATAAACCGGATAAAAATTTGAAATATTTTATATTTTTCATTTTTGGCAATTTTAGAAATTTACATTTATGGCGAAAGTATACACCGGAGTCAAAGGATAGCGGCCAAAGTCCAAACCTACTGCCTGGGTAGTAGCGCTTACGTTTCCTCCTACATAGGATCCAACCTCAGGATCAAATCCGGTATATTTTGTAAAAGTGAATGCATTTTGAACACCAAAAGTTCCTTTTAATCCCTGAATGAAATTTACTTTCTTTAGCAATGAAGATGGAAGGCTGTAGGATAGTGATATATTCTTAATTCTTATATAAGAACCATCTTCAACCCATTTGGTGGTTGCACGGGCATAGTTCCCATTAACGCCATTTGAGAATCTGGGAACATTTGTTCCCGGGTTTTCCAGTACAGGATTGCCCTCTTTATCAACTGTAAGTTTAGCATAATCCAGTGCTTTTGTGAGTAAATTGGTGCTGGTATAGATTTTATCCGGATCAGAATTTCTTTTGGCCATATAATTATAGATATCGTTTCCGAAAGTGCCGGTAATCAGTATGCTTAAATCAAAATCTTTGTAGGAGAATGAGTTCGTAAATCCTCCGTATACTTTCGGCCACGGGTTACCAATATAGGTTTCGTCATACACATCAATTTTACCATCAGGAATACCATCTGGTCCGCTGATATCTTTATATTTTACATCTCCCACCCATATACCGTTGTTAGTCGAATTTGTCGGAAATCTATTCCCACTGTTATCAACCGGAACTGCGCTGTTATTAATCTCAGCAACTGATTGAAATAAACCTTCCTCAATATACCCTCTGAATAGCCACGGAGCCTGACCTACCGCTGCTCTTTGTGTCCAGTTGTCCATCCACGTTGAGATACGATCTACGAATGCTTTGTCCGAATTGAATTTCAAGATGGTTGTTTTAAAGCCGGAGAGATTCAGGTTAGTCTCCCATCTGAAATTTTTGGTTGAGATATTGGTTGTATTAATTGTGAAACCCCAGCCTTTGTTTTGCAATGAACCAAGATTTACAGTGGGTGCTCCAACAGATCCTTGCCCGTTCGTACCCATATACCACGGAAGCGGATTCACCATAAGGAGGTTGTCTGTCTTTTTGTTATAATAATCAAATTCTAAAGTAACACGGTTATTTAACAGACCTACATTTAAGCCAATATTGTCTGTATTGGTTTGTTCCCATTTCAATCCAGGGTTGCTATACCTGGAGGGCAAAAAACCAGTACCTGAGGGAGTTGCACCGGTGGCTAACGGAGAATATATACCGCCGCTGCCCTGGTTACCGGTAAGGCCGGTTTCAAATCTCAATTTCAATTCACTAATAAAAGGGATATTAAAGAATTTTTCATTAGATACGCGCCAGGCCACCGATACGGAAGGGAAATTACCCCACCTGTTTTCAGGACCAAAATTGGAAGATCCATCACTTCTAAAAGATCCTGACAGCAAATACCTGTTATCATAATTATAATTTAATCTTCCCAGGTATGATTCCATTCCCCAGTCGCCGGAACCACCTGAATTACTGGCGGTAGTAGGATCACCGGCATTTATATCCAGTATATCGTTCGTAAGATAACCCGTTCTGCCTGCTCCCATGTTTTTCCATTGTGAAGCCTGCGTTTCGTGCGTGACCATTGCATCTACATTATGTTTTCCAAATTGCTTCGAATATTGTAATTGTTGATTCCAACCCCAATAGGTATTTAGGCTATTATTTTCAGTAAACGTTGATGTAACATTGATTGCATAGCCGATAGAGTACGTTGGTAAATAGTAAAGAGCATTGGAATAACCAACATTCGTATTAAATGACGATCTAAAAACAAGCCCCTTTGTCAGATTGATCGCGAGATTTAATCCTCCCAGAAATTCTCTTCTGAGCAATTTATTCGTCTTCAAATTAGCTATTGCAATCGGATTTACCGGTGCATATATTGTGGAGCCGTTGATCACATCGCCACCGCCCCAGGTTCCATCCAGGTTTTTTACAGGTATCTGAGGAGTTAGTCTTAAAGCATCTGATATCACACTTTCCTGGCTTGAAGTAAGGTTTTCATTCGTTTGATTAAAACTGAGAGTAGTTCCAACAGTGATAAATTTCCTGGGTTTATTATCAAGATTTACCCGGAAACCATAGCGTTTAAAACCAGACCCAAGAGCAATTCCATCCTGGTCAAGATATTCTCCTGACATATAATAAGTGGTTTTATCGTTTCCGCCACTCATACTCAGTTGATGCTTTGTCATCGGGGCACTTTTAAATAATTCCCCTTGCCAGTCAGTTCCCTTTCCCAATATAGAAGAATCTAAAAATTCTGCCTGCGTATCTCCACCGGCGATTCTGTGGTAAGCTTTCACCAATGTGGCATATTCCTGTAAATTCATAACATCCAAATGTTTTGGAGGAGTTTGAATATTGTATTGCACGCCGTAACTTAATTTAGTAACCCCTGCCTTCCCTTTTTTGGTGGTAATTAATACAACTCCATTCGTACCACGTGAGCCATAGATGGCAGTAGCAGAAGGTCCTTGCAATATCTGGATATCCGCAACATCTTCATCATTTAGTCCGGCCAGAGGATCTGAAGAACTTTGACCGCCATAATTAACGTCAGCACCCGACTGAATTTGTACGCCGTCAATTACATATAGTGGCTGTGTAGATCCATTAATAGAACTAACTCCTCGTATAGTTACAGAAATACCCCCTCCTGGCTGTCCTGAATTTTGGGTTACATAAACACCCGCAGACCTGCCCTGAATAGCCTGACCAATGGTTGTGTTTACGGTTCTTCCAATTTCCTTTGCTGAAATGGTCGTCTGTGCAGTAGTAAGATTCGATTTTTTAGCAGTTCCATATCCTACGACTACTACATCATCCAACGTACTGGTTACCTGCAAAAGAGTAATATCTAAGGTAGTTTTGCCTCCGACACTAATTTCCTGTGATGCCATTCCTACAAAACTCACCTTTAGGATTGCATTATCAGCAGGAACCTTAATGGAGAACTCTCCTTTAGCATCAGTTAAGGCAACCTGCTTATCGCCTTTAACAGAAACGGATGCACCCACTAACGGTACATTCTCTTTGTCGGTGATTTTTCCGCGTACTTGTTTCTCCTGCGCATAGGCTCCTAAAACACTACTAAACAGAAGAAAGAGACAACAGAATTTCAAGATAAAAATCCTTTTCATACTGAAATAATTAATTGATTTATAATAAGTCAAATTTATGTGCAATTCAAACAGACAACTAATACTATTATGACAAATAATATTCAAATTTTAGTATCTTGTTTAAATAAAACAAGAATTAAGTATTAAAATTTAAACAACGATATAGTATTCTTATAACACAAACGCACTATCTTTACGTTATAAATACATCAATTATGCACAATAGCATTATAAGGGAGATCACTCCATTAACGCAAAATGACTGTTTTACGTTGTTTTCACGTAATAAAACAAACTTTGATTTCCCCTTACACTATCATGAAGAATTTGAACTAAACCTGATTATAAATGCAGGTGGCGCGAAGAGAATCGTGGGCGATCATGTGGAGGAGATAGAAGACCTGGAACTGGTATTGGTTGGTCCAAATCTTGCCCACGCCTGGTTCAATCACAACCTCAAAGGCAAAAACATTACTGAAATAACCATCCAGTTTCATAAGGATTTATTTGATTCTTCTTTTTTACGGAAAAATCAGCTCAGCTTTATAAAAAGTATGTTTGAAGGTTCTGCTAAAGGAATTCTTTTTTCGCAGGAAACGATTGAGCGGCTAAAATCAAGACTTATTAATTTAGAGAAAAAGCAAGGATTTGATTCTGTGTTAGAGTTAATATCTATTCTGCATGATCTCTCCATTTCCAGAAATATGCGTACCCTTTCTGATGTTACGTATAGCAATGAACTTTATGGGTATAACAGCCGAAGAATAGAAAAAGCATTTGAATATATTCATAGTAATTACGGCAAACAGATTTCGCTTGCCGAGGTTGCGAAAGTGACCAATATGCCTGAAACTTCTTTCAGCAGATTTTTGAAAAAACGTACCGGCAAAACGTTTGTGGATAGTCTGAATGAAATACGAATCGGGCATGCCAGCCGGATGCTGATAGATACTACGAACAGTGTGGCAGAAATTGCTTACAACTGTGGGTTCAATAATATCTCCAACTTCAACCGGACATTTAAGAAGAAAAAAGCCTTGACACCAAAAGAATTCCGGGAAAACTTTACCGGTACAAGAATATTCATATAAGCTAAGTATTTCCCTTTGACAGAGTACAACTCATTTAATTTATGCAGGGTAAATGATCAAAAGCAACCGTTGCCAGATGACCTGTTATGCCTGGGAATATTTTAATTTTCCCACAAAATACACTTTGGGAAAACGGTTTACTGTGGAATGCTCCTTTAAAATAATAAACAAACCAACATGAAAAGAATGCTATTTTTTACTGTCTGCGTTTCAATATTTGCAGGTGCCTGTTCCTCCATTAATAAAGGTCAGAATGAAACAAATAAAATGAAATGGTTAACGACCAACGGTAAGTTTATCGTTAATAAAAACGATGGACAAAAACGTATTTTGAGAGGCGTAAATGTGAGTGGCATGGAGTACGACAGTACCGGAAAACGGGTTCCTATTTCAGGCTTAATGGCGTTAGCCGACAACTGGAAAATAGATATTATTCGCTTGCCTATAAACCAGGAATGGTGGCTCAATAATGAGAACTATAGAAAGTTAGTAAAAGAGCGGATTGATTTTTTGAAAACCAGAAATATCTATACCATTTTTGATCTTCAGTGGATTAATACCAGGCTTAAAATTAATCCATTACCAAATCAACAGTCAGTAGAATTGATGAGGCAAGTGGCGCTGATGTATAAAAACGAACCGGCTGTTTTGTACGACATCTATAATGAGCCAAGAGATTGCACACATGAAGAATGGGCAGCGTGGGCAGTTAAATTGATTGAAGGAATACAGGAAGTACATCCAAATGCCCTGATTTTTGTAAATGGAATTGATTGGGGATACGACTTAGGTGGGTTTATGAAGAATCCATTACCCTACAAAAACCTGGTGTATGGAACACATCTCTATCCACAAAAACCTGGTTCGGGTTATAAAAATAAACCGGAATTTGACAAATACTGGAAAGGTATACTCGACAAAAATCTACCGCTCTTCATAGGTGAAATAGGCCCCGAGGAACCCAATTATAATAACGAAGAACAATTGGCTTCTTTCCTTGATCCACACTTAGCATTGATTGATAGTCTTGGACTGGGTTATACCGCCTGGTCATGGCACGACAAACCATACCTGACTACAAATGGCCGTGGTAATCCCGACAGCTTAACCCTTTTCGGAAAGAGAATATTTAATAATTTGAACCGATAAAAGGATGAAAAATTGGTTAGTTTTAAGAAAACCTGTATTAATGAAAAAAAGCACTCTTGTAATAATCTTTTCTGTTGCTCTTTTTTCCGTTTACGCCGGACCGGTATCCAAACATGGTTCATTGCGCGTGGAAAATACATTACTAAAGGATGAACAGGGCAAAACCATTGTATTAAGAGGTCTCAGTTTTAGTTGGCACAACTACTGGCCCCGATTTTATAATGCCGGAGCAGTTCAAACTCTATCCAAAGAATTTGGATGCACGGTAGTGAGAGCTGCTATGGGAGTAGAACCCCGGCATGGTTACATTGAAGAACCGGAACAATCAAAAAAAAGAGTAGAGGCTGTAGTAGATGCGGCAATAAAAGAAGACATTTATGTGATCATTGATTGGCATAGTCACCATATCCATGAGAAGGAAGCAATCGTATTTTTCAGGGAAATGGCACAGAAATACGGACATTTACCGAATGTGATTTATGAGATTTTCAATGAACCTGTAGAGGACTCTTGGCAGGATGTAAAAAACTATTCGATAAAAATAATAGAAGCGATCCGTGAAATTGATCCGGATAAATCTAATTCTTGTAGGTTCCCCGCATTGGGACCAGGATATCCATTTGGCCGCCGATAACCCAATTCAAGGCTTTAAAAATATAATGTACACGTTACATTATTATGCCGCCACTCATAAGCAGGAACTACGCGATCGTGCCGATTATGCACTTTCAAAAGGCTTGCCGTTGTTTATTTCTGAAAGTGCAGGAATGGAGGCGACAGGCGATGGCCCGATTGATAAAGTTGAATGGCAAAAATGGATTGATTGGTCAGAGCAAAATAATATCAGTTGGGTTACGTGGTCAGTTTCTGACAAAGATGAAAGCTGTTCTATCTTAAAAAAAGGCGTATCCGACACAGGTCCCTGGAAAGAAGAAGACCTGAAAGAATCCGGAATATTGATCAGAAACTATCTTCGTAAGTTAAAGAAAATGGACTCTTCCGCAAAAAGATAAAAATGAAAGAAAGGAGAGATGATACATTTAATAAAATAACGATGTCCATAGAAATGTGCATTACAAATAACACCTATTTGGAACATCGGCATTTTTCCTCATGAATAAAACATCGCTTGCTTAAAACGAACGCCAATACATCCTGTAATTCCAATTTCGCTTTTAAAGGTTTTTAGTATTCCGTTAAATTGATTTTTCCAAAGATTATTTATTTTTTTTACCCATTTAAAATCTCTGCGGATTTTAGTTAAAAAATCACTGTTTTATCAATGTTGAAGACAAGAGATTTCCCTGCGATTTCAATCTTAAATTCACCCGCTTCCAATGTTTTTTTATTTTGGACATTTACGAATGCCAGTTCTTTCAATGGTAATTGAAACGTGACCGTTTTTGATTCACCTGATTTCAAAGCTATTTTTTCAAAAGCTCTTAATCTTTTTACATCAGGAGTAAACGAAGCGATCAAATCACTGGAAAATAATTGCACAACCTCTTTTCCTTCAAGCGCACCTGTATTTTTTACTGTTATGGAAATAGTAGCTATTTCGGAAGGAGAAAATAACTTTTTATTAATGGCTAAATTGCTATAATCAAAAGTGGTATAAGACAATCCGAAACCAAACGGGTATTGCGGATTGAATTCGCCTCCTTGTGGATTTGTTTCTCCTTCGGAAGGCTTATGAATATATCCTACGAATGAATTTGTATAACGCGGATAGGTGATAGGCAATTTGCCGCTGGGATTCACTTCTCCGCTAAGAATATCGGCCAGCGCATCAGCGCCAAAATTGGAGGGCAGGTATATATGCAGTATCGCAGATGCTCCCGGTTCGATGTCGTTTATAATCCTGGGACGACCTTCATTTAAAATCAGGATGACCGGTTTTCCCGTTTTCATCATTTCTTTGGCAAGAACAATTTGATTTTCTGATAAACGTAAATCGTTCAGATTCCCGGGAGTTTCGGTATAGCTGTTTTCTCCAATACATAAAAGAATGTAATCAACATCCTTCGCAGCTTGCACGACCCTTTCCAAATTAATGATAGAATCCTCATCATATTTTTGACTCATTTTGTAAGCAACTCCTTCTTCGTATTTTACATTTTCAGCGCCAAAATTCTTTTGAATTGCTTCAAGTATTGTATGGTAAGAAGACGCATATTGATCTGTTTTTTCTCCCTGCCAGGTATAACTCCACCCGCCATTTAATGTTCTCATCGAATTGGCATTCGGTCCGGTCACCAATATTCTGGCACCCTTTTTCAATGGTAATATTTGCTGACTGTTTTTTAAAAGTGTAATTGATTCGGCGGCCGTTAAATAAGATGCATGCTTAAATTCCGCACTGCCAAATTTGGGATAATCGGCCGCAACAGTTACCGGATGGGCAAACAGGTCTACTTCATATTTCACCCGCAAGATTCTTGTAACCGCATCGTCTATCCTGCTCATGGGCACTTTCCCTTCTTTCACCAAAGCAATAAGATCTGTACAAAACTCATTGTAATCGTAAGGAAGCATCGACATATCAATTCCTGCATTGATAGCAAGCATGATCGCTTCTTTAATGCTGCTTGTCATTTTATCGCGGCGATATACATTTTCAATATCCTGCCAGTCAGAAACAATAAATCCGGTAAAATGTAATTCGTTTTTCAAAATATCAGTAAGCATGTGTTTGTTCACGTGAGTCGGTATTCCATTTATCAATGCAGAATTGACCATCACCGTGCGTGCATTCGCTTTTACTGCGGCCTCAAAAGGAGGCAAATGATATTCACGCAAATAATGTTCAGGTATCCACGCATCTGTGCGATCGTGACCAGATTTAGGGTCTGAATAAGCCATGTAATGTTTGATGCTTGTTACCAGTTTATCTTTTTGTCCCAATGTGTTCTGAATACCTTTTACAAACTGAACCCCTAATTCAGAAGTAAGATAGGGATCTTCGCCAAAGCCTTCCCATATCCTTGGCCATTGCGGATTGGTGCCCAAATCCAACACAGGAGAAAAAGTCCATGGAACGCCAGCAGCCCGGGATTCATATGCAGTAATGATCGCAGCGTCATAAATTAATCGCCGGTTCCAGGTGGCTGCC